>JABFXX010000677.1 GCA_013368795.1 Kofleriaceae bacterium
AGATCGCGAACTCGGCGGCATCGATCGCCTGCGGCAGCTCGCCGGGCTCGAGCGCCGCGGCATCGAGATTCTTCGCGAGGCGCGTGTACGACAGCATCGCGAGCGAAGTCCGTGACGCGGGCAGCGCGGCGAGCGCCGCGACGCTTGGCAGCGAGGGCACGTCGAATCCGGCGAGCGCGGCGGCCGGCGCGGGCGGCTCCGGTGCAGCGTCGACCTCGGTCGCGACGATCTCGACGAGCGGGCTCTTGTGATAGACGAGCGGCGTCAGGCAGCGCTGGATCGGCTGGTACGTCGAGCGCGCGTCGAGCACGCCCTTCTCGGTCGCGTAGAGCGGCAGGTAGAGCCGCACCTGCGCGCGGGTGAGCGCGACGTACGCGAGGCGCTGGTTCTCGGCGTCGGTCTCGCTCTCGATCCGCTGCTTGATCGTCTCGTCCTGCGCCGACACCCACAGCGTGCGGCCCGCGGCATCGCGCAGCACCTCGACCTTGCTGCGAGGGCCGGGGCTCGCGCAGCCAAACATGAACACGTAGGGCGCCTCGAGACCCTTCGACTTGTGGATCGTCAGGATGCGGATCGCGTCGGCGTCGGTCTCGGCGCGCTGGACGTCGCGGTCGTCGGCGAGCTCCTCCTGCTCGTTGATCCAGCGGCGCAGGCGGCCGACGAGCTCCGACAGATCGCAGCGCGATCGCGCGACCTCCTCGAGCAGCAGCTCGATCAGGTGCCACGTGTTGACGAGCGCACGTTCGCCGCCGCCGAGCACGAGCGCGCGCTCGGCAAATCGGCTGTCCTCGACGAGCCGGCGGAACAGCGGCTCGTAGTCGCGGCGCGCCGCCAGCGCGGCCCAGTCGAACAGGCGCGCGATCAGCGGATGGTGATCCGGCGCGTCGACGACACGCATCAGCTCCTGCCACGGCACGTCGAAGAACCGCGTCCGCAGCGCACGCATGCGCGCCGACCGATCGCGCGGCGCGGCGATCGCGTCGAGCACCGAGGCGAGCTCCGCGGCCTCTCGCGTCTCGAACAGGCGATCGCTCTCGACGAGGGCGCACGCGAGGCCCCGCGCGCGCAGCGCCGCCGCGATCGCGACGGACTCCTTGTTCGCGCGCGTCAGCACCATCACGTGGCCGAGCGAGAACGGCGGCGCGTTGCCGCGGCTCTGCCACACCGGCGGGTTCGCGCGCAGGCGCTCGACCTCGAGTCCGATCTCGCGGGCGAGCGCGTTGCGGTTGTCGTCGCGATTGCCGCCCTGCATGTGGAACACGGTCACCGGCGGCCGGGTGCCTTCCACCGTCACGTCGCCCGACGCCTTCACCGGGTGGTCGTAGGTGATCGTCTTGTCGAGCAGCGGCGACAGCGGCGGACCGGCGAGGATCGCGTTGACCGCGTCGACGAGCGGCTTCGTCGAGCGCCGGTTGATGTCGAGCGTCACCTCGGTCGCGCCGTTGCGGACGAGCTCGTCGCGCGCGTAGACGTACGTCTGCACGTCGGCGCCGCGGAAGCCATAGATCGCCTGCTTCGGATCGCCGACGATCGTCAGGCCGCGCGCGGTCGCGTCCATCCACACCGTGCGGAAGATGTCCCACTGGATCGGATCGGTGTCCTGGAACTCGTCGATCATCACCCACGGCATGCGCGTGCGCAGCCGTGCCGCGAGCTCGGCACCGCGAGGTCCGTGCAGCGCGTCGCGCACGAGCTCGAGCATGTCGTCGTAGTCGAACTGGCCGTGCTCGGCCTTGTCGGTGCCGATCCGATCGATCACGTGCGGCAGCAGCTCGGCGGCGACGGCGGCGTCGAGCGGCAGCAGACGGAGCACGCCGCGCAGCGCCCCGATCACATCGGCGAGGTGTGCCGCGACCTGCGCGTGCTTGTAGATCTTGCCCGCCTCGGCGCGGATCGAGTCACACGCGCCGAGCACGGCGGCGGGATCGATGCCGCTCGGCGTCGTCGGCGAGGCCGGCTCGAGCCTCGGCGCGTCGAACGGATCGTCGTCGCGGACGATGCGCAGCGCGGGCGGCCCAGCGGCGGGCGCGGGCTCACCCGTGCCGAGCGCGTCGAGCGCGCGGCCGATCGCGTCGACCCAGCCGACGGCGTGCCGCTGCTGGCCCTTCCAGTTGACGCCGCTGAGCAGGCGGTCGCGCTTCGCCCGCGTGCCGAGCGCGGCATGGAGCGCGGCCCACACGTCGAGCGCCTC
The DNA here is from genome assembly GCA_013368795.1 of Kofleriaceae bacterium. Classification (GTDB taxonomy): domain Bacteria; phylum Myxococcota_A; class Polyangia; order Haliangiales; family Haliangiaceae; genus JABFXX01. The sequence continues at coordinate 2,192 of JABFXX010000677.1, forward strand.
CGCGGCATCGAACCGTTTCGGCGGCACGGCATCGGCGCGCGCGCACTTGAGCAGCAGGTCGCGGAGGCTATCGACGGTGCCGCTCCACTCGAGGTACGCGGCGAGCAGCTCGCGATCCGGCGACGTGCGCGCGAATCGCTCGCGCAGCAGCGACCCGAACGCGGCATCGAACGCGACCTCGTCGGCGACCTGCTTCTGATCGAACAGGCGGCGTGCGGCGAACGCGTCCTCGATCAGGATGCGGTGACAGAAGCCGTGAATCGTGAAGATCGGCGCGTGATCGAATGCGGTCACCGCCGCACGCAGGCGAGCGCGCGCCGCATCGTCGATCTCCCACGCCGACGCGGCGTCCGTGCTCGTCTCCGTGCGCGCGGTGCGATCGAGGAGGTCGCGGATGCGCATGCGCAGCTCGGCGACCGCCTTGTCGGTGAACGTGACGAGCAGGATCTGCGACAGCTCGGCGCCGCTGCCGAGGATCAGATCGATCACGCGGTGCTCGAGGAAGAACGTCTTGCCGGTACCGGCCGACGCCTCGACGACAACGAACCGATCCGTCGCAGATGGCAGCGAGTCGGGGCGCGCGACGCGAACGACGGAGGACATCAGTCACCTCCGAGGCTGTGATCGCCGCGCATCCGCGATGCGAGCGGGCCGAGGCGGCGCTTGCCGATGTCCTTGGCGTCGGGCGGGCCGACGAGGCCATCGATTCGATCGATCGGACCGAAGCCGAGCAGCTTCGACATCGCGTCGCCGTGGATCCGGCCGGGCGGCTTGCCGGCGAGCGCGTCGACGAGGTGATCGAACGGCAACAGGTAGCCGTGCGGCCGATCGAGCAGCTCCTGCACGAGCGCTGCGAGGTACTCGCGAGCTTCGTCCTGCGACCACGGCACGTGCTCGACGACGCGCGTGCCGCCGTGCTTGTCGAGGAGGATGTGGGCGTGCCCCTTCGGCGCGAGCCCCGCCGCCGCGAGGACAACGTGATCGAGCGCGCCGCGCAGGTGGTGGCGCGACTTCTTCTCCGCCGTCGAGAGGATCGGAATGATCGAGCGATACCGGTCGCCGACCTTGACGAGGATCTCGGTCTGGCCGACGAGCCGCACGGTGCGGCCGCCCGGCAGCGAGACCTCGAGCGCGGGCAGTAGCTCGGCGATCGGCGAGCTCGACCGACCGAACGCGAGCCGCGTCGTCGCGCCCTCGGGAATCGGCCCGAGCTTCGCGCGCCACTCGGCGAGCAGACGCAGGTCGACGGCGCGCGCCGCGTCGCCGAACACGCCGACCGGGAACTGGCCGCGCAGCTCGAGGTCGCGCACCGTCGCCTCGTAGCGATCTTCGGGGTCGGCGCTCGGATCGCGCAGCTGTGCGGCGAGCACCTCGCGGAGCAGCACCGCGCGCGCTGGCGGATCGACGTGAAACGGCTCGTCGCTGTGCTCCGCGGTCGCGTCGTCGGGCAGCTCGTCGAGGCCGAGCACCGCCTGCGCCCATGCCTGCACCGGCGCGTCGAGGAACGCGCGCACGTTCGCGAGCGACAGCGGGCGCATCGGCGGCGCCGGCGGCAGCGTCGTCGGCGCCTCGACGATGCCGAGCGCGCCGCGCAGCTCGGCGAGCGCGGGGTGGGCGAGGAGCGCGAACATGCCGTCCTCGTCGGGGACCGGATGACCCTGCGAGCGGAGGTGGCCGCGCAGCGCGTCTCGCACGCGGATCGCCCAGCGCTCGCGCGCGACCGCCGGAGGGAGCGCGGATTCGCCGGCGGCGAACCGGTGGAGCGGGAAGCGCGTCGTCAGCTGCTCGAGCGCGAGCTTGCTCGACGGCGCACCGAGGTACGGCGCGATCGCGTCCGCGAGCTCGAGCACGACCGACGAGGGACCGAGCGCCTGGCCGCTCTTCGCCTCGACGGCGACGTACGACAGGTACAGGCACTCGCGCGTGCCGAGCAGGATCTCGAGGAACGCGTGCCGATCGCGATCGCGCGGCGAGACGTCTCCCGCGCGCGGCTCCTTGCGCAGATCGAGCGGGCTTGGCTGATCGCCGGCGGGGAACGCACCCTCGTCGAGGCCGACGACGAACGCGAGCTTGTAGGGCAGCGCGCGCATCGCTTGCAGCGGCGCGATCATCACGCCCGCCGCGAGCGGCTCGCCGCGGTTCGCGCGCGCGCTGACGAGCCGGCGCGACGCGTGCTCGCGTGCCTCGCGGAATCCGACCTTACGGCCGTCGAGATCGACGTGCGCGAGGCCGGCGAGCATCGATCGCACGCGCTCGACATCGCGCTTCGCCTCGTCATCGGGACGCGCGAGATACGCGTCGACGAGGCCGACGAAGATGTTCGCCCACTCGGTCAGCGTCGCCTCGTGGCTGCCGAGCCACGCCGCGTCGGCGGACAGCGAACGCACGATCAGCGCGTACGTCGCGGCGCTCGCGTGCTGCTCGGGGCGGACCTCCTCGGGCATGACATCGAGGCCGGCGATCCGCACCGGCCCGCGCGCGCGCGCCTCGGGGCCGCCGATCATGAACG
>JABFXX010000663.1 GCA_013368795.1 Kofleriaceae bacterium
GATGCGCTTGCGATAGGTCAGCACCTCCGCCGGCGGTGCGTCGTCCGCGCATGCGCGCGACTCGTCGATGCACAGGACGACGTTCGCCTTGCCGTAGCCGCGCAGCTTGCGCTCGAGATATGGCGTCGTCCAGAACCCGACGAGCTCGACGAGCCACCGCTTGCCCTCGAAGTCGACGGCAAGGTCGGGACAGGCGACGACGCCGCCTTCGACGACCGCCGGTGGCGCGAGCGTGACCGCAGCGTCGCCTGCGTCGCGCGTCTCGCGGACGAGCTCTCGCGCGAGCCTCATCGCCGCTGCCGACGGCCCGCCGAGGTGCATGGACGGCTCGGGCAAGAGCACGGGCGAGCGCGTGCGCGCCTCGTACGTGCCGTACTGGTTGTGGATGGCGACCGCGAGCTCGAACCGTTCGCAGGCGCCGAGCAGCGGGACGATGCCGCTGATCGCGCGACCGTAGACGGCGGTGCGGTGGCACAGCGCGAGCGGACCGATGATCTCGACGACGGTCTCGCGGTTGTTGCCGATCCAGGGCGATACGAGAAGTCCCCGCGCGTTTGCCGCGCGGAGTAGCGGGGCGGCGTCGCCCCAGACGCGCACCGTCACCGCATGGGCGCGGCGCACCGCGCGCTGGAGCAGGGCGAGGTTCGCGTGGGCGACGATCTCGCGCTCGGCGGGCCGGCCGCGCGGTAGCTCGATCGGCCGCTCGCGGGGCAAGTCGGACCAGAGGAGGCTCTCGAGTGCGTCGGTCGTCAGCGCGAGGGTCTGCGCCGCGGCCTCGACGCGTGCGCTGCGCTCATCGGCGTCGAGTGCGGGATGACCGAGCACGAGCTCGCGTGCCTTGCGGGCGTCCTTCGCGTGGCGCATGCGGCCGCCGACGACGCGCTGGACGGCGCCGACGATCGCCGCGTGCCGGCGCGGCGACATCGCATCGGGCGCGCTCTCGAGCCGCTCGAGCGCGACGCGCCATGGTTTGCCGACCGCCGATGTCACGACGTCCGCGACGTAGCTCACCCAGTCCAGATCTCGCTCCTCGAGGAGCTCCATTGCACCCTTCATGACCTTGCCTCCGTTTGATGATGTGCGCCGACGAACGCACCATCGAGCTCGTCGCTCGAACCCAGGCCGCGCCGGCGCGACTCGACCTGGCGGATCTCGACGCTCGCCAGCGCGGCGAGCTCGTAGACGTGCGCTTGCTTGCCGGGCCGTGGCCTGAGCACGCGGCCGATGCGCTGGACGTGCCGGCGTTCGCTGCCGGTGCCGCCGACGATGATCGCGACCTCCGCATCGGGCACGTCGAAGCCCTCGTCGAGCACCTGCGACGACACGAGCACCGACGACTCACCGGTGCGGAACCGCTCGACCATCAGCTCGCGCTCGGCGCGGCCGATGTCGCACGTGATCGGCATGACGAGCAGGTCGCGCGCGATCGTGTACGCCGTCGCGTTGTCGGCGGTGAACACGAGCACCCGGTCGCCGGCGTGCTTCGCGAGCAACTGGCGCAGTGCTGCCCTCTTCCCCTCGGGATACGCGATCACCGCGCGCGATCCGCGCCACGCGACCATCGCATCGCGGCCGTGCGGCGAGCGCTGCGCGATCCGCACCACCTCGCGCCACGATGCGCCCGGGTTCTCGCGCTGGGTCTGCGAATAGAACCGGTTGAACTGGCCGCGCATCACGCGGTACCGCTCGCGCTCGTTCCGATCGAGCTGGATGTCGACGGTCTCGACCTTGTACGGCGCGAGCCCATCGCCGACGAGCTCCTCGATTGCGAGCGCGTACACCAGCGGGCCGATCTTTCGGTCGACCGCGCTACCGGGCGGCGTCGGTGTCGCGGTCAGACCGAGCCGCGCCGGTGCGACGAGCATCTCGAGCACCTCGGCCGGACACCACGCGCCGACGTGATGCGCCTCGTCGACGATCACCAGCCCGAACCGGTCGCCGATCCGCGGTGCCCAGCTCGTCGCGCTCGCATAGGTCGTCACCGTGATCGGCGCGACGCTGTAGTCACCGTCGCCGAGCCTGCCGATCACGTGTGGCCAGCAGCCGGCGAGCGCGCGCACCCACTGATCGAGCAGCACGCGCGTCGGCACGAGCACCAGCGTCGCGACCGAGAGCTCCGCCGCTGCGGCGATCGCTGCCAGCGTCTTGCCGGAGCCCGTCGGCAATGCGATCACGCCGCGATCGCCGGCGTCGCGCCACGCACCGATCGCTTCGCGCTGATACCAGCGCAGCTCGGGCAACGTCCATGTCGGCTCGAGCCCGGCGGGATGTCCGGCCTGGTCCAGGACGCGGACACGCTTGGCCGAAAGTCGGCCGCGTACGTCGGTCAATCGCTCGGCGGGAAGCCGCCAGACGTGGTGCTCGAGATCCCATGTGGCCCCGAGGAGTTGAGCTGGATCGATCCCCGGATCCGGGCGATCGAAAACGATGGTTCCGCGGTCGAATCGAATGCGCATGCCGCGGGCGAGCAGCAATCGACGTGCCGTCCGTACCGCGGACTCGCGAAACGCATGTCGCGCGCTGATCTCTGCGCTACCGTATTCGGAGCTTCATGCGCGCAACCGTCATCGTCTTCCTCGCTCTCGTCGCGTGTCGCGAGGACGGCTCCTCCTCCTCGCGGAAGACCGATGCTCCGTCCGGCTCCACCCAAGCACGTTCGGGCTCGAACGCCACGCGGTCGGGCGGCTCGAATGGCGCGAGCTCGGCGCATGGTGGCGGCTCGAATCGCACGACGAATGGTTCGGGATCGAACAGCGGGGCCAACATCGCCTCCGATCCATGGGCCGCGCCGCCGGCGAATCCCGACGATCCGCCGTCGCTCGCCGAGCGCCACAAGCTCGCGGAGCTCGCGTGCCCGACGGTCGCGTCGCCGTACTTCTATCGGATCGAGAAGAACGGCAAGACGTCGCACATCCTCGGCACGCGTCACATCAGCGTCCCGCTCTCGAAGTTTCCCAAGCCCGTCCACGAGGCGATCGCATCGGCATCGCTCGCCGTGTTCGAGGTCGCGCCCGACGACGACGCCGACGAGAAGCCGAAGAAGCTATCGCTCCCCGACGCGCTCGGCCCCGACCTATGGACGCGCTACCGCAAGCTCGTCGGTACCGAGACCGCCGATGGCCTCGCACACGCCGAGCCCAGCCAGGCGTTGATCATGATGATCGTCATGTACGAGGACATCGGCGCGATGCTCGACATGGAGATCGAGCGCACCGTTCAAGCCGCGCAGATTCCGACCGCGGGCCTCGAGTCGAGCCTGTTCCAGGATCGGCTCCTCAACAAGCTGCTCGACCTGCGCATGCTGAAGGCGACCGTCGAGCACACCAAGGATCGCGCCGAGCTCGCCGACGAGAGTCGCAAGGACCTCGCCGAATACTGCGCGGGCACCGATGACACGCCCGGCATGGACGACGACATGCGCAAGGACCTCGAGGAATCGGGCTATACGCGCGCCGAGATCGACAGCATCGACGAGCAGATGGTCTTCAAGCGCAACGCGAGCTGGATCCCAAAGCTCGAGAAGCTGTTCAAGCAGGACAAGGTCTTCGTCGCCGTCGGTGCCGATCACCTGAGCGGTCCGCGCGGTGTCGTCGCGCTCCTCGCGAAGCGCGGCTTCACGGTCACGCGCGTGACGAAGTAGAAGCACGCGGTCACGGTTGTACGGACGACGGCGCAGGTGCTTGCCGCGGGCAGCACGATAGACACGGTCCCGAGCATCGGACTCTCGAGCGGGAAGTTCCGCTGCCCCGGGCGTACAGCTTGATGCCGCGGATCCCCGTTCGAACGGTTCCAACCTCTACGCAGACCTGCGTGCCGACTCCGCACCCGCAGCGTGAGTCTCGACCCAGTGCTCGAACGCGGCCATGAACTTCGTCAGCAGGTCGCGCGTCTGATCGTTCGTGAGCTTGCCGTCCTCGTCGAAGCTCTTGTTGATCTGCGAGAGATACGCCTCGGGCTGCTGCATCGCAGGCATGTCGAGGAACACGAGCGACTGCCGCAGGTGATGGTTCGCGCCGAATGCTCCATACATGCCGGGCGAGTTGCTCACGATCGCTGCCGGCTTTCCCGACCACACGCTGTGACCGTACGGCCTCGAGCCGACATCGATCGCGTTCTTGAGCACACCTGGGACCGACCGGTTGTACTCGGGCGTCACGAACAGCACGGCGTCCATGCCGCGCACGCGGTCGCGAAACGCGACCCATTCCTCTGCCGGTCGCTTCTCGGTATCGAGGTCCTGGTTGTAGAGCGGCAGCTCGCCGATCTCGACGTGCTCGAGGACGAGTGACTTGGGAGTCAGCTCGGTCAGCGCGTTGGCGACCATGCGAGAGAAGGCTTTCTTGCGAAGACTTCCGACGACGAGTGCGACCGATCGACTCATGCAAATCCTCCTACTCATGGAGTTGCACGCTGTGGTCCAGTGCCGCGTGCGCACGAGTCGGCCGTCCCTCACGCAGCTTCGTGCACGGTCGCGCAGGGCGGCGCCGCTCGGCCCGCGGACATCGGATGGTGCCGGAGCCTCGTCGCTGCACGCCCGGGCAACGACGAAAGCAGGACGCCGCCCGCTCGGCACGCCGACATCCGTGCTGTCGGAGCCGCGTCTCTGCCGCTCGGTACGCCGGGTGACGACGACAGCAGGACGCCGCCGCTCGGCACGCCGACATCCGTGTTGTCGGAGCCGCGTCTCTGCCGCTCGGCA
>JABFXX010000125.1 GCA_013368795.1 Kofleriaceae bacterium
TGCGCAGCCCCGCTGCGAGAAGTGCCCCGATCAGGAGCACGGGAATGCTCGCCAGGTAGAAGCCAGAGCCGACCATCAAGTCGCCGCCCGAAAGTGCAAGCAGTGCGCCACGGCTGCAGCACCGCACACGAGGCCACGTTCTCGCCTTCGTTCCCTGCCGCCGCAGCCAAACACGACAGTTTGTCGTAGTCGGCGCGCAGACGTCTCGAGCGAGGCGTCAGAATGAGCGAGTAGGCGAGCGTCCGAGGACGCGAATCGGCCACTCCGCCACACGATGTTCGTATGGCTGGTTCGATCGAACAGCGTAGACTGCGGCGGGATGCCAAAGAGTCTCCGAAGTAGTCCCAGCGTCGTGCTCGAACCGGTGATGGCATCGCCGGTGATGCGTTCGTTCGACCGGTTCTTGCGAGCCGTCGCCGTCAAGGAAGTGACGGTCACGTTCTCGGGCGAGAGCGGAACCGGTAAGGAAGTGATGGCGCGGCGACTCCACGAAACCTCGCCGCGCCGGAGCGGCCCGTTCGTGCCGATCAACTGCGCTGCGATTCCGGAGGCGCTGTTCGAGAGCGAGCTGTTCGGCCACGAGCGCGGCGCCTATACGGGCGCGAACGAGCGTTCCACCGGCAAGATCGAAGTCGCGAACGGGGGCACGCTGTTCCTCGACGAGATCGCGGAGATGCCGCTCTCGCTCCAGGCCAAGATGTTGCGTTTCCTCGAGTCGCGGCGATACATGCGCGTCGGCGGCGCGAAGAAGATCCAGGCAGACGTTCGCTTGGTCCTCGCGACGCTGCGACCGCTCGAGGAGGAAGTTCGGGCCGGCCGGTTCCGTCCCGATCTGTACTATCGCATCCAGGGGATCGTGCTCGAGGTTCCGCCGCTGCGACAGCGTCGCCGTGACATCCCGCCGCTGCTCGATGCGTTCATCGCCCAGCTGTCCGCAATCCACGACGTCGAGCCACCGGAGTTCGTGCGATCGGCGCGGACAGCGCTCGCGGCGTACGACTGGCCCGGCAACGTGCGCGAGCTTCGCAACGTCGTCGAGCTCCTGTGCATCCTGCGCGAGGGCAAGACGGTGCGAGCGCAGGACCTACCGCCGCAGATCCGCCAGGGGCGCGCCGACCTGGCGGCGCACGGCGATTCGATGGTGGTTCCGACGAATCGGCCACTCGACGAGATCATCGATCTGGTGATCGACGCCGCGCTCAGTGCAGAACGCGGCAACCTGACGCGCGCAGCTCGGCGGTTGAAGGTCAGTGTCCGTACTCTCCAGCGTCGCGCAAAGCGCTAGACGTCATCAATTCGCGATCGCAACGGAGCGACCGCGCGAGATACGACAACTTGTCGTGTTCCGGCCGTTCTCGTGTCGCGGCCGCTACTCGGCGACGACATTCCGACACGTTACTGCATGGTCCAGATCGTGCTGTGACGTGCAGAGATGCCGCGCGTTGTCGCCCTCGCCACGAGCGAACCGCACGAGCCCCTCGTCCACTACCTCGAAGAAGCGGGCTTCGAAGTTCGGCCGGTTCGTACGCCGCTGGGAGCACCACGCGAGGGCACGCTCGTGTGGCTCACCAACGAATCGACTCACGACCGCGCAATCATCGATACCGTGCGACGCTGGCTCGGCACGAAGCGAACGGTGCGCGCGATCATCGTCAGCGAGCGGCCGGTGCGGCTACGGGAAGCAAGCGGAGATGCGCATGGACGCGTGCTTCTCCTCGCGGCGCCGGTGTTCGGCTGGCAGCTCGTCGATGCACTTCGCGACGCTCCGTGACCCACTCACGTGCCGACATCTTGCCGTGCTGTTCTGCTGCCAAAGACAATGCGCGCACCCAGCGTCGCTGCGACCACGAACACCAGCACCGAGCACCACTGGGCGAATGTCAGCCCCCAGTAGGGCGGATCGCTCGACGAGAGCCGCCACTGCTCGAGCCCGAACCGGACGGGCGCGTAGAGTGTCGCCGTCACCGCGGCGAGCGCGCCCGCGGGCAGGCGTCGGCGAAACGCGAGCCACAGGACGAGCACGTTCACCGGAATCAGGTAGAGCAGCTCCTCGAGGCCGAGGTTGTGCGCACGAATGACGGACGCGGTCGACTTCATCTCCGCAAGGACGCGGTGCTCCGCGAGCACTTCGCGCGGATAGTCGATCCCGATGAACGACGACGTCTCGGCCCCGATGTGATCGTGGACAACCGTGCAGCCCGCGCGGCCGATCGAGAACGCGACCAGGAGGCCCACGATCGTGATGTCCGCCCAGCGCGCGAACCGAAGCTTGCGGCGCCACGCGATGTACACGAAGCCGAGCGCGCCGCCGACGAAGCCGCCGTACGACGAGATGCTGGTCCAGATCGCGAGCAGGCTCAGCGGATTCTCGAGGGCCTCGCCCGGGCGATAGAACAGGACATCGAGCACGTGTGCGCCGATGAATCCAGTCACCGCCACCCAGCCGATGACGCTACGTGCAACGTCGTCGGACTCCCCGAGCCGGCGCGCGTACCTCCTCATCACGGTCGCACCGACCATCACACCGACCGCGACGATCACGCCGAAGATGTGAATCGGCACCCGGACCGGGAGCGACGGCGGCTCGAAATAGGGAAGGCTCATGGGTCCTCAACCGGCGCTGGTTCGTATTCCTTCCAGCCGCTATCTCCGCACGGAACGCAATACGCCACCTCGGCGGAATCGCACGGTACGAGGAGCACGGCGAGGTTCGTGCGCTCGTTGTCATGGACACCGCGGCCGGTAGCCTTAGCGAGCAAGCGCGCGTGGCGGATTCGTATGCAGATTCGTGTATGTCTCCTGGTGGCCGTCGCGTTCGTCCTGCTCGGACGCGATGCCGGGGCACAGGGTCAGGATCTCGGACACCGACTGCCCGGCGGCGTCGGCCTCGATGCAGGTAGCCAGAACGAACAGGGCCTCTACGCCGGCACGCGCTTCGCGTGGTTCAGCTCGGATCGGGTCCACGATCGTAACGGCGATACCGTTCCGATCGAACAGCTCGACATCGACGCGTATGCGGCCATCTTCGGCATCACCGGCTCGCTGAAGGTAGACGCGTTCTATCTGAGCGCCGCTGTCGCGGTGCCCGCCGCCAAGCGATCGATCAATTCAGAGCGCCCCGACGTGAGCGTCGATCGGCTCGGCCTCGGCGACATCTACGTCGAGCCACTCAAGCTCGGCCTCCGGTCCTCGCGTGCCGACGCGGTCGCCTCGTACAGCTTCTACGCGCCCACATCCCAAGGCGCGTCATCGATGATCGGCCGCCCACAGTGGTCGCATCAGGTCTCCGCGGGCGGCACCGTGTTCCTCGACGATCAACGCGGATGGCGGATCACCATCCTCGCGAGCTACCTGCACAACCTCCAGAAACAGGGCATCGCGATCACGCGCGGCGACACCGTGCAGCTCCAGGGTGGTGCCGGTGGCCGCTTCTTCGGGCTCATCGATCTCGGCGTCGTCGGCTACGCGCTCTGGCAAGTCACCGACGACACCGGCGCCGACTTGCCCGCGCAACTCCGAGGAGCACGCGAGCGCGCATTCGGCCTCGGCCCCGAGCTCGACGTCGCGATCCGGCCGCTGCGCTCGCGCCTGTTCGCGCGGTTCGAATGGGATCTCGACGGCACGTCGAGACCTGTCGGATCCATCCTGGTGCTCGGACTCTCGGTGATCGCCTGGGAGTGACGTCATGACCGCGCTTGCACCAGCATCGCCAGGTATCACGAGCGCCGAGGCCCGCATCCGGCTTCAGCGCCACGGGGAGAACGCCCTCGAGCGCGAACGCGCGACACCGCCGTGGAGAATTTTCGTCGCGCAGTTCGCGAGCCCGGTGATCTGGCTCCTCCTCGCGGCGGCTGCGATCGCCGGCCTGCTAGGCGAGGTCGTCGACGCAATCGCGATCGCGACGATTCTCGTCGTGAACGCGCTGGTCGGGTTCTTTCAGGAGTACCGCGCCGACCGCGCCGTGCTCGCGCTGCGCGCCATGACCGCGCCCCACGCACGCGTCGTCCGCGATGGTCGTCCCACGTCGATCCCGGCCGCCGAGGTCGTTCCGGGAGACGCCCTGCTGCTGGAGAGCGGGGACATCGTCGCCGCGGATGCGCGGCTCGTCGAGGCCCACCGACTGACCGCGAACGAGGCCGCGCTGACCGGCGAGAGCCTACCGAACGACAAGCGAGTCGAGCCCGCCAAGGCCGAGGCACCGATCGCGGAACAACACGACCGCGTGTTCGCGGGAACCTCGATCGCAGCGGGCACCGGAACCGCCGAGGTCATCGCGACCGGCATGCAGACCCAGCTCGGCAGGATCGCGCACATGCTCGCGACGACGACCGACAGCGCAACCCCGCTGCAAGTGCGGCTCGCGAAGGTGAGCAAGACGCTCATGATCGCGTGCCTCGCGATTGTCGGCGTCGTCGCGATCGTCGGCGTCCTTCACGGCCAGTCGACCTTCGATGTCTTCCTCTCGGCGGTGTCGCTCGCCGTTGCGGCCGTGCCGGAGGGCCTGCCGGCGGTCGTGACGATCGCGCTCGCGATCGGTGTCCAGCGCATGGCCTCGCGAAACGTGCTCGTGCGCAAGCTCCATGCGGTCGAGACGCTCGGCTGCGCGACGGTGATCTGCACCGACAAGACAGGGACCCTGACCACCGGCTCGATGCGCGTGCGCGAGCTATGGGGTCCCGACCATGCACGTCTCATCGATGCTGCGGCCGCGTGCTGCGATGCAGACGTCGCCCCGGACCTGCAAGGCGGCATCGGCGATGCAACCGAGGTCGCGATCCTTCTCGAAGCGGCCGAGCGCGGCCTGACTCGAGCCGACATCGAACGGACGCGTCCGCGCGTCGAGGTCATTCCGTTCGATCCGGCGACGAAGATGATGGAGATCCAGCGCGTCGTCGGTGCAGAGCATCGGTGGTACGTGAAAGGCGCTGCCGAAGCGCTGATGCCGCTCTGTGCGCGCGGCACGGAAGGCGTGCTCGAGGCAACTCAGCAACTGGCAGGACGAGGGCTTCGCGTGCTCGCGGTGGCAGAAGGTGCGTCCCGAAAAGACCTGACGTTCCTCGGGCTCATCGGAATCGCGGATCCGCCGCGCACCGAGGCGATCGATGCGATCGCGGCCGCACGCAGCGCAGGCATCCACACCGTGATGATCACCGGCGACCACGTCGTCACGGCGCGGGCGATCGCGTCGGAGATGGGCATCGTCCGCCAGGGAGAATCATTCGACGACCTCGTCCATGCGCGCGCCACACCCGAGGACAAGATCCGGATCGTCCGAGACTGGAAGTCCCGCGGTGACATCGTCGCGATGACCGGCGACGGAGTGAACGACGCGCCCGCGTTACGTGAGGCGCACGTCGGCATCGCGATGGGAAAAGGCGGCACAGAGGTCACACGCGAGGCGTCAGACATCGTGCTCGCCGACGATAACTACGCGAGCATCGTCGCTGGTATCCGCGAAGGTCGCGGTGTCTTCGACAACATTCGCAAGGCGATCGAGTATCTGCTGTCGGGCAACGCGGCCGAGCTACTCGTCATGCTCGTGGCGGCGCTTGCCGGTATGCCGTTGCCGCTGCTGCCCGTCCAGCTGTTGTGGATCAACCTCGTCACCGATGGCCTGCCAGCGCTCGCCCTCGTGATGGATCCCACCGAGGAGGATGCAATGCAGCGCCCGCCGCGCCGCCCGAAGGAGCCACTCCTTGGCCGCGAGCAGTGGTTCAGCATCGGCCTGACCGCGCTTGTCCAGACGGCGGTGACGCTCGGGAGCTTTGCCTGGGCGCTCGCGAACGGCGAGCTCGACCAGGCACGAGACCTGGCGTTCTCGGTACTGGTCTTCGGCCAGCTGTTTCGCGCCTTCGCGTCACGGAGCCCGCAGCGGGTGTTCTGGCAGGTGGGTGTACTCGGAAACGTCCTGCTCCTCGTGGTCGTGTTTGGTTCGGCCTTCGTCCAGGTCGTGATTCACGAGGTCCCTTGGACGCAGACCCTGTTCCGAGTCGGTCAGATCTCGAATGCTCGTATCGTGGTCGCGATCGCGCTCGGCCTCGTTCCAGTGACGGTCGTCGAAGTCGTCAAGCTCGTCCGCGCGCGGCAGAGGCCTCAGGCTTCGTAGCGGCCGGTCTTCTCGGCGATCACGATCCGGAACACGACCTCGGGACGCTCGGCGTGCGTGCCTGGTTCGAAGACGCCCGACCCTTGCCGTGGCCTCGACGATGCCGCCGGCGGCGTGGCGCGAAGTCGATCGACGAGCTGCGAGAGCGCCGCGTCTGCAGCCTCGCCGGTGAGCTCCTCGTATCGGCCCTGCACGATCACGCTCGACCACTGCGGCAGCCGGCTCAGATCGTCGACCTCGAAGCAGACGCGGGGATTCTCTCGCATCATACGGACCTTGAGGCCATCGCCTGTGTGAGCGACGATCGCGCCATCGAGATATGCGTACGTCGTCGGAACGACGTAGGTGATCCCCTGCGCATGGCATCCGATACGGCCGACGACCTGCTGGTGTAGCAGGGCCTCGATCTGCGACGGCGAGAGCTCTCCAATCATGTACTGATTCTATTCAACACTCGTTCCGGGTTCGAACATGCTGTACAGCTCCTCCTCCTGCGCAAAGTGCAGCGACAGGATCGCGTACAGGCCATAGAGTGCACGTCGAAGGTCGCGAAGCTCCTCGGCGCGTGGCCCCTCCGTCGAGAGCTGCGCGACCAGGCGACCGAACAGGCGCGTCAGGCGATGGATCTCGTGATGGGTCTGGACGAGCGCACCCGTCGGATCCTCGCCGCCGAGCATCGCATTCAGCACGGGATACGCCGTCTCCTGCTCCTCCCGCTCATGGGGAAGGAGCTCGTCATCGAGCTGCCTACGGACATGGTCGAGCTGACTCCGCGCAACGTCCGGAGAGAGCGAATCGAGCCGGGCGGCGAGCGCGGCAAGCTCGCCAACCAGCGGCCGCAGTGCTCGATGCGCGTAGGCGAGGCCCTGCGCGAGCTCTCTGGTCTCACCACGTCGAGCGGTGCGCCGGTCGCCTTCGCCGAGGGCCCGCAGTGCGTTCAGGATGACGAGCACATCGATGCCCTCCTGGAGCAGCGCGCCGGCGATGGGCGCGATGAAGCCGGCCGCCGCGAACGCCATCGCGACGACGGAAAGCCCCATCCCCACGAAGACGCTCTCGCGCGCGATCCGTCGCGTTCGTTGCGCGATGCGCGTCGCCTGAAGAAGCCCCTCGAGCCGGTCTCGCATCAGCACGATGTCCGCAGCCTCCGAGGCAGCCGTTGCGCCACGTGCCCCCATCGCAATACCGATGTCCGCGAGCGCGAGCGCCGGAGCGTCGTTGATGCCGTCGCCGACCATGGCTGTGACACCCTCCGCGCGCACGGAGCTCACGACGTCGACCTTCTCCTGCGGCGTGCGCTCCGCGAACACGCGGTCCACGCCAACCGCATCGCCGACGAGCTCGGCGACATCTGGGTGATCGCCGGTCACCATGTGAATCCGCCGGATTCCCGCACCGCGGAGAGCCCGGAGAGCGCGCGGTGCGTCGGGACGAATCGGGTCCTGCAGGAGCAATGCTCCGACGAGAACACCGTCGACGGAGACATAGACGCTCGAGGATCCTTCCACCGCGGTTCGGAGCTCGATCGAGCGCAGCTCTCGCGTCCGCGTGACACCAGGCGCGGCAAACCCGAGCTGCCCCACGGCGACACGATGACCGTCGACGGTTCCGGTGATGCCCGTTCCCATCTGCTCGTGCACGTCGCGCGGGAATACCGGCACGACGCTCCGATTCCGCGCCTCCGTCAACAGCGCCGGGGCGAACGGGTGAACCGATGCCTGTTCGACGGATGCAGCGTATCTGACCACGTCGTCAGACGAGAGCGATCCAAGCGTCTCGACCGAGATGACTTGCGGCTTCGCAGAGGTGACGGTGCCGGTCTTGTCGAGCAGCAGGACGCGCACCCGCGCGAGCGTCTCGAGTGGACCTCCACCCTTGATCACGATCCCGTGCTTCGCGGCGCGCGAGACGCCCGAGATGATCGCGGCCGGTGCAGCGAGAATGAGCGGACACGGCGTCGCGACGACGAGGACCGAGAGCGAACGGGTCGGGCCACCGACGATCCAGGCGAACGCCGCGAGCGCGAGCGTCAGCCCGACAAAGCCAAGCGCGTACCGATCCGCCAGCCGAACAAACGCGGGCTTCGACTCCTCGGCTGCTTTGACCAGGCGAAGGATCCCGGCATACGTGCTCTCCGCCGCCGACGCCGTCACGCGAAGGTCGAACGGGCCACCTGCGTTGGTGCCACCGCTGCGGATCGGCGCGCCCGCGTCGAGGTGCACGGGCCTCGATTCGCCCGTGAGGGCGGAATCGTCGAGGACGGCGCTCCCGGCGCTGACGATGCCGTCGGCCGGTACGACCTCACCGGGCTTGACGACGAGCTGGTCTCCG
Source organism: Kofleriaceae bacterium (assembly GCA_013368795.1). Classification (GTDB taxonomy): domain Bacteria; phylum Myxococcota_A; class Polyangia; order Haliangiales; family Haliangiaceae; genus JABFXX01. Next base: position 8,438 of record JABFXX010000125.1, read on the forward strand.
AGCGCGACCGCCGCCACGTCGACATCGACGATCTCTGCGCCGACGCGTCGATGAGCCGCGCGCGGGGCACGTTCGAGCAGTGCACTCAGCTCGCGCCGCGCGCGCGCGACGGCGAACTGCTCCAGCGCGCCACCACCGGTGAGCATGAGCGCGATGATCGTGCCCGCCAGGTACTCGCCGAGCGCGAGCGCGCCGCCCATCGCGAGCACGGCGATCAGATCGACGCCCGTTTCGCGGCGCCACAGGCCACGCAAGACCGACGCGAGGGTCGGAACGAGCACGACCGTCGTGGTCGCGGCCCAGACCCAGCGCGCTGCTTGATGCGCGTCCGCGATGTACAGGCCGCCACCTAGTGCCAGGCCCGCAAGTGCGGCTCCGAGCTGGAGTGTCTGCCATCTGAGTATCGGAGCCTTGGCCATGCCTCTGGGCCGATCAGCTGCACCGACGAAGCCACGCACTCGCTCGGAGCGAAGCGCAGGTCCGCGGGCACGTGTGTTGCTGCGCCTTCACCTGAGCCATGTCACCCGAGCAGATCCTGTGGTTCGACTCTCTTTCGAAAGCGAGCACCCCGGTTGCCGGCGGAAAAGGTGCAAATCTCGGAGAGCTGACGCGTGCCGGACTACCGGTTCCGCCGGGGTTCGTGATCACCGCGCCGGCGTTCCTCGAGGCGCTGGACGCTGCCGGCATACGTCATCAACTCGGCGAGCTGTTCGCTCGTGCGAACCCGGATGACACGGCTGACCTCGCGGCGACCTCGAAGCGTATGCAGGACCTCGTACGGACGATGGCGGTGCCGGATGGTCTCCGCACGTCGATCGACGAGGCGTACGCGAAACTCGGTGTCGATCAGGCCGTCGCCGTGCGCTCGTCGGCAACATCCGAGGACACGGCGAGCACTTCGTTTGCCGGCATGCACGAGACGTTCACGCACGTCGTCGGCACCGATTCTCTGCTCGATCGCGTCAAGGCATGCTGGGCATCGGCCTACGGTGAGCGCGTCATCGCGTATCGCAAGATGCGGCAGATGACCGAGGAACCGACACTCGCCGTCGTCGTCCAGAAGATGGTGAGCTCGACCCGATCGGGCGTGATGTTCACCGCCGATCCGGCAAGCGGCGACACGTCGAGGATCGTGATCGAGGCCGCGTTCGGGCTCGGCGAGGTCGTCGTCGGCGGCAAGGTCGAGCCGGACACGTACACGCTCGACAAGGCGGGTCCCCGTCTGCACGACGTCCACGTCGGGCACAAGGCGTTTGCGATCGTGCGTGGTCCAGATGGTCTCGAGCGGCGCGTCGACCTCGCTGAAGCCGATGCGATGCGCCGCGTGCTGTCCGACGACGACGTGCTGCGGCTCGCACGCCTCGCGATCGACGTCGAGCGCCACTACGGTGAACCGCAGGACATGGAGTGGGCGGAGCAAGGCGGTGCGTGGTACCTCGTGCAGACACGTCCGATCACGACGCTCGGCAAGGCCGCCGCAGCCTCGCCTACCGGTGAGTCGCTCGTCTCGGGGCTCGGCGCGTCGCCCGGCATCGCATCCGGGAAGGTCCGCGTGCTGCACAAGCCCGAGGAAGGCAGCCGCCTCGTGGCCGGCGAGATCCTCGTCGCGCCGATGACGTCGCCGGACTGGGTCCCGACGATCCGCCGCGCGGCCGCGCTCGTCACCGACAGTGGCGGTGTCACGAGCCATGCCGCGATCGTCAGTCGCGAGCTTGGTATCCCGTGTGTCGTCGGCACGCGCTCGGCCACCCGCGTACTGCGCGATGCCGAGCCCGTGACGGTCGACGGCTCGAAAGGTCGCGTCACCGCCGGCACGCAGCGCGTCGAGGTCGTCGCCCCTGCCCCGACGCCGCCGCGACAGCTCGAGCCGCTCGCGACGCGCGTCTACGTCAACATGGCGATGGCGGACCAGGCCGAACATGCTGCGGCATTGCCCGTCGACGGTGTCGGCCTGCTGAGAGCGGAGTTCATGATCACCGACGCGCTCGGAGGGCGACATCCGAAGGAGCTCCTGGCTACGGGCGGTCGTGAGGAGTTCGACGACAAGATGAGCGCAGCGCTGCTGCGGATCACGCGTGCATTACACCCGCGGCCCGTCATCTATCGAACGTATGACTTCCGCACGAACGAGTTCCGCGGGCTTGCGGGTGGCGACAAGTACGAGCCCGTCGAGGAGAACCCGATGATCGGGTTCCGTGGCTGCTTTCGCTACGTCCGCGACCCCGAGCTGTTCCGGCTCGAGCTCGACGTGCTCGCGCGTGTCCGCGAGGAGACCCCGAATCTACACGTCATGATCCCGTTCGTGCGCACGCGCTGGGAGCTCGAGGCGTGTCTCGAGTTGATCGAGCACAGCCGGCTCGGCCACCAGCGGGGGCTGCATCGCTGGGTCATGGCGGAAGTGCCGTCGATCGCCTACTGGATCCCCGAGTACGCGAGGCTGGGCATCGACGGCGTGTCGATCGGCTCGAATGACCTGACCCAGCTGATGCTCGGCGTCGATCGCGACTCGCAGACGTGCGCCGAGCTGTTCGACGAGTCCGATCCGGCCGTGCTCGACATGATCGACCGCATCATCCGCGCCTGTCGCGCCGCCGGGATCACGTCGTCACTCTGCGGACAGGCACCGTCGAACCGCCCCGAGTTCGCCGAACACCTGGTGCGGGCCGGCATCACCTCCGTTTCGGTCAACCTCGATGCGGTCGATGCCGTTCGCGCGACGATCGCGGCCGCCGAGCGGCGTGCACTGCTCGAGGTCGCCGTCGCGCGCCAGGAGCGGGCTACGCGGGCCCATGCCTGAGCACGGTACGGCGAGCATGGGCGAGCGTTCGCAGCACCGAGGCCACTGCGCGTGGCACCGCTGCTTGGACCGTTGCGGAGAGCCCCAAGGCCGGCGCTGCGGGAAGATCGATCGTCACCCCGACGACCCGTATCGGGGGCGCGATGCTGCCGGCAAGGAGACGTGCGATCGCAACGGCCCGCGCAAGCCCCAGACCATGAGTCGAGACGGCGTGTACGTCATGCGGCAGGGAATCGGCCTCGAGCTCGATGACCTGCCCCGGCTCACCACCGGCGACCAGCACCGCGTCGACGATCACGACCGGGCCGGATGCCGCGAGCAACGGAATCGCCGCGGACGGCTCGGGGACCTGTAGGAGCTCCACGTCCGGCGGTGCGAGCGTGCGCAGCGCGTCGACGATCACGAGCCCTACGCCGTCGTCGCCGGCCGCCCGCGCACCCAACCCGATCACGCGTGCGATCGTCATCTGATGATTCGCAGATCGAGAAAGTGCGTCGCACACGAGATACACGGATCGTGATTGCGCACGGTGCGCTCGGCGAGCAGCGTTGCCTCGTCGTGCGGCAAGCTGGCGAGCCTGTCGGCGATCGCGAGCAGATCCTCCTCGATGATTCTCTGGTTGTGGCAGGTCGGAGGGACGATGTCTGCGTCCCTGATCGTTCCAGACTCGTCGATCGTGTAGCGGTGATAGAGCATTCCGCGCGGCGCCTCGGTGCATGCGTAGCCGACGCCTGCGCGCATTGGCGCCGTCACGAACGGCCGTGCAGGCGGCACGTACGTCGCGATGAGGTTCCGCGCTTCGTCGAGTGCCTGGACGATCTCGACGAGTCGCACGAGGATGCTGCGAAACGGGTTCCGGCATGGCGCGGTGAGGCCGACCGAGCGCGCTGCCTCGCGGGCGGTATCGCCCAGGTGATCGGCGTCGAGGCCAAACCGCGCGAGCGGACCACACAGCGCGGCACCTCGATCCCGGACATGCGCGTGCAGCGCGGTCGAATACGTGACCTGATCCTCGACGAAGATCTCGGCGAAGTCACGCATCGCCGCATCGATCCCGGCACTCGACACGATGCGGCCGTCGCAGAACGGGTACTCGTCCGCGGCACGCAGCGCGACGAGCTCGTACTCGCGCTCGACGTCCGGAAATGCGAAACCGCTCGCCCACGCCAGCGCCGCTTCCGCCGCCGCGATCGCCTCTTCGATCCTCGGCGCGAGCGACGCGAGCTCGTCGCGTGCCGGCGACCGGTAGAACCCGCCCACGCGAACATTCACCGGATGGATCGCGCGGCCACCCAGCCGGCCAACGATCTCGTTACCGACCTGCTTGATCGCCAGTCCGCAGCGCACCATCGCGACATGGTCCTTCGCCATCGCGAACGCATCGTCGTAGCCGAGGAAGTCGGGCGCGTGGAGCATGAACACGTGGAGCGCATGACTCTCGATCCACTCGCCGCAATACAGGAGCCGCCGCAGCATGCGAATCGGCTCGTCGATCTGAATGCCCAGCGCGTCCTCGACGGCCCCACACGCCGACATCATGTACGCGACCGGGCAGATCCCACAGATCCGCGAGGTCAGATCCGGTGCCTCGAGCGCGGAGCGACCGCGCAGAAACGCCTCGAAGAGTCGCGGCGGCTCGAAGATGCGAAGCTCGACCGCGACTGGATGTCCACCGTCCAGCCTGATCGTCAGCGCGCCCTCGCCTTCGACGCGCGCCAGCGAGCTCACCTCGATCGTGCGTGTCTCAGTCGTCATCCTCGCCCTCCAGACGCGCCGACTCGCGGCGGAACGCCTCGGCGTCGGTATTGAATGTCCGCAGCAGGCGGATCAGCGACAGTGGGAGTGCTCCCCCAGACAGCAACGCGCGCGATAGCGCCGGGGCGTTCGGAGTCTCCATCGGCCCGTAGCAGCCGTAGCAGCCGCGGTGATAGCTCGGGCACAGCGCGCCGCAGCCCGCGTGAGTGATCGGCCCGAGGCACGGTGTGCCGAGCACCAGCACGCAGACGTTTCCGCGTTGCTTGCATTCAACGCAGACACTGTTCGACGGCACCGCTGGAGCCCGGCCGTGCAGGTACGCCGAGATCACCTCGAGCACCTGCGTCTTGTTGATCGGACAGCCTTGCAACTCGAAGTCGACGCGCACGTGTCGAGAGATCGGGGTCGACGTTGCGAGCGTGTCGATATACTCGGGCCGCGCGTAGACGGCCGCGCGAAACTCGTCGACATCCCGGAGGTTGCGCAACGCCTGAACGCCTCCCGCCGTCGCGCACGCGCCGATCGTGACCAGCACGTCGCTGACGCGCCGGATCTCGAGGATGCGTCTGCAATCGTCGGCCGTCGTGATCGATCCCTCGACGAGCGACAACGCATACGGGCCACCGACTTCGGCGCGCGTCGCCTCGCGAAAGTAGGCGACCTCGACGATCTCGCCGAGAGTGAGGAGCTCGTCCTCGCAGTCGAGCAGCGTCAACTGGCAACCGTCGCACGACGCGAACTTCCAGACCGCCAGCTTGGGACGCACCACTCAGATCTCCCGCAGCTCGAAGATCGAAGCGATCCGCTCGAATGGCACGACGGGTCCGTCCTTGCACACGAACGTCTCGCGATACTGACAATGCCCGCACAGCCCGAGCGCGCACTTCATGTTGCGTTCGAGCGAGACGAATATATGGTCGTCGGCGATACCTCGCTCGGCGAGTGCACGCGCACAGAAGCGCATCATCACTTCAGGGCCGCACAGCATCGCGAGCGTCTTCAGCGGATCCAGCTGAACCTCCGCGATCAACGCGGGGACGACGCCGACGCGTCCGCGCCAATCGGTGCCCGCGTGATCGACGGTGACGACGACCTCCACATCACCTCGATGCGACCACTCGTCGAGCTCGCGCGCGAACAGTCGATCCATCGGACTACGGGCCCCATACAGGATCGTCACCCGACCGAACTGCTCCCGCCGCGCGAGAACCTGGTAGACGACCGGCCGCAGCGGCGCGAGCCCGAGGCCACCGGCGACGACGAGCACATCCCCGCCGGCCGCATGATCGACCGGCCAGGCACTGCCGTACGGCCCACGGATTCCGAGCGCTGCGCCGACTTCGAGTCGAGCGATCGCGCGGGTGACGGTCCCCACGGCGCGGATCGTGTGCACGAGCATCTGTGGCTTCGCCGGGTCGCCGCTGATCGAGATCGCGACCTCGCCGACACCGAACGCGTAGACCATGTTGAACTGCCCCGGCGCGAACGCGAGCCCCGGTGCATCGAGGTCGAGCCGCAGCGTGAACGTGTCCGCGGTCTCGCGCACGTGCTCTGCGATCCGCAGCGGCCGCGGAATCCACGGATTGACGATGGTCATGACGCCCCGTAGACGTCGAGCCGTTGCAGCCGCACGCGCACGAGGCGTCGATAGGCATGCTCGAACACGCGGCGGATCAGCGCGTAGCCGAGCTCGTGATCCGCCTCGAGCTTGTCGCGGAGACACTTCGCATCGAATGCAAGCGCGAGGATCGGCTCGACCGCACGCGCGTCCAGGTGCTCCCGGTACGGCGGCACGAGCCACGACAGCCCCAGGATGTCACCGGGACCGATGTCCTCCATCTGGACCGGCCCACGCCCGGGTACATTGCTCTCGAGCGCGATGCGGCCAGCGCGGATCAGATAGAACACGTCCGCCTGGCGCCCCTCCCGCATCAGATATGCGCCCTCGGCGAAGTGCACGTTCTTCGCGCATCCGACGAGAAGCTTCGTCTGCGTGGTCGACAGCCCCTTCAGGAAGTCGTGCTTCCTGAGCAACCCTTCGAGGTCCGCGATGGTCATCGTCCCGTCGTGGCGCGAATCGCGGCCACCTCCTCGGTGATGTCGATCGCCGTCGGGCACCACGTGATACACCGCCCGCATCCGACGCAGCCCGACACCCCGAACTGATCGATCCAACTCGCGAGCTTGTGGGTCAGCCACTGGCGATAGCGCGCCTTGAACGATGCATGCACGCTGCCGCCGTGCAGATAGCTGTGCCCCATCGTGAAGCACGAGTCCCATTGCTGCACTCGCTCGGCGTATTCACCCGTCAGATCGGTCGTATCCTCGACCGTCGAACAGAAGCACGTCGGGCAGACCAGCGTGCAGTTCGTGCATGCGAGGCACCGCGCAGCCACATCGTCCCAGCGTGGATGATCCGGGTTGTCGTACAGCAGCTCCTTGATCCCGTCGGTCGCCATCACCCGCCCCATCTGTGTCGCGGTGCGCGCGACGATGGCGTCGGCGTTCTCGAGTTCCTCTGCAGTGGCCTCGCTCGCGCCGATTCGCTCGATCAGGTCTCGTCCCGCAACGGTGCCGATGTCGACGACGAAACGGTGTCCTCGGTCATCGAGGAGCTCGGTGAGCGCGAGATCGAAGCCGACCGTCGCGCGTGGCCCGGTCGCCATCGATACACAAAAGCAGGTGCCACCCGCCTGGCCGCAGTGGACCGCGATGACGAACACTCCGCGCCTGCGTGCTGCGTACGAGGGATCCACCATCGGTCCCTTCAAGAACGTGCGGTCCTGGATCTCGATCGCGTGCAGGTCGCACGAGCGCGCGCCGATCAACGCGAGTGGCGGATGCTCGCTGACCGACTCCTCGAGCACCTGGAAGCTCCCGTCGCGACGCCGCGCCCGCCACAGCCGAACCGTCGGCGCGAAGAACGAGGCCTTCCACGATTGCGGTCCGACGGCATAGCCGAAGAGCGCGCGATCGCCTCGCTGCTGGAGTCGGTACGTGCCGCGCTCCTGGACCTCGGTCACTCCCTCGGGGAGGTCTTCAATCCCGCTGATTGCCCCGTGCATGATCGCCCCGTCGCGCACGGTCGGGCCGACCAGCCGGTAACCGTCCTCGCGCAGAACTTCGAGCATGCGAGCGAAAAGCTCGCGCGTGATCGTGACACGCGATGCTTGGAGTTGTTCCGTCGCGCTCATGGCCCCGCCCCTTTGCAGCGACCGCGCCAGCGTCTGCCTTCGTCGGGCGCAGCGATTGCGAGTGCGGGCGCATCTGTACGCACGCAATGCACGAGGCCGCGGGTATGACCGTTGCTCGAGAACTCGCGCGTGAGCACGAGACTTTCCGGTTGGCGACGAATCGCGAACGCCATGTGGAGGGCACCGAACGATCCGCAGATCTTCGGTGCCCTCGAGGTCGACGCGGGTCCGATTCGCAAAATGATCGATTCCTCGAGGGCTGCGGGACATCACGTCACTGCGACCCATCTCGTTGGCCGTGCGGTCGGACGTGCGCTGGAGGCCGTGCCGGAGCTCAACGTCGCGCTGTTTCGCAATCGCCTCCGCCGGCGCGCGACGATCGATGTGTTCTTCATCGCGGCGGTGCGACAAGGGAGCGACCTCTCAGGAATCAAGATCGCGGACATCGTCTCGAAGCCCGTCACCGAGGTGGCCGACGAGCTCACGCGTCGAATCACCGAGCTCCGCGGCGGTCGCGACCGTCAGTTCGCCAGGACCAAGCGCCTTACAGATGGACTTCCGAGCCCGCTGCTGCGAGGTGCGCTTCGCCTTGCCGCCACGATCACGAACGAGCTCGGTCTCGATCTCCCCGCGCTCGGACTGCCGCGCGAACCCTTCGGCAGCGCGATGGTCAGCAGCGTCGGCTCGCTTGGTCTGCCGCAAGGATTCGCCCCGCTGGCCTGGATGTACGGAGTCCCGCTGCTCGTGCTCGTCGGCGAGATCTCGCGGAAGCCGGTGGTCGTGGGCGATCACGTCGAGGTCGGCGAGATCCTTCCGATCACAGCGACGATCGATCACCGATACGCCGACGGCTCTCACATCAGCCGAATGATGACCGCGTTCCGCGAGTACCTCGCAGTCCCCGCACGTTTCGAACCGTGACCATTGGGGCGTGTCGGACGCTCCGCGCACGTCGCTTGCTTCGGTGTCGATCGATGGCTTCTGCACCTCTCCCACGCGCTGCTGGAGTGAGGGATTTGCCTCTCGAAGCGATTCTGCGAGACGGGGCACCCATCGTGATCCGCAGTCTCGTACCCGCAGACCGCGGTCAGCTCGTCGCGTTGTTCGAACGAATGGGCCCGCTGTCGCTGCGCCATCGCTATTGCGGCGCGAAACAAAGACTGAGCGATCCAGAGCTCGACCTTCTGACCTCGCCCGATGGCATCGGGCACGTGGGACTGGCAGCCGTCTCGCGAGGGCGCCTCCTCGGCGCGGGTCGCTACATTCGCGACGACGCCGATGCAGCCGAGGTCGCGTTCGATGTTGGCGACTCGGATCAGGGGCGAGGCATAGGCACGCTGCTGCTCGAACGGCTCGTGCACATCGCGCAGTGCGCAGGAGTTCGGCGATTTCGCGCGCTCGTCGAGGCAGACAACTCCGACATGCTCGCGGTGTTCGACAACAGCGGATTTGCCGTGCGCGAGCTCCTCGAGGGCGGCCAGTACGAGGTCGAGTTCGAGATCGCCGACACCGATCGATTCATCGCCGCCACGACCGAGCGCGAGCGTCAGGCGACCGCACGCAGCCTCCGCACGTTCTTCGCGCCGAGCTCGGTCGCAGTCGTTGGCGCGTCGAGGACACCACACACGATCGGCCGCGCGATCCTCGACAACTTGATCCGCGATGGATACCAGGGACCGATCTATCCGGTGAACCCGAACGTGAACGAGCTCGCAGGGCGTCGATGCTATCCGTCGATCGCTAGCGTCGGCATGCCGGTCGACCTGGCGATCATCGCCGTGCCGGCGCACCTCGTGCGTGGCGTCGTGGAGGAGTGCGCCGCCGCATGCGTACGAGGCATCGTGGTGATCTCCTCGGGCTTTGCAGAGGCCGGGCGAGCCGCGATGGAACGCGACCTGCGGACCCTCGTGCGCGAAGCCGGGATGCGGATGGTGGGTCCGAACTGCCTGGGCGTGTTGTCGACGAGTCCCGACGTGTCGATCAACGCGACATTCTCGCCCACGTTCCCGCTCCGCGGAAACGTCTCGCTGGCGTCGCAGAGCGGCGCGCTCGGACTCACGATGCTCGACTTCTCCAGAGAGCTGCATCTCGGCATCGCCGACTTCGTCTCGCTTGGAAACAAGGCCGACGTCTCGGTCAACGACCTGCTGTCGTACTGGCATGGCGAGCCGCGGACCGGCGTGATCGCGCTCTATCTCGAGAGCTTCGGAAACCCTCGCACGTTCGCGCGGCTGGCTCCGCAGGTCGCGCGCGATCGCCCGATCGTCGCGGTGAAGTCCGGGCGCTCGACGGCAGGAACCCGTGCCGCCTGCAGCCACTCCGCCTCGCTCGCGTGTCTCGATATCGGAATCGATGCGCTGTTCGCGCAGACCGGCGTGATCCGGACCGACACGATCGAGCAGCTGTTCGATGTCGTGTCGCTGTTGTCGAGCCAACCGGTTCCAGCGGGCCCGCGTGT
>JABFXX010000494.1 GCA_013368795.1 Kofleriaceae bacterium
ACTCCTTCGCGTAGCCGGGGACCGCCGCGTGATCGCCGCGCATGCGCTCGAGCAGATGGATGCGCTCGTCGAGCTCGGTGTGGCGATGCGCCTCCGCCAGGACGAGCACCATCACCTCGGCCGCGGGATCGTGATAGAGGACCGGCACCGCGAGGCGGACCGTCGCGTCGCCATCGCGCAGCGTGTTCAGGGTGTCGCCGTGCAGTCGCTCGACGAGCTCCGGATCGGACAGCGCATCGATCGACGTGTGCACCGTCGCGGCGAGCAGATCACCCTTGCCGTTGGTGACGTGAACGACCGTCGTCTGGGTCTGGCCCACCGCCCCCCGATAAGCGTTCTGCGACGGCGTGCGCGAAATCCCCCTGGCCATCAGCCAGGAATAACACGAGTGGCGGCCTAGTTGACCGGGCCAGAGGGCTCGTCCGCGGGCACCGGGTCGGGCGCGTCGTCATCGTCAACGTTGCCCATGAGCTGCGCGGCGACCGCCACGAGCACCTCGTGTACGTGCTCGAGCGTATCGAGCCGGCCGCACAGCGAGTAGTAGTCCTCGACGGAGACCTCGCCCATCCGCGACAGCGCCTGCTGCAGGTGCGGGCGCATCCGCGCCGGCGCATCGATCTCGGAGTCGACGTCGGCCACGTCGCCCTGTGCGATCGCGGTCGCGACGAAGCCCGCCGGCGAGAAGCTGATGCCGGTCGGCAGCACCATGCGCCAGTCGGCCTCCTCGCCCGTCGTCTCCCAGCGGCCACCGAGCCGGCGACGCACGACCTCGCCGAAGTACGCGCCGGCGGTCGCGGTCACGAGCTGCATCGTCGCGCCCTGCTCGGTCGGGACGGTACGAAGGTAATGATCGAGCAACGGAAGCGTGTCGCTGTCGAACTCGAGCGTGACCCCGAGCGCACGGCGCACGTACTCGACCACCTGGTCGGCGTACTCGCGCACACGCGGCGGAACCGGGTCGTCCATGCGCTCAGCCTACCCCGCTTCATGCGACCGCGGTAGGCGCGGACGGCCAGCTACTGGATGATCGTGAAACGTACGGAGCCGAGGTGCGATCGCAGCTCGACGAGCGCGGGGTCCTGCATCGCGCCCATGCGCAGCTCCATCCAGCCATCCTGTTGCGCCTGCGCCAGCGAGCCGATATCGATCTTCGTACCGCGCCCGCGAACGATCACCCCTGCCCGACGGCGGAGCTTGACGTCGACATCGCCGCGCAGGCTCGACACGACGATGCGGCCCTTCAGCGAGGCCTCGCCCTCGAGCACGATGTTGCCCGACGTCGTCGTGATCTCGACATCGCGCGCGCGCACTCGGCGGCCGGCGATCTTGCCCTGGTCGGCGGATGCGACGAGCTTCTGGCCGTTGATCGTGTCGAGCTCGAGATCCGACGACACGGTCGCTGCATCGAGCGAGCCGAACACCTGCGTGAGCTGCATGTGGCCCGACACGCTGTGCGTGTAGAGCTCGCCGGACACGTTGCGCACCGAGATCGCACCCGACGCGGTGTCGAGCTCGCCGCCGCCGTCCATGTCGAACACCTCGAGCTTGCCGCTGCCGACGGTCGCGTCGATGCGGGCGTCGCGCGGCGCGTGGATCACGAGGTCGATGCTGACGCTCTGCTTGGGCTGCGCCTTCGCCTCGCGGCTCGTGTCGGCCGCGGTCATGATGCGAACGGTGCCGTCGGCGTCGGGCACGAGCGAGACGCGCAGCCGATCGAGCGTCTCGTCGTCGGGCGCGTGCTTCACGGTCTCGATCCGGATCGACTTGCCGTCGTGGCCCTCGATCCGGACGTTGCCGAGCGGGTTCTCGACCTGCAGCTTCTTGAACTGCTTGCCGGCCGGCTGGACCTCGACGCGCGAGGTCTCGACGATCGGCGGTGCGGGGGCTGCGGGTGGCGTCGCGGTATCGGCGAGCGCGGGTGCGGCGAGTGCGGCGAGGGTCGAAGCAACCACGAGCGCGCGCATCACGGCGCACCTCCGATGCTCGCGAGCGCGACATCGTCGCGAATCACCGCGTGCTGCAGGTAACGGATCATCGCGCGATACGTGCGCTGGCGGGCGCGGTCGTCCTTTGCCGAGGCGAGCTGCTTGTCGAACGCGGCGAGCTTGGCGTCGAGCTCGGCCTTGCGATCGTCGGCCCAGTGAACACGCGCTTCCTGTGCGAGCTCGACGAGGTCGCGGGCGGCGCACGCGTAGTCGTCCGTCACGCTCGCGGGCTCGGCGGCGATCGCGGCGGTGACATCGGCGTTCTCGTCGATCGGCGTGCGCGTGCATGGCGCGGGCGTCTGCGGCGCGGGCTCGACGTGCGGCGGCGCGACCGCGACGGGTTCGGTCTTCTGTGCGACCGGCGGCGCGACCGGCGTCTCGTCGTGCTGCGTACGGATGATGATCAGGGCGGCCGCGGCGGCGAGCGCGGCACCGGCGAGACCGATCGTCGGCGCCTTCGGGGCCCAGCGAGCGAGCACGCGGCGCCATGCCGGGCGCTCGGAATCCTTGACCTCGGCGGCGGCGAGTCGCGCCTGCACGCCGGCCCACAGCGTCGCGGGAGGATCGATCGGCTGCAGCGCGCGCAGGCCATCGCGCAGCGCGGCCTCGTCGGAGGCGACCTGGCGACACGCCTCGCAGCCGCGCAGGTGACCGCGCACGGCGCTGCCGCGATCGTCGGCGAGCTCGCCGTCGAGGTACGCGGTCAGCTTGCTGCGAACGTGATCGCAGGTCACTTACGACCCCCGATCGACGGACCGAGGAGCTCGCGCATGCGAGCCCTCGCCTTGTGCAGCTGCGACTTGCAGGTGCCCACCCTGCACTCGAGGATCGCAGCACATTCCTCGTGGGACAAGCCCTCGACGTCGTGGAGGACGAGGATGGCGCGATAGCCGGCGGGCAGCTCGGCCATCGCGGCTTCGATCCGTGCGGCAAGACCGTGGTCGCGCTCCGGCTCCGGCGTCGCCGGGACCTCCGGAATGTTGTCGTCGCTGACTTCCTGCCTGCGGCCGCGGCGCGCGAGGTGCGAGAGCGCCGCGTTGACGGTCAGGCGGTAGATCCAGGTCGATAGCGCGGAGTCGCCACGGAAGTTCGCGAGCCCTCGGAACACGCGTACGAAAACTTCCTGAGCGACCTCTTCTGCGTCGTTCGGGCCCACGATGCGGTGGGACATGCCGAACACGCGGCGCTTGAACTGGTGATAGAGCATCTCCATGGCGCGCGCCTCGCCGCGCCGACATGCGGCGATCAGCTGGGCGTCGTCAGAGAGGGTCGCGGACACTCGGGAGCGAGGCTCGGCGAGGGCCGGTGTTGGCAATGTTTCAGCGACGGATTCGGTCACGGGTTCCCCAGCCAGTGGCGACGGATCACCACTAGGACCACCGACCTCGTTAAGGCGTTGCCCGGACTTCGGGGAAGTCACGACCTTGCGCACGCTAGCACCCTGAACGCTGGTTGTCGCCAGCGCTTTCACGTGCGCTCCCGCACTGATAGGATGGTGCTAATGCAGTCCCCGCTGGTGGTGGGCCTCGGTCGCGTAGGCGTCGCGATCTCGGGACTCGCACCGAACCTGCCAAGCGATGCCGCCCCTGCGGCCGAGCTTGCCGCCCTGGCCTCCGCGCCGGCGCCCGGCATCGGAGTTGCTCTGAGGGCGGCGGTTCGGCTCGGCTGCCGCGCCCGCGCGGTCGGCACGCACGGCGCCGACTTGCTCGGCCAGCTCGCGCGCTCCGCGCTGCGCGATGCCGGTATCGATATCGAGCTCATCCGGCCGGTCGGCACGTCGCCCTGCGAGCTCGTGACGGTCGCCGGCGACGGCACGATCCGGACGCGCTACGCGGGCGATCCGGGCGAGACCGTGCCGTTCGACCCCGCCGCCGCGATCGCGGGCGCATCGGCCGTGCTGATCGATGGCACCGCGCCGGTCGAGCAGCTGCGCGCGTCCGAGCTCGCGAAGCGCCAAAAGATTCCCGTGATCCTCGATGTCGCCGAGCTACGCGACGGCACGAGCGAGCTGATCGCGGCGAGCGATATCCTGATCCTGTCCGAGCGCGCCGCCGGCGACCTCGCGCCGCGTGGCGAGCTGACCGACGCGCTCGCCGAGATCGTGCAGCTCGGACCTCGCGCCGTCGTCATCACGCTCGGCGAGAAGGGCGCGATCGGCCGCCATGGCGAGCAGGTCGTGCGCTGTCCCGCGTTCCCGGCCGACGTGCTCGACGCGTACGGCGCCGGCTCGGTGTTTCACGGGGCGTTCGCGGCGGCGCTGCTCAGCGAGCTGCCGTTCGCGCGCTGCATCGAGCTTGCGGCGGCCGCCGCCGCGCTGTCGCTGCGAGAGCTCGGACCGTGGCAGGCGATGCCGAGCCGCGACGACGTGCTCGCGCTCGTCCGGACGCGGCGATAGTACGCGCGCTCGAGGTCGGAATCTCCGCGACCGACCGCGTCGGCGTAGACGCGCTCGATAACCCGCAGGAAGTCAGCGCTTCTTGATCGGCAGGCCGACGTCGCTGGCCTCGAGCCGGAAGTGCGCCTCGGCGGCGGCCATCTGCTCGGCCTCCTTCTTCGACTTTCCGACGGCGCGCGCCCACTCCTCGGCGCCGATCGTCACCGCGACGACGAACCGCTTGTCGTGGTCGGGGCCGAGCTCCTGGACGACGTGATAGGTCGGCGTCGACTTGAGCCGCGCCTGCGACGTCTCCTGGAGCCGCGTCTTGAAGTCGTAGAAGTTCTTGAGCTCGACGCTCGCGATCCGCGCGCCGAGCACGCGGTCGATCATGTCCCACGCCGAGCGGTAGTCGCCGTCGAGGTAGACCGCACCGATCAGCGCCTCGAACATGTCGGCGAGGATCTTCGGCTTGTCGCGGCCGCCCGACCGCTCCTCGCCCTTGCCGAGCAGGATCCACTTGCCGATCTGGAGCTGCTTGGCGACCTCGGACAGCGCCGCCTCGCTCACGATCTGCTGGCGGGTGACGCTGAGATCGCCCTCGTGCGCCTTCGGGAACCTCGTCATCACGCGATGACTGACGACCAGGTCGAGCACGGCATCGCCCAGGAACTCGAAGCGCTCGTTGTCCTCCGGCCGCGGCTCGCCCTGCTCGTTGCACCACGACGGGTGACGCAGTGCGGTCTCGAGCAGCGCGTGGTCCTTGAAGGAGTAGCCGAGGACGGCTTCGAGCTCGGTGTAATCGGCCACGACGTCAGCCATGATACCCTCGGATCACTTTGGAAGCGCTGCGCGAGCGTTTCGGCAAGTACCACGTCCTCGAGAAGATCGCGCAGGGCGGCATGGCCGAGGTCTACAAGGTCAAGACCGTCGGCATCGCCGGGTTCGAGAAGGTCCAGGCCCTCAAGCGGATCCTGCCGTCGTCGGCGCGCGAGGGTCGGTTCATCCGGAGCTTCATCGACGAGGCGCGCATCGCCGTCGAGCTGACCCACCGCAACATCGTCCAGGTGTTCGACTTCGGCAAAGCCGACGGCGAGCTGTTCATGGCGATGGAGCTCATCGAGGGTCGCGACCTGCGCACCGCGATGACCCAGTCGGTCGCGCGAGATTTTCTGTGTCCGATCCCGGTCGCGTCCTACGTGATCGCCGAGGTCGCGGCCGGCCTCGACTACGCGCACCGCAAGACCGACGGCTACGGCGGCACGCTCGGCATCGTCCACTGCGACGTCTCGCCGTCGAACGTGATGCTGTCGACCGACGGCTATGTGAAGATCCTCGACTTCGGCATCGCGCGTGCGAGCTTCTCGTCGGCGCTCGAACGGCGCCGCCTGCGCGGCAAGCCTCGCTACATGGCGCCCGAGCAGACGCTCGGCGAGCCGCCGACCGCGCAGGCCGACGTGTTCGCGCTCGGCATCATCGCGTGGGAGCTGTTCACCGGCCTGCCGCTGTATCGAGGCCACGACGTCAAGTCGATCCTCGAGGCGGTGCGCCGCACCGATCCGCCGCGCGTCGATCGGATGAACCCGAGCGTGCCGAAGGAGATCGTCGACGCGATCGCGGTCGCGCTGAACCGCGAGCCCGCGTTGCGCGGCAGCGCGGCAGACCTCGCGGCGGCATGCTCGCGCGCGGCGATGACGTCGGGTGCGCGCCAGCTCGCGGCGTGGCTCGGCGAGCTCGACGTGCGCGGCGGCAGCGACAGCATGTCGTGGACGGGCACACCGGCGTCGATCAGCGTGCAAAAGGCGAGCAGCGCCACGCCGACCTCGTCGCTGTCGGCGAGCTCGCCGCCGGTGCGGCTGTCGACGCGATCGATGACCGGCTCGATAATGCCCGCCCCGCCGGCGCTGAACGACTTCGGCGAGGGCACACCAGGCCCGGACGTGCTGCCTCCGCACGAGCGGACGTCGACGGCGATCGTGGAGCCGCACCACCGGTGGAGTCCCGAGCTCACCGGCTCGGTCGTCACGGCGCTCCCACCGGTGCTGCCCCCGCCCGAGCGCGCGGCGACGAGCGAGCCGTATCGCCGCGAGCCGACCGCGAGCCTCAGCGTGCACGCGCTGTACGGCGTGCGCGAGGAGACGAGCAGCGTGATCGCCCCGCCGCCGCCCTACCCGCGCGAGCCGACGGCGAGCGTTGTCGCCGACCCGCCGTTCGGTCGCGAGCAGACGGGCAGCGTCACCGCGGCGGCGCCATTCGGCCCGCTCGGCGATCCGACGGCGACGAGGCCCGCGCCGAAGGCATTCGACTTCGACGTGACGACGTCGGCGACGAGGCCCGCGCCGAACTGGGGCGCGGAGCACACGACCGAAGGCGTCGGCAAGCTGCAGGACGCGCTCGACGCGTACGACGCGCCAAAGTTTCTGCCGGCCGACACTGCGGTCTCCCCGCTGCGGCCCTCCTACGAGCGCTTGGTCCCGATCGCCGGCACGAGTCCGGCGGCGCTGCGCTTCGACGACGAGGCGACACAGTTCGGGATCTCGTCCGTCGGCGAGGCGACGAGCTTCGACGAGCTCGAGGTCGAGAGCTCGCAGGAACTGCCGGTCGACGAACCGGTGCTCGTCGACGAGCCGATCGACGATGACCTCGCCGCGCTCGCTGCACCGACGCTGTCGGAACGCCGCCGCACCGTCGTCGTCGCCGCCCAGCTCGAGGGTGCCGAGCGCGACGTGCTGCGGCCGGTCGCGCGTAGCCTCGGCGAGCTCGCGTACCAGCGCGGCGGCGTCGTGCTGCGGCTCGATGACGATGCGGTGCTCGTCGCGTTCGGCCTCGAGGTCGCCGGCGAGGACGACGTCGCGATCGCGATGGGCTGGGCGCTCGATGCCGCGACGCTGACGCGCGATGCCGGCAATGCCGAGCACGGTGGACCGAGGTTACGGATCGGCGCGCGCACCGGCGTCGCGACATCGCACGGCGGCAGCGGCGACGACGAGCCGTTCGGCGGCGGCACGACGACGACGCGCATCCCCCACGAGGCGATCGACGACGCGCGTGCGCTCGCGCGCGAGGCCGCGCCGGATCGGCCGCTGTTCGTCGGCGCCGCGGGGCGCGTGACGAGCGGCCTCTACGAGCTGCGCGAGCTGCCGGCGACGATGTCGCGCGCGCGGATCCGGCGAGGCCGCGTGATCGAGCTGATCGGTCCGCGCAGCGCCGGCGATCGCGAGCGCGCGCGCCTCGAGCGCCGCGGCAAGTTCGTCGGCCGCACGGTCCAGCTCGCCGAGCTCGATGCGTGGTTGTCGCGCGCGATCGCCGCCGATCGCCGGCTGACCGCGCTCGTCACCGGCGCGGCGGGCACCGGCAAGAGCCGGCTCGTCGCCGAGCTCGTCGCGCGACGCACCGCGAACGGCCAGCCGCTGCGCGTGATCATGACGGCGGCGAACCCGGCGAGCCGGCTCGCGCCGTTCGCGCTCGTGATCGAGCTGTACCGTGCCGCGCTCGGCCTGCCGACCGCCCGCGGCCGCGCCGGTCGCGCCCAGCTCGTGCAGCGGCTCCTGCACCTCATGAAGGAGGCGGGTGCGCCCGACGCACGTGCGCGTGCGGTCGCGACCGACCTCGATCGCGCGATGGAGCTCCGCGACGGCGTCGGCGTCGGCACGCCCGAGGTCGCCGACCTCCGGCCTCGGATCTCGGCGGGCCTCGCCGCGTTCCGCGCCGCGATGGCCGACCGCCAGCGCCCGCAGCTCACGATCATCGAGGACGTTCACCTCGCCGACAGCGCGAGCCTCGAGGTCCTGCGCCACGCGCTCGCGGTCACGCAGATGGGGCCCGAGCTGCTCGTGCTCACGGCACGCCCCGAGGGTCCGCAGCCTCCCGCGGTCGACGTCGCGCTGTCGGTCGGCGACCTCGTCGGCGGCGAGCTGCGCACGCTGATCGCCGATCGCCTCGGCGACGCGGCGACGCCGCTCAACATCGCCGCGGTGATCGCCCGCGGTGGCGGCAACCCGCTGTTCATCGAGGAGCTCGCGCAGGCGGTGCGCGAGGCCGGCGACGACGTACCCGCGAGCGCACGCGATGTCGTCGCGGCGCGCGTCGATCGGCTGACGCAGAAGGCGAAGACCGCGCTGCGCTACGCCGCGGTGCTCGGCGGCGCCGTGCGCGCGCGCCTGCTCGAGGAGCTGATGGGCGAAGAGAACCTCGAGGTCGAGCTCGACGAGCTGGTCGAGGCTGGGTTCCTCGTGCGCCCCGAAGCGAGCGAGGGCGAGCTGCAGTTCGCGCGCGGGCTCGTCCGCGAGGTCATCTACGAGTCGCTGTCGGCGCGCGCCCAGCGCGAGAACCACGCGCGCGTCGGTCGCCTGCTCGCGTCGCGCTTCTTCGCCGGCCGCGAGGAGCCGCCGGCCGTGATCGCCGAGCACATGGAGCGCGGCGGTGAGCTCGCGGCGGCGGCGGCGTTCTGGCTGCGCGCCGGCAAGCTCGCGGTCGCCGCGTCCGATGCCAGCAGCGCGATCGCGCAGTTCTCGCGCGTCATCGCGATCGAGCGCGAGCTCGGACCGGTGCCGCCGACCGCGCCATCGCGCGCGCGCCGCCGCGAGGCGTTCGCCGGCCGCGAGGAGTCCCGCCGCATGCTGGGCGACCTCGTCACCGATGCGAGCGATCTCGACGAGCTCGCGCGACTCGCCGGGGGCGAACCTCGCCGGCTCGCCGACGTCGCGATCCGCCGAGCCCACCGCGCGCTCCGCCTCGGCGACTACGGTGCGGCCAACGTGGCGACCGTCGTCGCCGAGGATCACGCGATCGCGATCGACGATCTGCGCCTGCGCGGCGAGGCCCTGCGCGTCCGCAGCGAGATCCTCGAGCGGCTCGGCCGGTTCGACGAGGCGCTCGTCGTCGTCGAGGATGCGCGCTCGCTGTTCGCGCGCGAGGGCGCGGTCGCCGACGAGATGGCCGCGATGGTCGGCACCGGCCGCATCCACCTGATGCGTGCGCACTACGAGGCCGCGCGCGCCGCGTACAGGCCGGCGATCCATCGGATCGAGAAGACCGGTGACCCGTGGCTCGAGCGCATCGTCCAGAACCACGTCGCGATCATCGAGATGTGCCTCGGCAACTTCGGGATCGCGATGCACTCGGCGCAGCGCTGTCTCGAGCTGTGTCGCCGCTACGGCGATCGCGCACGCGAGGGCGACGCGCTCAGCGTCGCGGGCATCATCCTCCTCGAGGTCGGGCTCTACGATCAGGCCGCGGCGACGTTCGGCGAGGCGCTCGAGCTATTGTCCCGCACCGCCTCGCGGTGGAGCCGCGCCGATTGCATGATCTACGCGGGCGTGTGCGATGTACGCCGCGGCCGCGACGGCGGCATCGCGCTCCTCGACGAGGCGCTCGCCGAAGCGCGGCGACTCGGTGCGCGCTATCTCGAGGCGAACGCGCTGATCTCGCGCGCCGGTGCGCAGCTGCGCCGCGGTCAGCTCGCCGCCGCCGCGGACGATGCCGCCGACGGCACGGCGGTCGCGCGCGCCGCGACGCTCGTCGGCTACGAGATCCAGGGCCTCGCGCGTCACGCGGTCGCCATCGTGCGTACGCCGGGCGGTGGGCATGCGGGCGTCGCCGCCAACCTCGTACAGCGTGCGCTCGCCCTGCTCGAGCAGCAGCGCTACCTCGAAGGCTCCGAGGAGGAGGTCTACGCAAACTGCGTCGAGGTACTGATCGCGGCGGGCGCGTCCGATCGCGCCGCTGCGGTCAAGGCGTACGGCCGTGCGGAGGTCGAGCGCAAGCTCGCGGGCTTGACCGATCCAGCGTGGCGCGCTGCGTATGCCGCGATTCCCGAGAACCAGGTACTGCTCACCTGATCGAGCGCTTGAAGCGGTGTGGTGCGCGCCGTACGGTTGATCTCATGTCCGGCGACTCGATCTCCATCCCGGCGGTTCGCATCGGTCCCGTCGCAACCGAGGCGGCGAGCGGCGCGAAGACCGTGGCGGCGATCTGGTTCTTCGTGATCGCGATGGTCATGGTCGCCGCAGCCGGCAACGCATCGAACGGAACCGCCGACCAGCATGCCCCGATGCAGATGGTCGTCGGGATGCTGTTCTGGGTCCTGATCTTCGCGTCGATCGCCGTGCGCTACCTGAGGGCCGCGCGTCGGGCAACGGCTGCGGTCGCGCGCGCGAGTGCCGACCCGTCGTCGCAGTGGTTCTTGAGCGGCAAGATGATCGTCGGCGTCGACGCGTCGGGCGCGCCGAACCCCGGCGTCACGTTCAAGCTCTCGCGCAAGCTGCGCACGATGCTGCTCGCGGTCCCGGCGGCGACCGTCGTCGAGAAGCGCTAGCGAGCGATCCAGCCGCCGGCGAGCACGCGGTCGCCCGCGTAGAGTACGGCTGCCTGGCCCGGTGCCGCGACGGTCGCCTCGGCGAGCCGTGCGGTCGCGCGATCGCCGTCGATCGCGATCTCGGCGGGAATCGGCGTGCCTCGGTGGCGGACCTGCACCGCGGCCGACAGCGACGCGACTGGCTCGGCGAGCCAGCGCAGATCGCGGATCGTGATCTCGCTGCGCTCGGAGGCCTCGCGAGGCCCGACCTCGACCTCGCCGCGCGCCGGATCGATCGAGGTGACGTACAGCTTCTCCTTGAGCGTCAGGTTACCGAGGCCGCGGCGCTGGCCGATCGTGAAGTTGTGCACGCCTTCGTGCTTGCCCACGACGCGACCGTCGGTGTGGACGATCGAGCCGGCCTGCGGCAGCGAGCGGCCACGCTTCAGCGCCGCCGCGGCGACAAACCCCGCGTAGTCGCCGTCGGGGACGAAGCAGATCTCCTGCGACTCTTCCTTGCGCGCATTCGGCAGGCCGAGTCGGATCGCATGATCGCGGACCTCGTCCTTCGTCAGGCCGCCGAGCGGAAACCGCACCGCGCCGAGCTCGGCGCTCGGCATCGAGAACAGGAAGTACGACTGGTCCTTGCCCGCGTCGCGGCCGCGGAACAGCCCGGGACCGTCGCCGCGATCGAGGATCTGCGCGTAGTGACCCGTGACGAGCACGTCGGCGCCGATCGCGCGCGCACGCTGGAGGAGCGGCGTGAACTTGATGTGCTGGTTGCACTTCACACACGGGTTCGGGGTCTCGCCGGCGAGGTACGCCTCGACGAAGTCCTCGACCACGGCATCGCCGAACTCGGCGGCGAGATCGATCACGTAGTGAGGGATTCCGAGGTGGGCGCACACGGCGCGCGCATCCTCGATATCGCGCGGACCGCAGCAGCGGCCGCCCGACGAGGCCGCCGTGCCGCGCGCGTCATAGAGACGCATTGTCATGCCGACGACGCGATGCCCCTGCTCGACGAGCAGCGCCGCCGCGGCGGCACTGTCGACACCGCCCGACAAGGCGGCAACGACGAGAGGGCTCTGGCCAGACATCGGCGCAGGGTAGCGCTAAGGTGCGGCCGTGAACAGTAACCGCTGCGAGGTGACCGCAACCTTCCTCGACGAGGCCGGCAACGGCGTCGGGACGAGCGATGGCAAGCGCGTCCATGTAGCGGATCTCCTTCCCGGTGAGGTCGCCGAGGTCGCGATCGATCATACGAGCCCTCACAAGCCGGAGGCCTGGGGCCGGATCGTGCGGCGGCTCGGCAAGCAAAGCCCCGACCGCGTCGCCCCCGCGTGTCCCGGGTTCGGGCGATGCGGCGGCTGCCTCTGGCAGCACCTCTCCTACCCTGCCCAGCTCTTCGCCAAGCGCGACCGGGTCGTCGCGGCGCTCGGCGAGCTGCCGGTCGTGCGCGATGGCAAGGTCGCCGTCGCCGAGGTCCGGCCGTCCCCCGAGCAGCTCGGCTACCGCAACAAGGGCAAGTACGTCGCCGGGCGCTCCGGCGATCACGTGATCCTCGGGGCCTACGCGCCGCGCAGCCACCACGTGATCGACACGCTCGGCTGCCGCGTCGTCGCGCCGATCATCGACGAGATCGCGACCTGGGTGCGAGGGGCAACCGAGCGCGCGGGCCTCGCGCCGTACATGGAATCGACGCGCTCGGGCGAGCTCCGCTACGTCGTGATCCGCGAGGCCGCGGGCGACGTGATGGTCGCGCTCGTCGTCACGCCGACCACGCCGCGCGCAAAGCTCGAGGAGGTCGCGAACGCGCTCTCGAAGCACCCGGCGGTGCGAGGGATCGTCTCGATCGCGAACGATCGCCGCGATGGCGCGATCGTGCCGTCGGGTTCGAGCGCGCAGGTGCTGTTCGGCCATGGCCACCTCGTCGAGGAGCTCGCCGGCGTCAAGCTCGCGGTCGGCGCCGCCGAGTTCTTGCAGGTCAATCGCGCGCAGGCGTCGGCGATGTACGCGCGCGTTGCCGAGCTCGCGGCAGAGACGCGCGACAGCGGCCTTCACGGCATGCGCGCGGTCGATCTGTTCGCGGGCCTCGGCGGGTTCGGCCTGCACCTCGCGCGCGCCGGCGCGGACGTGGTCGCCGTCGAGATCGATCGCGATGCGATCGGTGGCCTGCGGCGCGCCGCCGAGCGCGCGAACCTGCCGCTGACTGCGATCGCCGCCGATGCCGGCGATCTATCGAGCGAGGTCCACGCGCAGCTCGGCCGTCCCGACGTCGTCGTCGTCAACCCGCCGCGCAAGGGTCTGTCCGAGGGCGCGCGCCGGCTGCTCGTCGATCTCGCGGCGCCGACGCTGGTCTACATCAGCTGTGGTCCCGAGTCGCTCGGTCGCGACCTGCTCGCGCTATCGGCGCACGGCTGGCATCCCGACGTGATCGAGCCGTTCGACCTGATGCCGGGTACCGCGCAGATCGAGACGATCGTCCGGCTGCGCAGAGCCTAGAACAGGCAGCCCGGCGGCGCCGTCGTCGTGTTGCCGAGGATCGCGCCGACCTGGTCGAGCTCGCGGTCCCAGTAGCAGAGCGTGTCGGCCATGTACAGATAGCCGTACTGGTAGAACGTCTTGTTCGTGGTCTTGTCGACGAGACGCCGGCGATGGGTGTCGTGCAGGTCGCGATGGCGCGATGCGACTCGCGTACGCGCGGTCGCCATCAGCGACGCCGCCCGGTCGTACGCCGCGGTCGCGTCGCCCGCGTTGCCGCCGATGTGCGCGATCACGGACTCGTACGTCGCGATCACGAACCGCGTGCGCAGCTGATCGAGCGCGATGCCGTCGGCGAGCTCGCGGCTCCACCGGCTGTTCGCGAGATCGAGGCCGTCGAGCTTCTTCGCGATCTCGTCGATCCGATCGGCGTGCGCGCGCAGCGGATCGAGCACGTCCGCGGTGAACGCTGCGACGTCCGGGTTCGCGACGAGCCGGTCGAAGGTCGTGCGGTCCGGCTGCGAGATGATCGGCGGATCGATCGCGCGGCCCGCGTCGATCGCGAGGTCGCGCCCGGCGAGATAGCCGGCGAGCCGCTCGTCCATGAGCCCGCGCTTCTGCTCCTCGATCAGGTCCTCGACGACCTCCGATGCACCGTCGCCGAGGTCGGGCGCGTAGGCATCCTTGATCAGGTCGAGCGGCGCCGCCGGAAGCTCGTAGCTCGCGCGCAGCGCGGTGACATCGTGCAGCCAGTAGCCCCACTCCCAGCCCGTCGTGAACAGCAGGTGATTGTCGAGCGCATTGCCACAGCCGTCCTGGCGAATGCCGTCGAGGTCGCGCCACCGGCTGTAGACGTAGAGCGGCAGGAACATCGGCACGGAGTCATCGAACGCGACCCAGTAGGAGGTCTCCGGCTGGTACGCGGCCTTCTCGCCGGCGCAGATGCGGTCGAGCAGGTACTGGCGGTGCTCGCTGAAGTCGTCGTGCTGATACGCACCGCCTGCGTCGTCGTAGAGGTTGTAGTACATGACCGTGTGGATGTCGGGGACGATCGTCGGGTCGGCGTACTGGACGAGGAAGTAATACAGAAGGTCCTTGCCCATGTAGTTCACGCGCTGGGTCGCGCCGACGTGCACGACCGCGTGCATCTCGGCGTTCGGCGCCGCGATGCGCAGCTGGCGCGCGACCTCGTTGACCGAGTCGATGAACACCTGCGGCTCGGAGTTGAAGAACTCGCCGAAGCTGAGGTCGTAGACGTCGAACGGCAGGTCCGCGGTGATGAGCGGCAGGCGCGCCGCGATCGAGTCGGCGAGTGGGATTTCCTCGTCGTCATACAGATCGAACGCGTTCTGCAGGTTCGAGTTGCCGAACAGCTGGATGTTGATGCCGACGCGGACGCCGCGCTTGTGCGCGTAGTCGATCAGCTCCTGCGTGAACGGCTTCCACGCAGCATGCTCGTCGGGGTCCATGATGTTGTCGAGCGCGACCCACTGGATGTAGTTGCCGCGGTTCTTGATGACCCAGTCGATGATCCGGTGCGCGTCGTTCGTGCTGCCCGCCGACGGCTCCCAGAACGCGAAGTACGTCTCGATCGGATGCAGCGTGTGGAACTGAAAGCCGCGGACGCGAACGTCGGGCTTGTGGACCGCATCGTCGACCGTGCCTGCCGTCGGTGCCTTCGGCGCGTAGATGTCGAACGGATGGCGGAACCGGAAGCCGAGGTTCTCGAGCGCGGCGGCGACGCCGTACTGCGCGCCGAGCACGTCGTGCGCGTGGACCGTCCACGCATCGGCGCCGCCCGCCTCGATGCGATAGCCCTCGAGTGGAATCTCCGGATCGTCGACGACGGCGATCTTGAAGTCGCCCGTGTCGCCGAGCGACAGCCCGCTGTACGGCGTCAGCCCGACGAGCTCGCCCATGGCAGGCGTCCACGCATCGGGAGCCTGGATCGAGATGTTTCCGCGGACGCCGTCACCGCATCCCGCGGCCGCCGCGACGACAAGAAACGCCAGAACTGCTCGCACGGCCCGAGCATACAGCGGCGGCCCGCACTGCGAGTTGCGCCCAGGGCGCTCTCTCGCTTTTGCGCGATCAGCGCAAATCGCGTTCGAGTGGGATCGTGACGGTCGAGCCCTCGGCGAAGTGGATCTGCCGCGTGACGAGCCGGTGCTCGCCGTTGTCCAGCTCGACGTCGATGCGGATCTCGCCGTCGGTATCCGGCAGAGAGCCGTCGAACTTCGTCTTCCCGATGTAGCCGCCGTCCATGGCCGTGCGGCGGAACTCGGTGACCTGCTGGCCGTTCATCCAGATCTCCGCCTCGACGGCACGGACGTCGTGCTCCGCGGCGCCGAAGTCGAACACGAACGTCGCCTTGGTCCGCTCCTGCCGGTCGCAGGTGTCGTACGCGATCCACGCAACCCCCGCGAGGAACAGCGCCGGTGCGATGCGCTTGCGGAACAGCTCGTATCGCGTCACGGCCCGGGTTCTAGCACGGGCCGACGAAAATGCCGAAGGGCCCTCGCGGGGCCCTTCGAGTCACCTCACGGCGGTGACCACGCCGGCACCGATGGTGCGACCGCCTTCACGGAGCGCGAACCGTACGCCGGCCTCGAGTGCAACCGGCTTGTCGAGCGCGAGGTCGACCTCCGCCCGTGCGCCCGGCATCAGCTCGGCCTCGCTCGCGAGCGTGGCCGTCACGTCGGTCGCACCGACGAACAGCTGAGGACGGTAGCCCGTGCGGATCGCCTTCGCCCGACCACCCTCGCGCGCGCTCAGCAGATACAGCTCTGCCTTGCATACGCGGTGCGGCTGGATCGAGCCCGGCGCGGCGAGGACCTGACCACGTGCGACGTCACCCTTCGCGAGCCCGCGAACGCGGAGGCCGACGTTCTCGCCGGCGCGCGCCTCGGTCTGCTCGCGATGGAACGACTCGATGCCCGTGATGACGAACGGACGACGCTCGTCGGTGCGACCGATCAGCTCGAGCGTGTCGCCGACCTTCACGGTACCGCGGCTCACGCGACCGGTCACGACCGTGCCGATGCCGGTGATCGTGAGAACACTCTCGACCGGCATCAGGAACGGGGACGTGAAGTCACGAGCAGGGTCCGGGATCGTGCGGTCCATCGTGGCGACCAGCTCCTCGATCGTGGCAACCCACGGATCGTCGACGCGACCCGCGGTCACGGCGTGCAGCGCGCCGAGGGCGGAGCCCTTGACGATCGGCACGTCCGCGTAGCCGAAGCCGCGCAGCAGGTCATCGATCTCGAGCACGACCAGGTCGACGAGCTCCGGATCGGCGACGTCCATCTTGTTCACGAACACGACGAGGTGCGGCACCCCGACCTGGCGGGCGAGCAGCACGTGCTCGCGCGTCTGGTCCTGGCTGCCCTGCGTCGCATCGACGAGCAGGATGGCGCCGTCCATCTGGGACGCGCCGGTGATCATGTTCTTCACGTAGTCCGCGTGGCCCGGGCAATCGACGTGGGCATAGCGCCGCACCGCGGAGTCGTACTCGACGTGAGCCAGGTTGATGGTCACGCCGCGGATCTTCTCCTCGGGGGAGCTATCGATCTGATCGATCGCCAAGGCATTGCCGCCGTTGCGAGCTGCCATGACCTGGGTCAGGGCGGCCGTGAGCGTGGTCTTGCCGTGGTCGACGTGACCGATGGTTCCGACGTTGATGATGGGCTTGCGCATGAAACTCTCTCTTTCCGTT
Source organism: Kofleriaceae bacterium (assembly GCA_013368795.1). Classification (GTDB taxonomy): domain Bacteria; phylum Myxococcota_A; class Polyangia; order Haliangiales; family Haliangiaceae; genus JABFXX01. The sequence continues at coordinate 16,857 of JABFXX010000494.1, forward strand.
TCCTTTCCTGATTGACCGGGCGCACGCCGGCGGATCCGACGTGCGGACCCGAAAACGCCGAAACGCAATCGGGCCCCGTGACGCGGTGGTCAGGGGCCCGACGGTGGTTCTACTTACCGGCTAGCTCAGGACGTACGCGTCCGAAGCGGCTCGACCGAGCCGCAGCGTGACGATGACGACGAGAGCGCGAAGCAGAACATGTGTCCGCTCTATATGAGGCTGCACTGCGCCAAAGTCAACGCTCGCGTCACAAGCGCGCGAAACCGCACGCCTGGTCAAAAACTCGCCCGCACGGCACCGCACGTTCGATCCTCCGGCCATGCGGCTCCGTGCGCTCGCCACGCTCCTCGCCATCGCGGCGACCGGCTGCGCCCAGCGCACGCAACCCTACCGGTTCAGCTCGCCGATGCTCGGCCTCGCCGATCTGCCACCGGCGCCCCTGCCCGGCCAGCGAGGTCCGGACTCCGGACCCTCTCGTCCGTCGAGCGGACCTCGTACCGCCAATCCCGTCGTCGCGTCCCGTCCCGTCGGCGGCTGGCAGGTCGACGCCCAGGCCGGCACCATCCGCTCCGTCTCGGCGCGCGGCATCGAGATGCACACGCCCGTCGCATCGGCCGCGGCCGCCGACGCGATCGCGAGCGAGGCGACTTCGCGCAGCGTCGTCTGGTCGCAACTGCCCGGTCCGCACCGCGGCCCGGTGGCCACCCAGCCGCCGCGCGAGCCGGCCGACCTCCGCGCGCTCGTCGGCACGCGCGACAAGCGCGACTCGTTCGTCGTCGTGACGGACTGGCTCTCTCAGCTCGATCGCCACGTCGGCGGCTCCGACGGCGCTTCGCTCGTCGCGTGGGCCGAGTCCGCCGGCGCCCTTCGCGCCCCGACCGACGTCGCGCTACCCGGCGACCTGCTCGTGTTCGATCACGTCGATGGAGGCGATCGCTTCGATCGCGTCGCGCTCGTGCTCGCCCGCGACGGGCGCGGCGTCACCGAGTTCCTCTACCTCGGCAACGGCGTCGTCCGCCGCGGCTTCATGGATCCCGCGCGCGCGAACATGCGCCGCGATGGCGACGGCAGCGTCCTCAACACGTTCATGCGCCACGGCCGACGGTGGCCGCCGAAGGGCACGCGCTACCTTGCCGGCGAGCTCGTCTCGCACGTCGTGAAGACGCGCTAGATCCGCTCGACGTCGACGATCGCGCTCAGCAGGCCCTGGTGGCAGCGGATGCGCAGCACCTCGCAGTTCACGATCCTCCGCGGCCGGATGCCCGTCGCGTGCTCGACGATCGCGCGCATCGCGTTGCCGTGCATCACGAGGAGCACGCTGCCGTCGTGGCGCGTCCCGATCTCGAGCACCGCCGTGCGCACGCGGACCAGGAGCGCGTCGTCAGTCTCGCCGTCGTGGCGCGCCATCCCCGGAAACTTTGCCGCGATCTCGGAATTCGTGAGCCCCGACCACGAGCCGACATCGACCTCGCGCAGCGCGGTCATCGTCGTGACTGGCAGGCCCTTCGTCTCGCCGACGATCTGCGCCGTGGCGTGCGCGCGCGACAGGTCGCTCGCGTAGATCGCATCGAGCGGGATATCGCGCAGCGCTTCGGCGAGCTCGCGTGCCTGCTTGATGCCGCGCGCGTTCAGCGGAACGTCGGCGTGGCCCTGCCAGCGCTGGGCAGCGTTCCAGTCGGTCTCACCGTGTCGTGCGAGGAGAAGTAC
>JABFXX010000403.1 GCA_013368795.1 Kofleriaceae bacterium
GCGTATGCGGCGCGCGCGTGGGCCGGGGGCCCCGCGCGCCGCCTCCGAGTCTTGGCCCGGAGGGAGGTCGCAGACCGGTTGGCTCCAAGATCGAAGGGCGAAAGAACTCGGATCGAAGAACGATGCGTCATGCGACGCGCGAGGGCCATCGCCAGTCGGCCCCCGCACGCCGCCTGCGAGTCTGACTCGCACACGGGCGTCGCCGCGAAGATCGAAGCTGAGAGAAGCGGAACCAACGGATGATGTGCTGCTCGACCGCCGCCATCACTACGCGACGAAGAACTGGATCGATCCGTGGTCGAGCGCGGCGTGGTTCGACGGCTGGACTCGTCTGCTGAGCGCCGACACGTGTTGGAAGAGGGACCTTGCGCCGCCGCGAACAATGCTGCTACGTCGATTCCGCGCGCGCCTTCACCGGCGCGAGCACCAGCTCCTCGATACGCCGCCGCACCAGCCGACCGATGAATGGTCGGAGCAAGCGATACGCGCCGCGCAGGCGAACCTCGGCCTCGACGTTGTAACGGGTCGTATCGCCGCGCGCCTCGAACGAGTTGATGAACGTCGCGTCGTACCGCTTCTTGCGCTCGTCGAGCCGCACGCGATCGGGCGCGAGCCACGTGAGCGTGTTCGGAACACGGCCTTCGTCGTGAGCGATCTCGAGCTCGACGTGGCCATCGGTTTCGCGCAGGAGCGTGACCCCGCGGATCGTCGGGAACAGGTTCTGCCAGTTCTGGTAGTCGCCGTAGATGTCGGCGACACGCTCCCACGGGGCACGAATGTTCACGCCGACCTTGGTGCGCAACGGTTCCATGGAGAAGCGTACCCCCTTCAGAATCACCGCCCAGCTCGCCACGCGCTGATTTCAGCTAGGCTCCGCCGATGGCGTTGCCCTCCCTCGCAGACGATACGAAGCGCTTGTGTCAGTCGCTCCTTCGGATCGACACGACGAACCCGCCGGGCAACGAGCGGCCGGCGGCCGAGCTGCTCGCGGCCGCGTTTCGCGAGGTGGGGCTGCAGCCCGAGCTGTTCGAGGCGGAGCCGAATCGCACGAACCTGATCGTGCGCCATCGCGGAACGGGCGCGCAGCCGCCGCTGCTGCTGTCGGCGCACCTCGACGTCGTCGAGGCGGATGCATCGAAGTGGCAGCGTCCGCCGTTCTCGGGCGACGAGCACGAGGGCTGTCTGTGGGGACGCGGCGCGGTCGACATGAAGCACATGGCGGCGATGTCGACGGCGATCATTCGCCGGCTGGCGGCGACCGGAACGAAGCTCGATCGCGACATCATCTTCGCGGCGGTGGCGGACGAGGAGGCGGGCTGCGACCTCGGCGCGCGGTTCCTCGTCGAGAATCATCGATCGAAGATCGAGGCGGAGTATGCGCTCGGCGAGGTCGGCGGGTTCTCGCTCCACCTCGGCGAGTCGACGTTCTATCCGGTGCAGGTCGCGGAGAAGGGATTCGTCTGGGTGAAGGCGCGCATCACCGGCGAACCGGGACACGGCTCGATGCCGCGACTGGATTCGGCGGTGACGAAGCTCGGCGAGGCGTTGATGCGGCTCGGCAAGGCGCAGATGCCGGTGCACCAGACGAAGTACGTGATGCAGTTCCTCGACATGCTGCGGCAGCAGCAGCCGAAGTTGATCCAGCCGCTCGTGAAGCTGCTGGCGCGGCCGCAGCTGCTGGCGCGCGTGGCGCGGCTGGTGCCGGGCGTGTCGGTCGCGCGGAGTTTCTCGGCGCTGCTGAGCAACACGGCGTCGGCGACGGTCGTGCGCGCCGGCGCGAAGACGAACGTGATCCCGGGCGTCGCCGAGTTCGAGATCGACGGGCGCACGCTGCCGGGCCAGACCGACGAGGATCTGATCCGCGAGCTGCGCGCAGTGCTCGGCGAAGGCGTCGAGCTCGAGATCATGAAGTCGGCACCGCCGATCGTGACCGAGCCGGTGGCGTCGCCGCTGTGGGACGTCATCACGCGGCAGGTGGAATCGCGCGAGCCGGGTGCGCGCGTGGTGCCGTATCTGATTCCGGGCTTCACCGACGCGAAGTACTTCACGCAGATGGGCGCGCGCTGGTACGGGTTCGTGCCGATCAAGATCGAGAAGAACTCGGGCATTCGGTTTGCCGACATGTTCCACGGCCACGACGAGCGTGTGCCGGTGGCAGGGCTCGCGTGGGGCGTCGAGGTGCTCGATGCGGTCGTGCGCGAGATCAGCGGCGCACAGGTGCAGGGCGAGTCGTTCGAGTCAGCGGCCGGATAGGGCGACGGACAGCGTGGTCGTGCGATTGTCGACCTTGACCGAGCGCTTGACGACGATCGGTGCGCCGTAGGTCCACGTGCCGTTGGCCGCGAGCGAGGCGATGGGCGGCTGCCAGAACGTGACCTCGTAGGTGCCGGGCGCGAGCTCGTCGATGTAGTAGTGGCCGTTGTCGTCGGTGATCGCGTAGTACGGCGACTCGAGACCGATGACCCACGCGGCGGCGAGCTTGCCGTCCTCGGCGTCGATCTTCGTGACGCCCGGTTTGATCTCCGCCTGCACGAGCCCGCCTTCCTGCAGATCGAGGACCTTGGCCTCACCGGTCGGCGGCGCGACACGGATGCGCGAGCGCTGCGAGTCGCCGTTGATCGCGACGGAGGCGGGCAGCGGCGTCACGATCTGCGCGGCGGGACCGAGCGTGCAGCCGTGCTTCGCGAGGACGCCACCGACGGTGATCGGCCGCGAGTAGTAGGGCGTGACGCGTCCGATCCGGACCTTCTCGATGTAGACGAGCGCGCCGCGCACGCGCTTGTCGGAGGTGACGCGCGCCGTCGGGTTGTCGATCACGCCGCACGGCGTGGTGACCTTCGGCGGCAGCTGGCCGCTCCAGGTGACGGTTCCCTCGAGCGAGCCGGGCAGGCCGGCGCTGACCTGGTACCGCGGCGTGCGATTCGGCGTCGCGTAGTTCCACTGCGGTGCGCGCCAGTTCGCGTAGCTCGTGCCGCCGTATGGGTTGCCGCCGTACGGATCGCCACCGTAGATGTCGCCGCCGTAGCCGTAGTCGCGCGAGCGAGATGGCCGGTCGGCGAACGCGCTGTCGTCGGTGGAGTCGGGCGTTCGCAGATCGAGCGACGCCCGCGCGAGCTCGCCTGCACCCTCGTCCTTCTCGGAGCCCGCCGGTGCGAGCTCGGTGTGCTGCGCACCGCCGCACGCGATCAGCAGCGCGACGACGAGACCCGCGAGAGTGCGCACCCGGTGAGTGTGCCGCGTCGACGCTCGCCGTTCAAATCACGGCGACTGGCCGTCGAAGTACGCCTCGACCATCACGGCGGCGGCCGCGAGGAGCGCACGCGCATCGGCGATCGAGATCGACGTTGCATACGAGACGCGCGCACCGGTTCGTGCGAGCGACAGGCCGGTGACCATGTTGAGCGCGTGCTGCTTGCGGAGGAGGCCCGAGAGGATGCGGCTGTCGGTGATGCGCGTCTGCACGTCCTGCACGGCCTGCGCGAACTCGCTCGCGTCGGCTTCGTTGCCGAACACGATGTTGCCGCGCAGGAGCCAGCCCTGCTTGACGAGCTCCATCGCGAGCGAGAGGCGCACCGGCGACGGCAGCGACGTGACGCCGAGCCCGACGTCGGGGATAGCGTAGCGCTTGCCGGGGCCGGCGAGCGTCATGACGAGCGCGGGGCCTCGCTTGTCGTCGCCGGACTCGTGCTCGATCGTGCGCAGCGTCTGCAGCCACGCGGGCAGCTTCGCCTTCGCTTCGATCGTGTCGAGGTTGCCCTTCGCTGCCGCGGTGAGGCCGCCGAGGTCGCCGGGCTGGGCGAGCAGGAACCAGTTCTGCCACGGCGAAAGCAGGACGCGCTTGTCGTTGGGAGGCACCTTGCCGGTGCGCTTGCCGAACAGGCCGCCCTTCGTCGCGGACCACGTGATCGGCGCGTCGGGATTCGCGAGGAACACGCGAAGCTCCGGGCGCGTCAGCGGCGAGTGAACGACGAGCGTCGTCGCGGTCGCGTCGCGCGGCCTCGGCGTCGAGATGACGAGCGTGTCGATCTTGTCGCCGATCGCCGCGGTGCGCGCGCCGAACAGCGCCGCGTAGTCGGGCATCGGCTTGAACATCGCCTCGGCGGGCTCGGCCCACTCGGTCTTGCGCAGGCGATCGAACCGGATCATCACGGTGACCTGATGGCCGGCCGGGAAGAACGCGAGCAAGTTGGCCGCGGTCCCCGCGCTCGTCGGCGCGCCGTCGACGGCGGGCTGGTTATCCATGCCCGGCGCGCCGGATCCCGATCCGGTGAATGCCGCCGTGCCTGGCTCCGCCGCCGAGCCGGAACCGGCGCCGGAGCCCGCGCCCGATCCACTCTCCATCGCGACGAGCGCGGCATCGTCGCCTGCAGCTGCGCCGCCATCGCCCGTGCCTTCGCCGGTCGCCGCGAGCCCGCCACCATCGTCGACGCCACCGTCGTCGGTCACCGCGAGCTCGCCCGCGGCATCGACACCTGCATCGCCTTCATCCGCGAGCATCACGGCCGCATCGGGACGCTTCTTCTTCTTCTCCCTCGCATCCGGCGGCGGCGCATCGACGCCGGCATCGACGAAGCCCTCGCCGCGCTCCTCCTCGCCCGGCTGCGTCGCTGCGTGCGAGGTGTCCTCCTCCTGCGCGGGCGGCGCAGACTCGGGCGGCTTTGCGACCTCCTCCGGAAGCGCCTCGGCCTTCGGCGGAGGTGGCGCGAGCTCGATGTTGACCAGCTCGACCTCACGCTCCTGCGAGGGCCGCGTGAGCCACCATGCGACGCCGATGACGACGTGCAGGATGACCGACACGGCGACGGCGCGCGCGAGCCAGGACACGCCGGTCTTGAACCGCTCGGCCAGGATCACGGGTCTATGCGTTGTGCCTGTCACGATTCTCGACGGCCCGCTAAGAGCGCAGTAGCATTGGTCCATGGCCGAGTCCACCGAGTCGAGGGACAGGCCCCTGAGCGCCGGCGAGGTCGCTTACGTGAGGGCCGCGCGTGATAAGGCGTTCGTCCTCTACGAGGGCGTCCAGGTGCCACACCGCAGCTGCGGGATCGCGATTGCCGAGACTTTCGGATTGCCCTCGCGGCCGTACCAGGCGCTTCGCCGCGGCGGCATCACGGGCAAGGGACCGTGCGGTGCGATCCGTGCCGGCGAGCACGTGCTCGGCGAGCTGCTCGGCGATCCGGATCCCGCGGGCGCGGTGACACCGGAGCTGCGCTCGGCGATCTCGTGGTTCCAGGAGATGTGGCTGTCGCGCATCCGCGGCGGCGAGCCCGATATCGTGTGCGACCACCTCGTGCGTCCTCACGGTGACTTCATGGGGCCGGCGCGCAAAGCGTTCTGCACGAATCTCGCTGCGGAAGTGGCAGCACTGACCGCCGAGGCGCTATGTCGGTTCGCGACGTCCCGCCCACCGGTGACCCCTATCGAGACCCCATGAAACTGACCAAAGACCAAGTTGCTTCGGTGGTCGCCGAGGCGTCGACCAAGATGTCGGACCCCAACTACGCGAGCGTGATGGTGGGCGGGTTCGTCCAGCAGCAGACGCCGGTGTCGAACTTCATCAGCGCTCACGAGCGCGAGCTCGGCGGCGCCGAAGGCGTGGTCAACGTGATCTTCCACTGTGCGCTCGTCGCACAGTGCTATCAGCGCAACGGTGGCAAGGTGCGCACGCTGTCGTACGAGGATCTCGATGCGGCCGCACGCGGAGAGCCACTCGTTCGTCTCGAGAAGGCGCAACTCCCGCTGCACGAGTTCATCAAAGCGAACGTCGAGAACGAGGATGCGCAGAAGCTGATCGCGATGATCGCGCTCGCGATCGACGGCATGTCGTAGCGAAAAATGATAAGCCAGCGGTCATGGCGAATCCGACCGCGACCTTCGATACGACGCTCGGCACGTTCCAGGCCGAGATCTTTCTCGACAAGATGCCGATCACGGCGAACAACTTCATCAAGCTCGCGAAGCAGGGCTTCTACGACGGCCTGCACTTCCACCGCGTGATCAAGGACTTCATGATCCAGTTCGGCTGCGAGTTCTCGAAGGATCCGAACAGCCCGCGTTGTGGCACCGGTGGCTCGCCGTTCGGTAACGTTCAGGACGAGCACCCGCCCGCGCACAAGCTGTCGAACGAGCCGGGCACGCTCTCGATGGCGAACACCGGCCGGCCGAACTCCGGCGGCGCGCAGTTCTTCATCAACACCGTTCACAACTCGTACCTCGACTGGTTCACCCCGGGTCAGAGCAAGCATCCGGTGTTCGGCAAGATCACCTCGGGGATGGACGTCGTGAAGAAGATCGAGACCACTCCAACCGCCGCCGGGGATCGCCCGAAGACGCCGGTGAAGATGAACAAGGTCACGATCGAAGGCGTGTAACCTGCGGCCGCTCGCGGCGATCGCGGTTGTCGCCAGCGCGGGTATCGCGCAAGCGGAACCGCGCGTCGTGCGCGGCATCGTGACGGAGCCCAAGACCGAGGGCCGCGTCTCGAAACCGATCGAGGGCGCGACCGTCCTCACCGAGCACGGCGACGTCGCCGTGAGCGATGCCGACGGCTACTTCACGATCCACGTCGACGGGGATCGCGAGCTGACGGTCACCGCGCCCGGCCACGTCGCGAAGACGGTCAAGGTGGGCGCGGGCGACGACCTCCTGCGCGTCGTGCTCGTTCACGCATCGGGCGGCGAGGTCATCGAGGTCACAGGCAAGGCGCCCGAGCAGACGAAGCCGCTCTCGTATCAGCTCACCGCCGACGAGATTCGCCTCTTGCCCGGCGCGGCAAACGACATCCTGCGAGCGGCGCAGATCCTGCCGGGTGTCGCGCGGATTCCCTACGCGTTCGGCGGGCTCGTGCTGCGCGGGACGAGCCCTCGCGACACCGCGGTGTACCTCGACGGGATCGAGGTTCCGATCGCGTTTCACTTCGGCGGCATCACCACGTTCTATCCGAGCTACATGCTCGACTCGCTGTCGCTGACCTCCGGAGGTTTCGATGCGAGCGCGGGGCGCGCACAGGGCGGTCTTGTCACGCTCACGACTCGCCAGCCGAGGCGCGATCGCTGGCGCGTCGGTGGATCGATCGGCCTGCTCGACTCGGGCGCGTTTGCAGAAGGACCGGTCGGCAGCGGCGGCATGATCGTCGGAGTTCGTCGCTCGTACCTCGACACGATCGTCGGTCCGTTCGTCGAGGACAAGACGCCGCTGCCGAGCTACTGGGACGCGCAGGTTCGCATGTCGTTCGGCGACCCGACGAAGCGCGGCCGGATCTCGCCGCTCGTGTTCACGGCGATCGATCGCGTGGCCAGCGACGATGTCTCGGTCACCTCGCTGTTCGTGCGCGCGGCCGCGCCGTACCTGCGCGTGTGGGGACCGCTGACGCTGCACGTCGTGCCGTGGCTGGGCTGGACGCAGCTGACGTTCACGGGCGAGGAGGACAACGGCATTCGCAACACGATCCGGCGGCCGACGCTGCCCGGCGGCGTGAAGAGCGAGCTCGTGCGCGACTATCCCTGGGGACACATTCGCGGTGGCCTCGATCTCGACGCCGGCTACCTCGCGAAGACGGAGATCGATGCCGGGCCGACGGGCCCCCAGGATCTCGGCGCGACGGTGTGGTGGACCGATCTCGCGCTGTGGGCGGAGACGCGCCTCGAGCTCGCCGAGAATCGGTTCAGCGTGAAGCCGGGCCTGCGCGTCGACATCTACGGCCTGTCGAACGAGGTCGTCGTCGATCCTCGCCTCAACATCCTCCAGCGGCTCACAGACAAGGTCACGCTGCGCCAGGCGATCGGGCGCTACCACCAGCCCCCGATCCCCGCCGACGTCGACCCGACGCAAGGCAACCCCGGAATCGACAGCTCGTACTTCGACCAGGCGTCGCTCGGCATCGACGCCGAGCTCGAGAACACGTTCGCGTCGATCACCGGGTTCGCCGGCTACGGGCACCGGATCGGCGTGACCGTGCCGGATCCCCGCAGCAACGATCAGAACGTCGAGCCGAACTTCGGCGGGCTCGGGCCGACGTTCGAGCTGCTGCTCGAGAAGTCGCTCGGCTTCTCGTCGTATCGCGAGAATCTTGGACGCGCGCGCACCGCCGGCATGGAGCTGCTCGTCAAGCGCCACGTCGGACGCTGGTTCCTCCTGCTCTCGTACACGCTCGCGTGGTCGCAGCGCACCGACGACGTGCGCCATCCCGATCTCGAAGCGAAGGGGCTCTGGCGGCCGTTCGAGCTCGACCAGCGTCACAACCTCAATGCCGCGGCATCGCTCGGGCTCACGAACTGGCGGTTCGGCGCACGCGTCCAGCTCGTGTCGGGCAATCCCTACAGTCCGTCGGTGCCCGACATGAACGGCGTGCCGACGACGTATCCGTTCGCGGGCAGGCTACCCGTGTTCTTTCATCTCGACCTGCGCGCGGATCGCCTGTGGCGCCGCAGCTGGGCCGACATCAACTTGTTCTTCGACCTCCAGAACTTCACGAGCCGGCGCAACATCGAGGGTCGCGAGTTCGGGTACGACGACGCGCACCCGCTCGGCTACGATGAAGACATCCCGGGGCTTCCGATCCTGCCGTTCATCGGCGTCGAGTTCGCACCGAAATAAGGGACCGACGGTCAGCGTCGCTTCGAGTCGCCTCGATGCGCAGACCGTCGATCAGGCCGAGGCGATCTTGCCCAGCCTGCGCATCTCGTCGAGCTGCGCGATGAGCTGCAGCTCTTCGAGTCTCTCTCGCATTCCGGGCTTCGCCTCGAGGTATGCGGAGTACGCGCCGCGGACGAATGGGTCCACGTCGATCTCGTGCTCCACACAAAGCTCAGCGGCGCGCGTGAGCAATTCGCTCACTTCGTTCTGCCAGCTCTTCTCGCTTTGGTTAGCCACGATAGATAACAGAAGCATCGGTCGTGCCGCGCGCAACCACCTGAACAGGCAGGCGACCGTCAGCGACTCAGACGCACGATGCTGCGCAAAAGCTCGGCGACGCCCCAAGCCTGCGCCGCACAGCCGCCGGGGGTGTAGGGCGACTCCGCATCGAAGACTTCGCTGATCGTGCCGATGCAGGCTTCTCCGAGATGCGCGACGAGACCCTCGAGCTTCGCACGCGCACCGGCGATGTCGTCGGGACGTACGCGCAGCGCTGCATCGATGTACGGACCGATCAGCCAGCTCCATACGGTGCCCTGGTGATACGCAGCATCTCGCGTGAGCAGATCGCCGCGATACGTCGGCTTGTAGTCGGGATGCTTCGGTGACAGCGAGCGGAGGCCGACCGGCGTCAGTAGCTCGCGCTCGCACGTCTCGAGCACCGGCTTCCAGTGCGCGGGATCGAGCACCGGGTTCGACAGCGAGATCGAGAACAGCTGGTTCGGCCGGCACGCCGGATCGTTGCCGTGCTCGCCGTCGATGACGTCGAACAGGTAGCCGGTCGTCTCGTTCCAGAACTTCTTGTTGAACGATGCCTGCGCGCGATCGGCGGCGCTCGCGAGCTGACGCGCACCGTCGGGATCGCCGGTGTGAGCGAGCCAGTCGGCCATCAGGCGAAGCGCGTTGTACCAGAGCGCGTTGATCTCGACGGGCTTGCCTCGGCGCGGCGTGACGACCCAGTCGCCTGCCTTCGCGTCCATCCACGTCAGCTGATAGCCGGGCGCACCTTGCGTCATCAGGCCGTCATCGTGATCCATACGGATGCCGAACCGCGTGCCGCGCATGTGGTGCTCGACGACGTCGCGCAGCATCGGCAAGACCTTGATGAGCGTGCGCCGGTCACCCGACGCGCGCAGGTAGCGATCGAGCGCATGGAAGTACCAGAGCGTCGCGTCGGCCGTGTGATAGAGGCCCTCGTTCGCGCCCTCGGGGAACATGTTCGGGATCAGGCCGTCGCGGATGTGATGCGCGAACATGCGCAGGATCGAGCCCGCCTCCTGGATGCGCCCGGTGAGCAGCGTCAGGCCTTCGAGCGAGATCATCGTGTCGCGGCCCCAGTCGGTGAACCAGTGGTAGCCGGCGATCACCGTCCACGCTTCGTCACCGGCGGCGCGCGCGCGCACGTGATCCTCGCGGCGGCCCGCCGGGCGAATCACGAACTGATCGGCGGCGAGCACGAGCTCGGCGGCCGGACCCTCGCGCGCCGGCACGACCGCGGCATCGAGCAGGCGGCGGCGGCGCTCGCGCTCCGCGGCGAGTACCTCGGCGCACGTCATCGTCAGCAGCGTGTCCCACGACTCGGTCGACGCGAACATCGACAGCTCGTGCCCGACCTCGAGGCGCGCACGAAATCGCCCCGGCGTGAACAGCTGGCCGCGCGACGCGTAACCGCGGCTCTCCTCCGTCGAGAACACGAGGTCGGGGACGTGTGCGGGCTCGAGCACGAACGACGAGTTTTGGCCGATGACGTGGAGACGCAAGTTCGGCAGCGGCGATGGCGGCACGAGCTCGATGCGCGAGCCATACGCGGTGAGAGGGTAGGCCTCCGGCATCAGCGTCGACACCGGCTCGTCGTGGCCGCGGAACTGCACGCCGGGCCGGAGCTCGAGCCGCACCGGATCACCGTGGAGCAGGCGGTAGACGACCATCACCGTGTTCGTGCCGTACGAAACGACGAGCCGCTTCTCGAGCTCGATGCCGTGACCGGAGTAGCGCCATACCGGCATGCCGAGCTCGAGCTCGAACTCGACGAGCTTCAGCTCGCTTCCCCTCGCGTACTGCGGCGGGACCCAGCCGACGTCGACGCGCTTGCCGTCGGCGAGGCGAACCTGCGCGACCAGCGACGTCAGCATCATCACGCGCCCGGCCGGGTTGGGCAGCGCCGCGATGAGCAGGCCGTGGTAGCGGCGCGTCGGGATGCCGTGAATGGTCCCCGACGCGTAGCCGCCGAGGCCATTCGTGACGAGCCACTCCTGCGTTGGCTCGTCGGCGATCGTGACGCGACGGATCGGATCAGCGGCTGGTTCTTCGTTGTTCATGGATCGACCGGGTCCTTCTCGCCGCTTTCCGGCGGTGGATCGACGCGCAGGTAAGCCGACGGATCCGGGGCGAGCAGCACGGCGGATCGCGCGGGGATCGCGAGTCGCGCGATCGTGAACGGCTCCGGCGTTCCGGCGCCGCCGTAGCGAGGGTGCTCGCTCGACCACGCGACGCGCCAGCCGGTCTTCTCCGGCGGAGCGAGCAGCGGCTCGGGCAGCACCGACTGGCGAAACGTCGCGCCGAGGTTGACGAGCAGCAGCCGGTCGCCGTCCTCGTGCCACCAGCGCAGACAGAACGCGCTGTCGCCGAGCGGCGCACCGCGCAGGTTGCCGTCGCGCTGATCGGTGAAGCACGCCGTCTCGCGGCGCAGCTGCAAGAGATCGCGATGGAGCTGGACGATCGGCCGGCCGAAGTCGCGCTCCGCCGCGTCGAGCACGCACGCCTCGAACGTCGTCGACGACGCAGGATCGGGCAGCGCCGCCTGTGCCTCCGGCGTCGCTAGTCGCGCGAACTGCGAGAGGAAGCCCGCGCGTCCCTTGCGCACGAGCTCGTTCAGCTTGGGATCGTGATCGGCGAAGAACGTCCACGGCTTCCTCGTGCCGGTCTCCTGGCCCTGGAACAGCATCGGGATCTGCGGGCCGAGCAGCAGCACCGCGGTGAGCGCGCGTAGCGCCGCCGGTGCGCTGACCGCCGCGAGTCGCTCGCCAAAGCCGGTGTTCGCGACCTGGTCGTGGTTCTCGAGGCAGTGCACGAGCGCGCACGGCTGCAAGCCTCGCGTCGACGTGCCGCGCGTGTTGCGCTGCCACGCGTACAGCTGGCCCTGGTAGAGGAACCCGCGCTCGATCGCGGACACGAGCTCCTGCGGCGAGCCGCGGAAGTCGTGGAAGTAGCCGTCGCTGACGCCGGTCAGCGCGACGCGCGCCGCATGCTCGAAGTCGTCGTTCCACAGCGCGTCGAAGCCGTACTCGCGGACGAGCGTCGTGTCCTGGGGCTCGTTCTCACCGACGATGAAGATGCGCTTCGGCCCGGCCGCGGCGCGCGCACCACTGACGATCTGGGCGAGCACGTGCGGCGAGCGCTCGTCGTTGATCGCCTGCGTCGCGTCGACGCGCAGGCCGTCGAAGTGGAACTCGTCGATCCAGTAGCGCGCGTTGGTGACGAAGAACTCGCGGACGCCGTCGTGGGAGAAGTCGATCGAGTCGCCCCACTCGGTCGCGATGCGATGCTTGAACTGCGGCGCGTACGTGAAGTTCGAGTTTCCCGCGGGGCCGAAGTGGTTGTAGACGACGTCGAGGATCACGGCGAGACCGATCGCGTGTGCGCGGTCGACAAACGCGCGCAGGTCGGTTGGCGTGCCGTAGCCGTGAAACGGTGCGAACAGATTCACGCCGTCGTAGCCCCAGCCTCGCCGGCCGGCGAACTCGTTCACCGGCATCATCTCGATCGTCGTGACGCCGAGGTCGCGCAAGAACGGCAGCTGCGCGGCTGCCGCGCTCCACGTGCCTTCCGGCGTGAACGTGCCGACGTGCATCTCGTAGAGCACCTGCTTGCAGGGATTGCTGATGCCTCGCCACGTGCCGTCGGTCCACACGGCGTCGCGCGGGTCGACGAGCTGCGATGGACCGAACGGACCGTCCGGCTGGAATCGCGAGACCGGGTCCGCGTGGAGCCCGCCGTCGTCGTCGTCGAGTCTGTAGCGATAGCGCGCGCCTGCGCCGACGTTGTCGAGCAAGGCGGCGTGATACCCGCCGGGCTCCGGTCTCAGCACGACCTCGCGTCGCTCGGGCGCTTCGAGGACGAGCGTCACCCGTTTCGCAGCCGGCGCCCAGACACGGAACGCAGCCCCACCTGCGACGAGCTCTGCACCGATCGGCAATCTGCGGGTCTCGCCCACGACGCGAAAACGCTGCAGCGCATGTGCCACGGACGCGCGGTCCGATACATGACCCGGCCGGGTCGAAAGGGGTTGCCCGGGAGCGCGCCTCACCCGCACGCCGGGCGCTCACGCGCACGTGAAATGCATGGCACGCATGGTATGACCCGCGGATGCGTCTGAGCCTCCTCGCACTCGTCCTCGCAACTGCTGCCGCTGCATGCGGTGGCTCGCAGAAGAAAGCAGATCCGATTCCGCTGCCCGAGCCCAAGGTCGAGGAGGCGAAGACGACGGAGTCTGAAGCCAAGCCGCCCGAGGAGAAGCCGGCGCCTCCGCAGCCGATCGACGTCACGCTCCCCGCGCCGACGGTCACGGTCAAGCTCGTGAATGCCGGCAAGGGCAAGAAAGAGGTCATGAAGATCTCGCCGACCGCCGGCAGCAAGCAGGCCGTCGAGTTCGCGATCGACTTCATCGGCAAGTCGACCGGTGGCGCCGAGGGCGCCGCCGAGGACATCATGCCGACGGTCGTCCTCACGGGCGATGCCGAGATCAAGAACGTCGCCCCGGACGGCACGAGCGAGTACGTCCTGACCGTCACCGGCACCGACGCGCGCGACGTGCCGAACGCGAAGGCGCCCGCCGACCAGGTGAAGACGGTGCTCGAGGCCCTCAAGGGCATGCAGATCGGCGGCACGATCCAGGCAAACGGCGCCGCGAGCGACACGAAGTGGCACATCGAGGTGCCGTCGCAGCAGGCGGCCGGCGCGCTCCAGCTCGTCATGCTCGCGTTCCCGAGCCATCCGGTGCTGCCGACGGAGGCCGTCGGGGTCGGCGCGAAGTGGCAGGTCGTCGCGAAGTCCAAGTTCGCCGACCAGCTCGACGTGACGGCGACGACCGACTACCAGGTCGTCAGCCACAAGGACAAGACCTGGAAGATCAAGGGCACGACGAAGGTCAGCGGCGCTGACCAGGCCGTCGGTCCGGCGAAGGCGACGAAGATCGGTGGCAATGGCACGATCGAAGCGACCATCGTCGACGGCGCGTTCTACCCGACGATGACGTCGGGCTCGCAGACCGGCTTCACGATCGAGGGCACCGACCCGACGAGCAAGCAGCCGATCAACGGCAGCCTCGAGATCAAGCAGAAGGCGACGATCACTCCGAAGACCTGAGGTAGTACCGTTGCGGGATGCGATGGGTGGTCCCGCTGGTCCTGGCGTGCGTCGCCTGCACGCCGAAACATCCGAAGTCACCCAAGGCCGACGAGCCGAAGCTCGACATCGTCGCGCCGTGGCTCGACCCGGCTGACTTCTGGCCGCAGGGCGAGCCCGAGAAGCAGCGGCCGCTCTCGGACGCGCTCGCCGATCCGGGCACGCCGCCGATCGTGATCCGCGGCGCGACCGTGATGACCGCGACGGGCCAGCGCTACGACAGCGGCACCGTCGTCGTCGAGCGCGGCGTCATCACGTACGTCGGCGATGGCGATGTCGCGTCGCCCGCTGGCGCGATCGAGATCGACGGCAAGGGCAAGTACGTCACGCCCGGCATCATCGACGCGCACAGTCACCTCGGCGTGTACGCGGCACCGAACGCGACCGCGAACGAGGACGGCAACGAGATGGTCGCGCCGACGACACCGCAGGCGCGTGCCGAGTACGGCTACTGGCCACAGGATCCGCAGATCGCGCGCGCACTGGCCGGTGGCGTCACGTCGGCGCTCATCCTGCCGGGCTCCGGCAACCTGATCGGCGGGCGCGGCTACATCGTCCAGATGCGGCCGGCGCGGACCGCGCGAGAGGCGGCGTTTCCGGGTGCACCGTCGACGGTGAAGATGGCGTGCGGCGAGAACCCCAAGCGCGTCTACGCGCAGAAGGGCGGGCCGATGACGCGCATGGCGGAGTACGCCGCGTTTCGCTCGGCGTTCGCCGAGGCGCAGGCCTACGTCGCCAAGCAGAACGCGTACGTGAAGACGAAGGCGCTGTGGCTCGAGAAGAAGCTGCGCGCGGCGGAGATCGAGGGCAAGCGCACGGACCGCTCGCGCAAGATTGCCGGCGAGACCGCGCCCGAGCCGCCGGCGATCGATCTGCGCCTCGAGACGCTCGCGGGCGTGCTGCGCGGTGACGTGCTCGTCCAGATTCACTGCTACCGCGCCGACGAGATGGCGAACCTGATCGCGGTCAGCCACGAGATGGGCTTCAAGATCCGCTCGTTTCATCACGCGCTCGAGGCCTACAAGATTCGCGACCTGCTCGCGCAAGAGGGCATCGCGATCAACACGTAGGCCGACTGGTGGGGCTTCAAGATGGAGGCGTACGACGGCATTCCCGAGAACGCGGCGCTGCTGACGGAGCAGGGCGCGCGGGTCACGATTCACTCGGACTCCGCGATCGGCATCCAGCGCCTGAACCAGGAGGCCGCGAAGGCGATGACGTCGGGCCGCCGCGCGGGCATCACCATCGACGAGAACACGGCGCTGCGCTGGATCACCGCGAACCCGGCATGGGTGCTCGGCATCGACTCGGTCACCGGCACGCTCGAGGCCGGCAAGCGCGCCGACGTCGTCCTGTGGAGTGGCTCGCCGTTCTCCGTGTATTCGCGGGCCGACGTCGTCGTGATCGGCGGCGACATCGCCTACCAGCGTGACAAGGGCATGCGCGCGAGCGACTTCGAGCTCGGCCACGGTGTGCTCGACAAGGTCGAAGGGAGGACGCCGTGAAGGCTCTCATCGCAGCGCTGCTGCTTGTCGCGAGCGTCGCGCACGCCGAGCCGATCGCGATCGTCGGCGCGAAGGTCCACGTCAAACCCGGCCAGACGGTCGAGAACGCGACCGTCGTCATCGACAACGGCAAGATCACCGCGGTCGGCGCCAATCTCGCCGCGCCCGCCGGCGCGAAGATCATCGACGGCAAGGGCAAGGTCGTCACCGCGGGCCTCATCGACTCGGTCTCGACGGTCGGCCTCGTCGGCGTCGAGCTCGAGGCGAGCGCGGTCGACGGCCAGTTCGAGTCCAAGGACGCGGTGCACGAGGATCCGGTCCACGCGGCCTACGAGGCACGCGATGGGTTCGCACCTCGCGACGTGACGGTCAGCGTCGCGCGCGCGGGCGGCATCACCGCGGTCGGTGCGTCGCCGAACGGTGGTCTCGTCGGCGGTCAGTCGGCGGTGTTCGCGCTCGACGGGTCGACCGAGCCCGTGCGCGCACCCGCAGCGATGCGCGTCGCGCTCGGTCCCAACGGCGCGGCAGGCGGTTCGCGCGGCAAGACGATCGAGCTCCTCCGCGAGATCCTCGACGACGCGCGCGCGTTCGGCCGCGACAAGGCGAGCTACGAGCGCAACCAGAAGCGGCACATGATCGCCGATCGTCTCGATCTCGAGGCGCTCCAGCCGGTGCTCGCCGGCCGCGTGCCGCTGCTCGTCGACGCGCAGAGCGAGTCGGACATCCGCGCGGCGCTGCGGATCGCGAAGGACTTCAAGCTCCGCATCGCGATCGTCGGCGGTACCGAGGCGTGGCGGATGACGAAGGAGCTCGCCGCCGCGAAGGTGCCCGTGCTCGTCGATCCGACCGCGAACCTGCCGGCGCAGCTCGCGGCGAGCGACGTCCACGATGACGCCGCTGCGGTGCTCGACAAGGGTGGCGTCGCGGTCGTGATCTCGACGCTCGGCGGCAGCTCGGGCGCGCGGACTTTGCGCCAGCTCGCGGGCAATGCCGTCGGTCATGGCCTCGCGTGGGACAAGGCGCTCGCGGCGGTGACGACGGGACCGGCGGCGCTGTACGGCCTCACCGGCCGCGGCACCGTCGAGAAGGGCGCGATCGCGGATGTCGTCGTGTGGAGCGGCGACCCGCTCGAGGTGACGACCTCGGTCGACGCGGTGATCATCGGCGGCGTCGTCCAGTCGCTCGCGAATCACCAGACGCGCTTGCTCGACCGCTATCGCAAGCTGCCGATCGTTCGCTAGCGCGTCTGCGGGAACAGCTTCGCGAAGCCGTCCTTGTCGAGTGCCTTCTCGAGCGCGGCCTCGGCCTTGACGGTGCCGGCGCGCACGAGCCGCTCGAGCGACGCGTCCATCCCCTGCATGCCCTCGGCCTGGCCCGACTGGATCAGGCCGGCGATCTGCTGCGACTTGCCCTCGCGGATGAGCGACGCGAGCGCGAGGTTGCCGATCAGGATCTCGTGCGCGGCGACGCGGCCAGCGCCGTCGGCCTTCGGCAGGAGCTGCTGCGCGACGACGCCGGCGAGCGAGTCGGCGAGCAGGCCGCGGATCTGCGGCTGCTGGTCGGCGGGGAACGCGTTGACGTAGCGATCGATCGTCGCCGCCGCGCTGTTGGTGTGGACGGTCGCGTAGATCAGGATGCCGAAGCTCGCGAGCTGGAGCGCGGCCTTCATCGTCTCGGCACCGCGGAGCTCGCCGACGAGGATCACGTCGGCGTTCTCGCGACCGGCGCTGCGGATCGCGTCGAGGAACGTCGGTACGTGCTCGCCGACCTCCTTGTGCGTGATGAAGCACTTGCGCGGCTGGTGGACGAACTCGACGGGATCCTCGATCGTGAGGATGTGGCCCGAGCGCGTGCGGTTGATGTGATCGATCATCGCGGCGAGCGTCGTCGACTTGCCGCTGCCGGTCGGGCCGGTGACGAGCACGAGGCCGGCGCGCAGCTCGGCGAGCTTGCGGATGCCGGCGGGGACGCCGAGCTCGTCGAGCGTCTTGATGATCGTCGGGATCGCGCGGAACACGGCACCGGTGCCGGTGAGCTTGCGCAGGTAGTTCGCGCGGAAGCGCGCCTTCGTGCCGTGCGCGTGGGCGAAGTCGAGGTCGCCACCGCCCTCGAACGTCGCGCGCTGCTCGGCCGAGAGGAGCGGCAGGAGGAGCGCCTCGATGTCGGGGCTCGTGAGCGGCTTGTCTCCGTCGGCGACGAGCTGGCCGCGAATGCGGAGCATCGGCGGATAGCCGGGCGAGAGGTGGAGGTCGGATCCGCCTCGCTCGAGGAGCCGATCGAACAGGGCTGCGATCGCGGGGGCTGCCATCACTCGCCATCCCTTCGGAGCCGGCCGAGGAGGCCGGTCTTTTGCGCCACCTGCGTCGGCTGTGCGGCGGGCAAGAGCGCGGCGCTCAGGTCCTTCTTGCTCTCGGCGACGGCGAGCGCGGTCTCCTCGGTGATCCGGCCGGCGCGCACGTGCTCGATCAGCGACTCGTCGAACCGGATCATGCCGAACGCGCGGCCGCGCTGCATGAGGTTCGGCAGCTGGTAGAGCTTGTCGTCGCGGATCAGCACGGCGAGCGGGAGGACGCCGGTGACGAGCTCGATCGCGGGGACGATGCCGCCGCCCCGCTTCGGGACCAGACGCTGCGCGACGATCGCACGCAGCGCGCCGGCGACCGATGCGCGCACCTGGCTGTGCTCCTCCGGCGGGAACATGTCGATCAGTCGATCGATCGTCTTGGCCGCCGACGGTGTCGACATCGTCGCGATCACGAGGTGACCGGTCTCGGCGGCAGTGAGCGCGATCTCGACGGACTCGCGATCGCGCAGCTCGCCGATCACGATCACGTCGGGGTCTTCGCGGAGCGACGCCTTGAGGCCGCGCGCGAAGCTGATCGTGTGGCGACCGGTCTCGCGCTGCGAGACGACCGCCTGCTTGCGCGGGTGCACGATCTCGATCGGGTCCTCGATCGTGAGGATGTGATACGGCCTCGTGCTGTTGATGAGATCGACGAGCGCGGCGAGCG
>JABFXX010000362.1 GCA_013368795.1 Kofleriaceae bacterium
ATGGGCGGCCACATGGGCGGAGGCCACATGGGCGGAGCCCCCATGGGCGGCGGCCACATGGGCGGCGGCGGCATGGGTGGCGGCGGCCACATGGGCGGCGGCGGCGGCGGTCATCACTGACCGTCGACTGCGCGAGCGAGCGCGCGGACGTGCGCGCCCGCTCGTCGATCAGATCGCTTACGCGAACTGCTTGTTGACGAAGTCCCAGTTCACGACCTTCCAGAACTCCTCGAGGTACTTGGGACGCGCGTTGCGGTAGTCGATGTAATAGGCGTGCTCCCACACGTCGGCCGTGAGGAGGCAGGTCTTGCCGACGGCGAACGGGGTCTCCGCGTTCGAGGTCGTCTCGATCGCGACCGAGCCATCGGCGTTCTTGACGAGCCAAGCCCAGCCCGAGCCGAACTGCGCGGCGGCCGCGTCGTTGAACTTCTTCTTGAAGTCCGCAAAGCTGCCGAACGACTTGTCGATCGCGCCCTTGATGTTGCCGGTCGGATCGCCGCCGGCCTTCGGGCCCATGCAGTTCCAGTAGAACGTGTGGTTCCAGACCTGGGCGGCGTTGTTGAAGACCTTCTTCTCAGACGCCTGGCCGTTCGTCGCCTTCACAACGTCTTCGAGCGACATCGACTCGTACTTCGTGCCCGGCACGAGGTTGTTGAGGTTGTTGACGTACGCCTGGTGATGCTTGCCGTAGTGATAGTCGATCGTCTCGGCCGAGATCACCGGCGCGAGCGCATCCTTGCCAAACGGCAGCGGGGGCAGTGTGAAAGCCATCGGTCACTCCTTCGTTGTTGAGCGTTTGTAGTCAATAATCGTGACCGGTGCTAGGTCCGCTCGGTCATGTTGGCTCTGCGCTCGCGTACTTCGCGACGGCGAGCCGCCAACATAAGAGCGATCTGCTAACAGCTCGGCAGCTCGCCGCTCCGTTGCCGCTCCCGAAGGGACTCGAGCTGACGTGGCTCGGCACCGCGGGCTTTCGCCTCGCGTATCAAGACACGGTCATCTGGATCGATCCGTACGTCACGCGACTCCCGCTCCTCGATCTCGTGCGCCGCAAGGTCGTGCCGCCGTCGAAGGAAGCGGTCGCGCGCTGGATCGACAAGGCCGACGCGGTGCTCGTCGGCCACACGCACTTCGATCACGCACTCGACGTCCCCGCGATCGCGAAGCAGACCGGCTGCAAGGTGTACGGATCTGCCTCGCTCCGGAACCTGATGGGACTCTACGGCCTCGCCGATCAAGCGGTCGTCGTCGAGCCGCATCGCGCGATCGAGGTCGGACCGTTCAAGTTTCACTTCGTACCGAGCGTGCACTCCAAGCTCCAGCTCGGCCTCGGTATCCCCTACTCCGGCGAGCTGACCTGCGAGCACGTCGACGGCCTCACGCCACAGGCGTACAAGTGCGGCCAGGTCTGGGGCATCCACATCGAGGTCGCCGGCGCGCGCATCTATCACCAGGGCTCGGCCGACCTCGTCGAGGACGAGATCAAGGATCGCGGCATCGACCTGTTCCTCTGCGGCATCTCGGGCCGCCGCTTCACGCCGAAGTACGTCGAGCGGATCGTCGGAGCGCTCGCGCCGAACATGATCGTGCCGACGCACTACGACGACTTCTTCCGACCTCTCGACGCGAAGGCGCAGTTCTCGTTCAACGTGAACCTGACAGGCTTCGCCGACGAGGTGCGCGCCGCATCGCGCGACATCCCGTTGCACGTTCTCGATATCGGAGTGCCATGCCGCAGTACTGGCTGATGAAGACGGAGCCGGAGACGTTCTCGATCGATGATCTCGAGCGGGTGAAGATCGAACCGTGGACCGGCGTGAGGAGCATGTTCGCGCGCTTTCACATGCGGAACATGCACGTCGGCGACGAGGTCCTGTTCTATCACTCGAGCACCGAGCCGCCGGGCGTCGCCGGTCTCGCGCGCATCGTGAAGACACACGTGATCGACGAGACGCAGTTCGATCCGAAGAGCCAGTACTACGATCCGAAGGCGACGCGCGAGAAGCCGATCTGGGACTGCGTCGACGTCGAGTTCGTGACGCGGCTGCCTCGCTACGTCCAGCTCGCCGAGATTCGCCTCCAGCCGTCGCTCGAGGACATGCCGCTCCTGCAGCGAGGCATGCGCCTCAGCGTCCAGCCGGTGACCGAGGCGCAGTACAAGCGCATCGTCGAGATGGCCGACGAGCCCGCGCCGCCCGAGGAGGCGCTCAAGAACGCTCCCGTGAAGTGGCCGAAGAAGAAGGGCGGCGCTACAAAGCCCAAGGCGAAGGCGAAACCCAGTGGACGTGATCGAACGCGCCGAGCAGCTCCGAAGAAGCGGAAAGGCCGATGACGCGGTCGCCGTCCTCGCGCAAGCGATGGCCGACGGCGATACCTCACCCGCGGTGCACGCCTACCTGGCGCTCGCGCTGCTCGATGCCGGTCACACGAAGGCCGCGATCGCGACGCTGATCGGCGCGCTGCTCGACGCCGCACCGATGGACGGCCACGAAGAGGAGCTCGGCGAGATTCAGCGCCGGCTGCTCGAGAACAGCCAGGCGTAGAGCGCGTCGCTGCGAGCGTCTGGCAGGTCGACGCCGGGCTGCGCGCTCGCGTCCTCGGGACCGTGCCAGTCGGAGCCGCCGGTGCAGACGAGTCCGAGCGCATCGGCGAGCTCGATCCAGCGCGCGCGCTCGCGCGGATCGTAGCCCGCGTAGAACGCC
Organism: Kofleriaceae bacterium; assembly: GCA_013368795.1. Lineage (GTDB taxonomy): Bacteria > Myxococcota_A > Polyangia > Haliangiales > Haliangiaceae > JABFXX01. The sequence continues at coordinate 2,703 of JABFXX010000362.1, forward strand.
TCGACGCCGCCGAGGCCGTCGGCGACGTGCTGCTTGCACAGCTGCACGCCGAGGTGATCGTAGAGATGCGGATGCGCGAGCGACATCGCGGCATTCGCGGCACGGCCGAGCGCGAGCGCCTCCGGCAGCGTCAGCGCGCGGTTCGGCACGTCGACGGGGCCGCCATCGTAGAGGTGGCGCGCGAACGCATCCTTGAACGAGCTCGCGGCACCGGCGGCGACCATCGCGCGTGCGAGGTCGGGGCGGCCGAGCGTGCGGCCCGAGCGTGCCGCGTCCTCGATCATCGGCTCGACGTCGATGCGGATCCCGCGCTGCGCGAGCCGTGCGCCCATCATGCGCATGCGGTTGAGCCGCGCCTGGCGAACCTCGTCGAGCTTGGCCTCGAGCGCGGCCCACGCTGCCCCGCCGCGGTCGTACGCGAGCAGATGGATCGTCCGGCCCGTCGCGGGTTCCTCGCACGAGATCTCGACGGCGCGCAGCGTCTGCGCACCCGCGACGACGGCGGCCGCCGTGCCCGCGCACGTATCGTGATCCGTCAACGCGAAGACCGCGACGCCTCGTTCGGCCGCGCGCGACGCGACCGCCGACGGAGCTTCGGTCCCGTCGGAGCACGTCGAATGGCAGTGCAGCTCGAAGCGCATCGTGCTGGCACCCTAGCAGGCTTGAACGTATCTTGCGCGCATGACCAGCCTCGTCGCCCTGCGTGACCGCCGCGAACAGGTCATCGCGCGTCTGTCAGAAGGCTACGCGCAGGATCTGCTCGATGTCGACGAGCTCGACCGCCGCCTCGATCTGGCGCACGCCGCATCGACCGTCGCCGAGCTCGATGCGCTGGTCGCCGATCTCGGCCCCCCGGAGACGCCGACCGCGCTCGTGCCGATCGGGACCCGCGCGATCGACGATCCGTCCCGCGCGCCGCGGAAGAAGCTCACGGTCGTGTTCGGCAACCTCGAGCGCAAGGGCACGTGGAGCGTGCCGCGCGAGCTGAAGACGCGCGTCGTGTTCGGCAGCGGTGTGCTCGACTTTCGCGAGGCCTCGCTCGGCCCCGGCGTCACGACGGTCACCATCGGCGTCACGTTCGGCAACCTCGAGCTGATCCTGCCGCCCGGGCTCGCGATCGACGTCGACGTGTCGTCGCTCGCCGGCAACGTCGAGGAGCGCCACCGCGTGCCGCGCACCCCCGAGCCGGACCAGCCGATCCTTCGCGTCACCGGCGGCGTCCGGTTCGGCAACCTCGAGATCTCGACGAGGCTGCCCGGAGAGACCGCTCGCGACGCCCGGCGCCGCGAGAAGCGCGAACGCAAGCAGCTCGAGGGCAGCCGCAAGCAGCTCAAGAGCGGCTAGGCGACGATGTAGGCGGCCCGCCCGCGCGCGCCCGTAGATCGCTCTGCTACGATAGCTCCCGGATGCCAATTCCCGGCTCAAGCCAGATGCGCTCGCATCTGGGTCGGTACGAGCTGTTGGCGCGCCTGGCAACCGGAGGCATGGGCGAGATCTTCCTCGCGCGCCTCGAAGGTGCCGAGGGCTTCGAGAAGCTCTACGTCGTCAAGCGCATCCTCGCGCACCTCGCCGACGACGCGCGGTTTCGCCAGATGCTCGTCGCCGAGGCGCAGATCGCGTCGAAGATGTCGCACCCGAACATCTGCCAGGTGTTCGAGCTCGGCGAGACCGACGGTCAGCTCTACATCGTCATGGAGTACCTGGAGGGCGTCTCGCTCCTCCCGCTACTCCGCCGGTTCTCGCGCGAGCAGCAGCAACTCGATCTCGGGTTCGTCGCCGGCGTGTTCCAGCAGACCGCCGACGCGATGAACTACGCGCACGACCTGCGCGATCGCAGCGGCGAGTACCTCGGCATCATTCACCGCGACGTCACGCCGTCGAACATCTTCCTCACCGAGTCCGGCGTCGCGAAGGTCCTCGACTTCGGCATCGCGAAGGCGAAGGGCGC
>JABFXX010000565.1 GCA_013368795.1 Kofleriaceae bacterium
GGCGCACGTCGAGGTCAAGCCGAGCTACGGCCTGTCCGACGAGGAAGTCGAGCGCATGCTGATCGAGTCGTTCGAGTTCGCCGAGGAGGACCTCGCGAAGCGCAACCTCGCGGTCGAGCGCGTCGAGGCCGACCGCATCCTCGCGGCGACGAAGAGCGCGTTTGCGACCGACGCCGCGCTGTTGACCGATGACGTCCGCGCGGCCGGTGAGGCCGCGATGAAGGACCTCGAGGCGGCGATGGGGGGAGATGACCACCTGAAGATCCGCGCCGCGATCGAGGCGCTCGATGTCGCGACCAAGCCGTTCGCGCAAGCGCGCATGAACCGCGCGGTCGACGCCGGCTTCCGCGGCAAGACGCTGGAGGAAGCCGAGCAGCTCGTGCCGGAAGGCCGAGCCGACCACCATCGGGCCCACGCCGGCGAGGGAGGGCACTGATGCCGAAGATCACGTTCAAGAATCCAGAAGGCGCGCGGTCGAAGGGCCCGCTCACCGTCGAGTGCAAGCGCGGGCTGTCGATCCTCGATGCCGCGGAAGAGTGCGGCGCGCGCGTCGGCCACGCCTGCGGCGGCAACCTCGCGTGCTCGACGTGCCACGTCTACGTCGAGGAGGGCATCGACTCGCTGCCCGAGATCGCCGACAAGGAGAACGACATCATGGACAAGGCATTCGACGTCAGGCCCGAGTCGCGCCTCGGCTGCCAGGCCAAGCTCGGCGACGAGGACCTCGTCGTCGAGATCAGCGAGGAGTCGCTCCGCGCGTGGCTCGACGAGAACCCCGACGAGCGGAAGAAGCTCGCGGCTGAAGCGGCCGAGAAGAAGGCCGGCTAATCAGTTCGTCGCGACGGTGCCGAACGTTCCGACCGGCACCTCGAACAGCGCGGTCGCGAGCGTATTCGTCGTCGAGCTGCACGGCGCCGTCTCGGGATGCCGCGCGTGGTTCATCACGCAGCGGTCGATGTAGCCGAGCCCGAGCTCCTGCGTCTTGCCCTGGAACGAGATCAGGAGCGGTCCCGGTAACGCGACCGGCGCTTGCGCGACGGCGGCGGTCATCGGCGCGGTCTGCGTGATCGGCGCGCCGTACGCGGGCGGCACGTAGGGCCCCGCCTGCGCAGGTGCGGGCACGGGCGCCGGTGCCGGCTGGCCCGCCTCGAGCCACGCGTCGAACGCGGCGTTTCCGATCTCGCCGATGCGGCCCGCGGCGTCGACCGGGAACTGCTCGCCGGCGATGTCGAGGACGAGCCCGTCGGGGCAGTCGCTGCGTATGTCGGTCGTCACCGGCTTCTCGTCGCGACGGTAGATCTCCTTGCGCGGAACGAAGAACAGGACACCCGTGCCGAGCGCGTCGGCGGCGAAGAAGGCGCCGATGGCGACGTTGCCGGGCTTCTCGTTCGCGCTCGTTGCGAGCAGCGCCGTTCCGACGGCGGCCTCGAGGAGGAACATGATCGCGGTCCCCTTCTTCCAGCCCGAGCCGTAGCGATAGGCCGTGCGATAGACGGCGTCCTTCGCGCTCTGCATCGAGTGACACTCGAGGCGGAACGTCTCCGCATTGAGCGGCAGCGCGACGACGAGCCGCTCGGAGATGCCGGGCAGCGGCACGGTCTCCTCGCGGACCTTCTCGTCCCACGCGGCCGACTTGCCGGCGAGGCGCGTCGTGGCCCACGTCGTGAAGCAGCCGGTGGACGTCAGGAGCATCGCCCCGAGCGACGCGACCATGGCGAGCCGCCCGAGCCGCCGCGTACTCGTGCTCGTACTCGTGCTTGTACTCGTGCTCGTACTCGTGCTCGTGATCATCGTAGGGCTCAGAGACATGCGCAGAGGCGTGTCGGCGATATTGGGGAAGCTCGACTGCATGGGAGCGTGCTCGTCTGCTGCGGAGGAGCAGGAGCAGGAGCAGGTGCAGGTGCAGGTGCAGGTGCAGTAGCAGGTGTGCCGGCTCGTGCTCGGGCTCGTGGTGATGCTCGGGCTCGGGCTCGGGCTCGGGCTCGGGTTGGAAGACCTCATCGACGACCTCCGATGCGAACCCACGCGCCGGGGACGAGCACGTGAACACTGCCGCGCGGCTGCCACGTGGCTGCACGCCACGTCATCGTCGCGCTCGGCCGCAGCTGCCACGAGCCGGGAATCCAGATCCACGAGGTTCCGTTCCACTGCCAGAAGCCCTCGATCCACACCGCGGTGCGCACGGGTTGCGGCGGAGGCGCCTCGACCTTGATCGGCGGCGGGGCGGCGGGCGCCGTCGTCGTCTGCTCCGACGCGATGTCCTCCTCGGGCACGCGCCACATCCCGGCGAGCCACATCCACGTGCCGTCGACCCACTGCCAGTAGCCGGGGCGCCACTCGGCATGAACGCTCAGCCTCGGCGGCTGCTCCTCGGCGAGCGGGGCGGGCGGCGGACCGCTCGGCTTGGGCGGTTCGAGCGCGGCGGTGATGCGCTTCTGCGCGTCGACGTCGATCTGGTTCTTCTTCACCGCGGTCCAGCAGCGCGCGTCCTCTCCGTGCTGCCTGCAGTAGTTCTCGCGCTCGGCGATGTGCGCCTCGAACTCGAGGTGGACCTTGAGACCGCCGACGCCCCAGCAGCCGCGATCCTCGGGATGCGTCGCGCAGAACTGCTTGCGTCGCTCGGCGGCAAGCGCGGCCTCGCGGCGCTGTCGCTCGAGCTCCAGCCGGTCGGCCTCCATGCGCTTGCGGCGAGCCTCGGCGAGCGCGGCGTCGCGCTTGCGCTGTTCCTCCCACTCGCGCTCCTGCTGCTCGCGCCGGCGGCGCTCGGCTTCGGGATCGATCGTGACCTTGACCGTCACCTTTGCTCGCGCGCGTGCCGCGGCCTCGCGCTCGAGGCGCTCGCGCTCGAGACGCTCGCGCTCGAGGCGCTCGCGATCCCTGCGCATCTGCTCCTCGCGGGCGAGCCGCTCGCGCTCCTCGGCCTCGAGGCGCTGCCGCTCGACGAGCGCGAGGTGCGCCTCGTACTCGGCATCGGAGACGCCGGGCTGCCACACGACGTGGGCGAGACCGAACACGACGCCCTCGAGATCGTTTGGCTCGATCGACCAGAGCTTGATGCGGACGTTGCCGGTGGCGCGCGCCTCCTCGGGCACGCGGATGTGGATCACCGAGAACGTGTCGACGACGGCGGTCGTCGGGACGAGCTCCGCGTTGACGCTCGCGGCCGGGCCGGGTGGCAGGACGCCGACGGGAACTGCCGTGCCGGGCGTGCCCGTCGTGCCGCCGCCACCGCCGGAGCGGCGCGCGCGATCGATCGCGAGCCGTTCCTTGGCGTCGGCGAGGCAGCGCGTGTTGTCGGCTTTGCCGCCGGTGCGGCCGAGTCGATCGAACGTGCCCTCGACCGCCTCGAGCTCCTTGTCGCCGACCATGACGACCGCGTGCAGCGCGATCGCGCGCGGCGTCGACGCGACGAGCTCGACCTCCTCGCCGTACTTCGCCGAGCCGACGGGCAGCACGAGCTGATAGGGGCCCTGGCCGCACATCGCGGGCGCGCGATACCAGGTCTGCGCTGCGACCCTCGGCATGAGCACGTACGGGTCGACGGCCGGCGCGGAGGGCGCGGCCTGCACGGCGGAGCCGCGAGAGCCGCCGCCACACGCGGCGAGGAGGAGGAGAGGCCAGTACTTCACGAACTGCCGCATCGAGCACTCATCGTGCCACAGCGGGACGGCCCGGATGTTCGCGAGATCCTGGAGGCTGGCGTGAACCTGCGGTCTCAGGTGATGCGCGAGCACTGTGGTGCCCGCGTCGTCGGTCGTCGTCGGAAAAGGCAGCCGAAAAAACAGTTCCCATCTCCGCCGCCTGCCGCGTCCAACGACGCTTGGCTACCAGGCGACGACGTGGAACTGATGGCCCGGTTCCCAGCACATGTCGGTGCCGCTGAACGCCAGCTCGACGACGACGAGATCGATGCCCGGGCTCTTCGTGACGGCGCCGAGGAACGCGGGGTTCGCGCACGGCTCGCAGGTCGGGCAGCGCTTGCCGGGCCTGGGCAGCCACGCGGTGCCGTCGACGGTCGCGAGCGTCGAGGTGCCGCGCCGGACGACGATGCGCGGCGATTGCCACGCGACCTCGAGACCATCGTCGCCGCTCGCGGTGATCGGCAGCCGTTCGGTGTCGTGCGGATCCTCGAGCACGAGCGGCGCGGCCTTCTGAAGATCGTGCCGCGCGTGGAGATCGGCGAGCAGCGCGTTGGCGTCGTCGATTCGCCTGGCGAGCTCGGGGCCGGGCTCGTCGCCGGGGACGAGCCGCTCGTAGTCGTCGGAGAGCAGGACCTGGCGCTTGTCGACGACGCGGTCGCCGCGATCGCGGACCTCGATGCGCAGGTTCGGATAGCCGCGCCCGCCATCGCCATCGTCGACCGCGACGACCGCGAGCGAGCCATCCTTGGCGACCGCGGGCAGACCCGCGAGCGCGAACCGATGTTCGGCCCAGCCGATGTGCGGCGCAGGCGTATCGCGCTGCACGGCCGGCGGTGCCTCGTGATGCGAGGACAGCGGCGCGGCTGGCTGCGACGACGTGCCACTGCACGCGACGGCTGCGAGCGCGCACACGAGCGTCGCGCGCATGATCAATCGACGAGCTTCAGGTGGCTCTGGCGCTTCGGGCGAGGCTGTGCGGCCTCGTCCTTGGCTTCGGGCGCCGCGGGCGGCGGGACGGGCGCGGGCGAATCGCCGCCGCCGGTCAGCACGTCCTCGGGAACGTCCTCGGGCCACACCGTGCCGCGCTGCTCGCCCTCGACCATCGCGGCGTAGACCGCGGTCCACGGCAGCACGCAGTGGAACGGCTGACCGCCGAACGTCAGCGTGCCGGAGATGGCATCGTCGTCGACATTGAGGTCCGCGATCGCGGGAGACAGCGTGTAGCCGAAGCGAAGCACGAGGCTCGGATCGGCGCGGAAGCGGGCCGGCACCGAGACCTCGGAGCGGCGTGCGTCGACGTGGACGAGCACCGGGCCGCGCGTCAGCAGCGCCTCGAGCGTCTTGCGCTTGTCGGGCGCGCTCGCGTCGTCCTCGTCGCGCAGCGAGTCGATCGACGGCACGTCGGCCGGCGGCTTGCCGACGAGCTGGACGAACTCGTCGGCCGACATCAGGCCGGCATCGACGGCGTCGCGCAGGATTCCCTCGGGGCGATCGCCGGCGGCTGCGGTCACGCGCTCGACCGTGCGCTCGCAGCGCGCGGCGTGGCGGAGCACGGCACCGTGGGCGGCGAGAGCGGAGTGCGCGCCGCTGCGCCACTTCGCGAGCGCGCGCTCGACATCGACGAGCGACGTCGAGACCCGATGCTCGATGAGCGCGGTCACGACCGCCTGCAGTCTGGCCAACGTCTTGGGGTCGCGCTCCATCATGAGGGACCGGGCTTAGCTCGATCCGTGTATGGGCGTCAACTCAGGATTCGACGAGGTCGCGCAGCATGTCTGCGACGTGCTCTGGGATCGCGACTGCAACAAACTTCGCGAGATCGACGACGGCTGTGACGACGGTCCCTTCGGCCGCGAGCACGCGCGGATCGCCTGCACGAAAAATTCGGTAACGGAACGTGATCGATTTCGCGCCGAGTCGTGCGACCGACACTTCAATATCCGCGGTGTCTCCGAACTTGAGCGGAGACTTGAACTCGCACTCCGCCTTGACAGCAGGGAAGCCGATCTTCTGGCGATCGATGATGTCGCTGTACGCCTTCGGCCCGATCCGCGCGCGCCACAGCTCCTCGAACGCGAGGTGGAACATGTGAAAGAACCGCGGGTAGTAGACGATGCCGGCGTGATCGACGTCGGCAAACCGCACCGGGGTCGAGAAGGTGAAGCTCACGACGACCTCGCCGGCAGGTGGAGCTTGACGCCGCACGCCGCGGGCACGCCGGGGCAGGGCGGTGCGAGCTTCTCGAGCTCGATCACGACAGCCGCGTTCGGATAGAGGTCCTGGATCTTCGCGCCGATCGCGCCGGCGAGCGCCTCGAGCAGCTTGAACGTCGACTTCGTGCCCAGCGCGACGACGACCTCGCTCACCTTCCAGTAGTCGACCGTGTCGCTGATCTTGTCGCTCGCGGCGGCGGCACCGAGCGGCAGCTCGAGCGTCAGGTTCACGCGAAACCGACGCGTGCCGCGGCGCTCTGCGGCGGTGTAGCCGTGGTTGCCCTCGAACTCCAGGCCTCGCACGAAGACGCTATCGGTCATCGCGGGTGGTTCTACCGCAGGTACAATCGATCGGTGCGCATCGCGCCTGTCATCTTGTTAGCCGGCTGCTACACGTCGTCGCCGACCGCGCCGACCTTATCGAACACGGTCAAGGCTGAGCCCGAGGAGCTCTCCGTCCGCACGAGCTCCGTCGGGCCGATCCACGGTGACACCGAGGCGACGCTCGTCCACCTGCGCGAGCTCCTCGCAGGCTACGAGGTCAAGCCGTCGCACGATGGCTCGCTCCAGTACGACGTCTACAAGAACGGCGAGATGCTGTTCTACGTCGTGCCCGACCAGGAGCAGGGCACGATCTTCAACGTCCACGTCGTCAGCGGAAAGATCGCGGTCGCGGGCAAGAGCTGGCGCGTCGGTGCGCCGTTCTCGGGCGCGGCGAGCCTGACGAGCTGCGAGTGCTGGGGCGACAACCCGACGTGCTTCATCGCCGGCGAGCACGTCGCGGTCAACTTCAACCGCACCTGCGACGACGTCACGGAGGATCCCGCCGCGCGGCGCTCGCTCGAGGGCATGAAGATCCAGCGGGTAATCTGGAACCCGCTCCCGTTCGGCAACGATCCGGACGAAGAGACCCGCGATTAGGGAGGCGGGCTCGCAAGCTCGCCCTAGCCGGCGGCTTCGTCGGCTTCGGCGTCTTTGACGCGCTGGAGCTTCTTCTTGATCATCTGGCGCTTCAGCGGGCCGACGAAGTCGACGAGCAGCTTACCGGTCAGGTGATCGTTCTCGTGCAGGAGGCAGCGGGACATCAGCGCCTCGCCGTCGATCTCGTGCGCCTGGCCGTCGAGGCCCATGTAGCGGACCTTGCAGCGCATCGGCCGCTTCACCTTGATATAGATGTCGGGGAACGACAGGCAGCCCTCTTCGCTGTCCTGCTGCTCGTCGCTCGTCTCGATCACCTCGGGGTTCATGAGGCAGACCGGCGGATCGGTCTCGGCGAGGCCGGCGAGCTTGGGCTCGACGATGAACATCTTTCGGCTGTCGCCGATCTGCGGAGCGGCCATCCCGAGCCCGTTCTCCGCGTACATCGAATCGCAGAGGTCCCGGTAAAGCTCGCGGACCGAATCATCTACGGTCGTGATGGCCACGGTGGGCTCCCGGAGCCTCGGGTCGGGCCAGATGACGGTCGGGCGAACTGCCATAGCGTGACCAACATTAGCACGTGCATTGACAACCTCGAAGGACCCGGCCATACACGCCCAAACCACATGCTTACGAGGTATTCCGACGCACGACTGCCGACGCCGCATGGCGAGTTTCGGGTGGTGGTGTACCGGACTGGTAACGCGGGCGGCCTGGGGGCGAGCGCGGTCGGACTCGCACACGAAGAGCACGTCGCGATGGTGATGGGTGACGTATCGGGGCCCGGCGTCCTGTGTCGCGTCCACTCGTCGTGTTTCACGAGCGAGGTCATGGGCAGCCTGCGCTGCGATTGCCGCGCGCAGCTCGACGCCGCGCTCGATCGGATCGCGCAGGAGGGCCGCGGCGTCCTCGTCTATCTCGTCCAGGAAGGACGCGGCATCGGCCTTGGCAACAAGGTCCGCGCGTACCAGCTGCAGGACGACGGCAAGGACACGGTCGAGGCGAACCTCGCGCTTGGCTTCGAGGCCGACAGCCGCAGCTACGATCTCGCCGCCGGCATCCTCCACGATCTCGGTGTGAAGTCCGTCCGACTCATGACGAACAATCCCGCCAAGCGCGCCGGTCTCGAGCGTGCGGGCGTCGTCGTCGATTCTCTCGAAGCGCACTGGGTCGGTGCCTCCGAGCACAACGCCGAGTACCTCGACACGAAGAGGCTCAAGCTGGGGCACTTGCCATGAACGAAGCACAGGTCAAAGAAGCGCTCGCGAAGGTCATCGACCCCGCGTTCGACCACGACATCGTCACCTACCGCATCCTGCGCAACTTCGAGATCCAGGGCGACGACGTGCTCGTCCGCCTCGACATCCCGACGGCTGCGTACCCGGTCTCGCTCCGCAAGGAGCTGCAGTCGCGCATCGACACCGCGCTCAAGGGCATCGGCGCCAAGCGCGTCACCGTGATCGCCGAGGTCAACACGGCGTTCCTGCCGGCACCGAGCGACAAGGCCGTGCTCAAGGGCCCGAAGAACGTCATCGCGGTCGCCGCCGGCAAGGGTGGCGTCGGCAAGTCGACGGTCGCGGTCAACCTCGCGCTCGCGCTCCAGCGGCACGGCGCGAAGGTCGGCCTGCTCGATGCCGACGTGTTCGGCCCGTCGATCCCGACGATGCTCGGCTCGCCCGAGGTGCCGGCGCAGGCGTCGAAGGACTCGCGGATCATCCCGGCGATCCACCAGGGCCTCAAGGTCATCTCGGTCGGCTTCTTCGTCGACAAGGGCGAGGCGGTCGTGTGGCGCGGCCCGATGGTGCACCGCCTGCTGCAGCAGTTCCTCGGCGACGTCGACTGGGGCGATCTCGATTACCTCGTCTGCGACCTGCCGCCCGGCACCGGCGACGTCCAGCTCTCGCTCTCGCAGCTCATTCCGATCGCGGGCGCCGTGATGGTGACGACGCCGCAGGAGGTCTCGATCGTCGACGTCGTGAAGGGCATCGCGATGTTCGAGAAGGTCGAGATTCCGATCCTCGGGATCGTCGAGAACATGAGCTACTACAAGTGCCCGGCGTGCGGTCACACCGACGAGATCTTCAGCCACGGCGGCGGCAAGCGCCTCGCGCAGGAAGTGGGCACGCAGTTCTTCGGCGAGATTCCGATCGACACGCGCATCCGCTTTGGCGGTGATGCGGGCGTGCCGGTGATCGCCGCGAGCCCCGACTCGGAGAACGCGCAGCGGTTCATGGACATCGCGACGAAGGCGGCGCTCGCCGTCGCCAAGGGCGTGCTCAGCAAGCCCAAGCGCTCGCCGCGGCTCGCAGTGATCAAGTAGTCAGAGCACGCCTGCGCGCGGGCGTGCACTGGCGCTGTCGAGCGTGATCGAGAACGTGGTCGTGATCGATCACGTGGTCGTGGCCGCGCACGTGAACCGGACCGGCCCCGTGGGAGTGGCCGACGCCGTGGACGCCGCTTGGAAGACGTGCGCCTCGACACCGCTGGCCACGATGCACAGGCGCGGCACGGGCTTACCGACCGGCTCTCGATCCTCACGGCGCCTTGAAGAGGCGATTCGGACGGGTGTTCTTGCTTGAGGCGAAGGTCCGAGCGACGCAGCGCCCTCGATCGTCGACGGTGTCCGATGGCAACGATGCACAGGCGCGGCACGGGCCGACCGACCGGCGCTCTCGATCCTCACGGCGCCTTGAGGAGGCGATTCGGACGGGAGGCGAAGGTCCGAGCGACGCAGCGCACTCGTTCGTCCACGGTGTCGATCACGATCACGGTAGCGGTCCCGTTCACGTGCACGGCCACGATCAGGGGGCCGATCACGACCGCGGGCTCGTTCACGTCTGTTTGCAACTAGAGTACGCCTGCGCGCGGGCGAAGCATCGCGAGGCTGAACCGCTCGACGAGGCCGGGGAACTGATCCCACGCGAGGTGCGACGGCGCGGTCGTCACGCCGATCCAGTTCGTCGGACGCTTGCGGTCGACGCCAGTCGGCACGACGAGCGAGCCGACGTAGTCGCCCTTGCCGTAGACCTTCTTGATCTGCTGCGCCATCGCCTTCATGTTCGCGCGGTCGACGATGCCATTTGCCGTCGCCTGATAGAACTGCAGCGTGACGCGCACCGGGAACCGCGTGTCGCGCGTGACCGTGAGGCCATCGAGCTCGGTGTACGGGCCCTCGGTCGGGCCGTGGCCGAGCACGGCGGTGTCGATGTCGGCGCGGTCGCGGCGCGTCGACGAGGCTCCCGAGCCGCCACTCGCGGACGGCGCGGCGGCCGGCGCCTTGTCGTAGTTCGCCGACGCCATCTTCATCGGCGCGTCGTAGCGAGGCGCGCGGTACTTGAGCGGGACCTGGATCAGCATCAGCACGTTCGCGTCGGCGCCGAGGCTCTGCGCGGACTCGCCGTTCGCGGTGACGCCCGATGCCTTCACGTCGGTCAGGCGCTCGGCGATCAGCGGCGCCTTCTGGCCACCCTGGTTGAAGTAGAGGCGCTGGCCCCACGACCCGTCACCGGTGACCGTGTCGCGCACGTTGTCGATGATCGTCATCGACGTGCCCTGGCGCGTGACGAGGATCGTCAGCACGGCCGGGTTCTTCTTCGTCGACTGGTAGTTGAAGATGACCGGCCAGAACGTCGCCTTGCCTTCCTTCGGGACCGGCAGGAACGCGTGCTGCGCGCTGACGAGCACGTGCGTGTCGCGCTTCGCGAGCAGCGTCGCGCCCTTGATCTTGCCCTTGTCGTGGACGGACATGTACTGCTCGGGGTTCTCGAGCAGCTCCTTCAGCGTGACGAGCTCGAGCTTGCCGTTCGGCGTCTGGTTGCCGACGGGGACGAGGATCTTCTCGATCTTGATGTCGGCGGTCTTGTCCGTGAAGTTGTCGTGGCGCATCACCGGCATCAGGTACGTGCGCGCCGTCTTGCCCTTGCGGTAACCTTCCCCTGAGCCAGAAACTTCGATCGTGACGTCGCTGATGTTCGGGCCGACGGAGCTGCCCTCCCAGCGGCCGGTGTCCTCCCACAACACGTTGATGAGGTTCAGGCCGAGCGCGCCCGCGGTCGAGTACGCGCGCTCGTCGTTCACCATGTTGGCGACGCGCGACACGATGCGCTCGTAGCTGCGATCGGGCTTCTGCACGATCGGCTCCTGCACCGGCGGCGGTGGCGGCTTGGCACCGGCGGTGGGGACGAATGCGACAGAGAGGGCAGCCGTGAGAGCGGCCATTCGCTGCAGGAGCATGGGAGCTACAGACGCACGACCCGCCCGCCGGGCCTAAAAGGGCCGATCTCCTGCGGCGAATTGATCATTCCGGATGGATCCTTTTCCTGCGGCGGCTGATCTACGCTGGGCAAGCTTTGGGGGTAGCAGCGTGCTGACGCTCGCGGATGTAGAGCGCGCGATCGCCGTTCGCGATCCGCAGCTGGGCGAGCTGATCGTTCGCTACATCGAGCAGGCCGACCCCAAGCCGGGGCGCGACGAGCTCGAGCCGCACGGCTCGACCGACGAGGATGCGCCGGTCATCGAGGTGCCGCCGGGCGCCTACACGTTCGAGCGGCTGCAGCGCGAGGTCTCGGCGGCGGGCCTGCGCGGCAAGAGCGCGACCGAGAAGAAGCTCGCGCGGCGCGCTGCGTTCGCCGCCGCCGAGGAGTCGCCGTTCGCGCCACCGCGCCTGCGGCTCGGCAAGATCCTCATCGCGCTGTACGAGGCCGGCGATCCGGCGGCACGCGGTGCGCTGCTCCACGTGTTCGCGAACGCGACGCTGAAGCGGGGCGTGTGGCAGGCGGCCAAGACGATCTACAAGCGCGCCGAGGAGCGGCACGACGCGGCGATGTTCGGCGTGCTCGGCGTCCGCTTCGATCTGTTCAACGTCAGCTCCGAGGTCGGTACCGGCACGATCAAGTATCTGCGCCGGCGCGTGTGGCGGTACCTGCGCAAGCTCGGCGCGGCGGTGCCCGACGCGTACGCGACGTTCTGCGTCGAGCTGTTGCGGAACTATCCGGCGAACGTCCGGCCGTATCAGAGCTCGTGGGTCGCGGCGCACATCTGGGGACACGCCGACATGAAGTGGGTGCGCGAGGCGTCGACGTTCGAGCCGCGAAACCGCGACAACGTGATGACCACGCGTGCGTTCCCTCATGCGTGGAAGACGTCGCCGGCGCCGCTGTTGCGCCTCCTCGAGTCCGCGCTCAACGAGATCGTGTGCGACTTCGCGATCCGCCTTTTGCGCGCCGATCATCCGCTCGCGTTGCGCGCGGTCGATCCGGCGTGGCTCGCGCAGCTCGGCCGGCGGTCGCTCGGTGCGGTTCATACGTTCGTCGTCCAGCTCCTGCGCGAGAGCCCGGAGTTTCATCAGAGCAAGCTGCGCGCGCTCGGCCTCCACGACACGGTGCTGAGCTTTCTGCGCTCGCCGTCGCCAGAGGCGCGGACGTACGCGCTCGAGTACGCGGCCGCGCACGCGCCCGATATCTCCGTCGAGGTTCTCGTCGAGCTGCTCGAGCGGGGCACCGAGGACGTGAAGCAATTCGCGACCGCGCGCATCGAGGCGATGACGCCGGAGCAACTCGGCGTCGCCATGCTGACGCGCCTGCTCGGCACGTTGCCGCGGGCGCTCGCGAAGCTCGCGCAAGGCTTTGCTGCGAGCGACGTCGACGCGGCGACGTTCGTCGACACCGCGGCCCGCGGCGCCGAGGCCTACAACGCGCTCCTCAAGTTCTTCACCAGCAAGAGCGCGACGATTCCCGCGGCGTACTACACGCAGCTCCTCGACGATCCGCGCATGGGGCCGACGAACTATGCCGGGCGCGGCATCGTGACCGCGGCGCTGACCGAGCTCGGCAAGCGCACGGCGCGCGAGATCGGCGTCGCGTGGATCCAGAAGTCGTTCGAGGACCCGACGCGGACCGCGCAGGTCGCGCGCTGGCTCGAGGCCGGCATGCTGTCGGGCACCGACCTCGACGTCGAGTGGGTGAAGAGCCTCGTCGCGAAGCCGCGGCTTCGCCCGTACGCGCTTCGCCTGCTCGCCGATCGCCGCCTCGTCGAGCCCGCGCGCGTCGGCCTGTCGTGGCTGCTCGACCTCGCGCGCTCGACCGATGGCGAGCTCGCGCAGTTCGCGCAGCGCATGCTGCTCGAGAGCTTCACCCCCGACGACTTCGGTGGCGTCGAGCGCGTGTGGGAGCTCGCGACCGGCAAGAAGCAGCCAGAGATCGTGCGCACGTTCGCGGCGACGTATCTCAAGGCGCACCATCCCGAGCTCGGTCCTCGCACGCCCGAGGCGAAGTCGCTCGGCATCAAGCCGCGCCTGCGGTACGAGGACTACCCGCTGCCGACGATCCGCGCGCTACTCCGCGACGAGCGCGCCGATGTTCGCCGCCTCGCGGTCGCGATCGCCGGCGAGGACATCGTGCGGTGGGGTGATCCGGATCTCGTCTACGAGCTCGCCGCATCGCCGCACAAGGAGCCACGCGCGCTCGGCATCGAGCTCCTGATGGGGACGATCGTCGAGGGTGCGACGCGTAAAGTTCCCGCGGCGTGGGTCGACGGTCGCCGGCTGTTCCAGCTCGCCGAGAGCCCGCAGAAGGCGACGCGCGAGGCCGCGCTGACGCTGATCCGCAGGCTCTACGAGCACGTCGGTGGTGCGGAGCGCCTCGCGTGGCTCATGGACAGCCCCGAGCGCGACGTCCGGCTGTTCGCGGTGCGGCTGTTCTGGGAGCGGCACCGGCCGAAGCCGTGGCCCGACGACTACGTGCCGCGCAAGCACGTCGGTGCGCCGGTCGGCACGCAGCGCTTCACCGACACGGCCGCGCTGCGGCAGTTCGCGCGCACCGTGTTGTTCGGTCTGCCGCCGGGCCGCGTCGGCGAGCGCGATGCGGTCGCGCCCGGTGCGCCGCAACCCGAGCGTCCGCTGCCGGCGAGCGTCGCGAAGCGGCGGCTCATCGAGGCGATGCGCGACCTCGGGCTCGAGGATGTCGAGTTCGCGCGCACGATCGCGCCGGTGCTCGGCGAGTTTGCTGAGTCGACGGCGAAGGGCGAATGGCAGGCGAGCGTGCAGGCGCTGACCGCGCTGCGCGCGAAGCACGGCGATCTGAAGGAGGCGGCGTCGTGACCGCGTTCGGTCCGTGGATCGAGCGGCTCGAGGCGATCGCGGCGGGTCGCGAGCTGATCGCAACGGGTGGGTGGCGCGACACGCCGTCGCCGGTGCCCGGCCGTGCGCACGTGTTCCCGTCGACGCTGCTCGACGGCAAGGGCGCGGGCGCGTCGCTCGCGACGAACGCCGCGGTGCGCGCGCTCGCGTTTGCCGGTGACGAGCTCTTGCTCAGCGGCGGCGACGACGGCCGCGTGATCGCATGGGACACGACGGGCCAGAAGGCGCTCGTCGAGATCGCGCTCGGCGCGCCGGTGCGTGCGATCGCGGTCGATGCGGCGGTCGCGCGCGCCGATGCCGGACAGATCGCGGTCGGCACGCTCGACGGTGCGCTGCACGTGATCGCGTTCTCGATCGAGAGCGGGAAGCCGCGGCTCGCGATCGCGTCGCGGCGGGCGCTATCGGAGGGCGCGATCCTCGCGGCCGCGTTCGACCCGGCGGGGCTCGTCGTCGCCGGTGGTGCCGACGGCCAGCTGTGGATCGCACCGGCCGGCGATGCGAACGCGCGCGCACGCGGCGTCACGCCGGGCGGAGATGGCGGCATTCGCGCGGTCGTCTGCATCGGCGATGGTCGCGCGGCGGTCGGCTGCGGTGACGGCTCGGTGCGGCTGTGTTTCCTCGTCGGCGATGTCGAGGCGCAGGACCGCTCGGGCGATCACGGCCACCAGGGCGCGGTGCGCGGGCTCGTGCTCGGGCCCGTCGTCACCGACGCTGCGGGTCGCGATCTGCCGCGGCGGCTGTTCTCCGTCGGTGAAGATGGCGCGCTCAAGGCATGGTTTGTCGACGGCAACCGGCGACCGCGCACGAGCGAGCTCGGCATCGGCCCTCTGACCGGCCTCGCATTCCAGGCCGCGCAGACGCGCAAGCCAGACGGCTCGATCCAGACGATCGGCCGGCTGTGGGCGTCGTCGACGTCGCGCAAGGTTGCCGCGTTCCTGCTCGGACCGGATGCCGAGCCCGTCGGCACCGCGGTCGCGCTCGGCGGCGAGCTCGATCGTCTCGAGGACGTGCTCCGCGATCCGCGCACCGCGGCGAAGGTGAAGCTCGAGGCCGTCGACAGGCTCGCCGACATCGCCGAGGACGAGGCGCGCGTGCTGCTCGACGTCGCGCTCGCGGGCGTGCTGCCCGAGGTGCGCGTCGCGGCGACCGCGGCGATGGTGCGCGGCAACCGCCGCCTCAGCAGACCCGCGCTTCGGAATGCGCTCGCGGCGCAGCAGGCCGAGGTCCGCATCGCCTCGTTCCACGCGCTGCTCGAGCTCGATCGCGAGCAGCCGCTCGTCGCGATTCGCGCGGGCAGGGCAGCGGCCGCCGAGGATGTTCGCGCACGCGCGGTCGAGTCGCTCGCACCGCTCGCGAAGGACTCGGTGATCGCGGCCGGGATGGTCGCCGACTCGCTGCGCGACGGCGCGGCGCTCGTACGCCAGCGCGCGTTCGCGGTGCTGCGCCAGTTCGCCGAGCCACTCGAGGCGGTGCGGATCGCGCTCGCCCGCGGCTCGCCCGACATCCGCGCGCAGGCGCTGCTCGTGCTCGGCTTCGCGCTGAAGGCGAACGACGCGCCGGCGCGTGCGCTCGCTGCGGGTGCGCTCGACGATGCCGATGCGGGCGTGCGGACGGCGGCGTTTCTGACCGCGGTGATGCAGCGGCCGTCGCTCGCCGCGAAGCTGCACGCGGTGGTGCCGAGCATCCAGCAGATGTTCAACCAGATCGCGACGCAGCTCGGCTCGCCGCTGACGCTGAGCTCGGCGGCCGGCGAGCTCGACGACGAGGACAAGGAGCCGCTGTTCGCAGCGCTCGCGTGTCGCGCGGCCGATGCGGCGATTCGTGGCGCGGGCTCGCTGCTCGCGCTCGGCGATCCGCGCGCGGTCGGCGCGGTGCTGCAGCTGACGCGCGAGGCCGATCCGGCGCTGCGCCGAGGCGCGACGTCGAACCTCGTGCTCGCGCTGTCGAAGTGGCCGAACGACGATCGGCTGAGTGCGCGGCTCGTGTGGCTGCTCGACGACGAGGACGCGCAGGTGCGCGGCTTCGCGTTCGACGCGCTCTCCCGGACTTCCGCGGCCGGCGGCGTCGACGCCGAGCTCGATCTCGCGGAGCTCGCGATCCGCTGCAGCCAGGAGGACCTGCGCGTCCGCGCGCTGCAGATCCTGGTCCGCGTCGGCGCGCCGGGGAGCCCGGGCGCAGCGCGTGCGGCGCGGCTGCTCGGCGATGCGCTCGACGACGAGGCCGCGAAGGTCCGCACCGAGGCGTTCCGCACGCTGTGGGCGTGGCACGCAAACGATCCGCTGACGCCGCTGTCGCGCGGCGCGGCGAGCCGGCACGCGGACCTGCGCGCGCAGGTCGTCGCCGAGATCGATCGGCGCCGTCAGGCGAAGCAGTCGTCGGCGGACATGGACCGCCTGCTGCTCGGCCTCGTCAAGGACGCGGTCGGGCAGGTCGGGCTCGCCGCGTTTGCCGTGTTCGCGCGTCCCGCCGACGACGGCACCGAGCCGGTCGTGCCAACGGATGTCGTGCTCGCGGCGATGGCGTCGCCGGTACCCGCGGTGCGCGCGGCCGGTGCGAAGGCCGCGGCGAAGGCGCCGGCTGCTGCGGTGCGCGGGCGCCTCGTCGAGCTGATCAAGGACGACCAGCCGGTCGTCCACCTCGCCGCGATCGAGGCGCTCGATGCGGTCGCGCCGAACGACGCCGAGGGCTTCGTCGCCGCGTTCAACTCGATCTTCTGGGAGCTGAACGTCCGCGCCGGCGAGCTGTGCGGCAAGCGCCGCGATGCGCGCGCGGTGTCACCGATGCAGCGCATCCTGTCGATCCCGAAGACCGACATCAACCGGCCGCCCGACGTGATCCGTCATCGCGCGGCCGCGGCTCTCGCCGATATCGGCGACCCGGCGTCGATGCGTTACCTCGAGGGCCTCGTCGGCGACGAGGATCCGATCGTCCGCGAGATGGCGGCGCGTGGCATCGCGACCGCCGCACGTCCGGGCTCCGAGGCGCCGCTCGCCGCCCTGGTCGCTCTCCTTGGGCACGCTGATCTGCCGGTGCGCTCGTGGGGCGGCGAGGGCCTCGCGAAGCTCGGGGACCTGCGCGCGTTGCCAGTGCTCGCCGGCACGCAGCGTCACGAGCATCGGCCGCTGCGCATCGGCGCGATCGTCGGCTTCGTCGCGCTCGGTCCCGACGGCGTGCGCGGCCTGCGCCAGGGGCTCGAGGATCGCGATCGCGAGATTCAAGACCTCGCGTTTGCCGTGATCGTCGCGCGCGACGCGGCGCTTGCCGAGGCGGGCATCGCGCCCGACCTGCTCGTCGACGCGATGGCGAGTCCGAGCGCCGAGATCCGGTTCGCGGCGGCACGCCTGTTCGAGCGTCGCGCCGCGGGCGAGCCCTACGGCGAGGTGATCGCGGAGGTCGTCGGTCCGCGCAAGCCCGACAAGGCCGCCGACATGAAGGATTGGCCGGCGCCGCCGCGCCGCGCGGCGATCCTCGAGGTGCTGCGCAACGCGATCGCGTCCGACGATCCGGGCCAGCGCTACGCGGCCGCGCAGGTGCTCGCGGTGCGCACGCAGCCGGCGACGTTCTGGAAGGAAGCGGCGAGGCTCGCCGGTCCCGCCATCGGAGCGCCCGCGCCGAACACCGGCTACTCGCTCGAGGGACGCGTCGCGCGCAAGTCGGGCTGGCTGCGCCGGCTCGTCGCCGAGAAGAGGGACCCCGAGGTCACGAACCTCGAGATCGCGGCGCAGCTGTTCCTGCGCGCGGGGCAGGGACCAGCGGCGGGCATCGATGTCGCGGCGGCACAGCGCCTCGTGTTCGGCGTTTACGCGGGCCTCGTCCGCCAGGCGCCGCCGCGCGGCGACGCCGACGAGACCCATCGCGTGCGCCGCGATGCCGTCGGTCGGCTCGTCGACCTGGCGCGCGAGGACGCGGTCGGCGCCGAGGCGGTGATGCCCGTGCTCGAGCACGCGGTCGGCGATCCGCATCACCTCGTCCGCCAGGCCGCGCTCGCCGCCCTGCGTTCGCTGTATCCGCACGGCGCGCTCGCGCCGCTCGCGATGGCGATCGCGGCCGCGCCCGACCTCGGCCGCGAGGCGATCGACGAGCTGCTGCCGCTCGCGGAAGCCGGCGACGAGCGCGCGATCGCGATGATCAAGAACGCGCTCGACGCCGAGCACGCCGAGGTCCGCGCGCACGCCGCGCTGCGTTTGTCGCGCCTCTATCCGGCCGGCAGCGCCGAGCCGCAGCTCCTCGCCGCGAGGTCGCGCCACGCCGACGTCCGGCTCGCCGCGATCACGCAGCTCGCGACCGCGACGGTGCCGACGCCCGCGAGCACCGACGCGCTCGTCGCGGCGCTCGCCAGCGAGCACGCCGACCTGCGGCTGCGTGCCGCGGTCGCGCTCGCGCGGCAAGGAAACCCGCTCGGCATCGACGTGCTCGCCGCGTTCTTGCGCGACGAGGATCACGACGACGCCGCGCTCGAGGCACTCGTCTCGCTCGCCGACCGCGAGGACAGCGCGGGCGCGGCGGCCGAGGCGATCGCCGCGCGTCTCGACGACGATCCGGATCGTACGGCGAACCGGCCCGCG
>JABFXX010000604.1 GCA_013368795.1 Kofleriaceae bacterium
ACGTACGGCTGCCGCGAGGTGATGCTGATGGCGTCGGAGTGCGAGGCGCACGACGGCCTGCACACGTCGATGGAGAACATGATCGTCGAGGTGATCGTCCGCGAGCGCGACGGCAGCGTCCGCGCGGCGAAGCCCGGCGAGACCGGCGAGGTCGTGATCACCGACCTCCACAACCTGGCCTGCCCGATGATCCGGTATGTCAACGGTGACCTCGCGGTCGCCGGCGGCGACGACGTCTGCAAGTGCGGCAAGGGCCTCGTCCGCATCAAGGGCGTGCAGGGCCGTGTGACCGAGACGATGTACGACGGCAAGGGAAACGCCGTCGGCGGCCTCGTGTTCAACATCCTGTTCTCGACGATCGGCAACGTCGCCCGCAGCTTCCAGGTGCACCAGCGCGCCGACGGCAGCGTCATCTTCAAGGTGGTGCCGTACGAAGGCCGCACGCTGCCGGGCCACGCCGAGCAGATCCTCCGCTCGCATGCCGAGCGCTACCTGCCCGGTGCGCCGTTCGAGATCCAGGTCGTCGACGAGATTCCTCTGACCTCGGCCGGCAAGCGCCGCGTCGTCGTCTGCGAGATGAAACCGGGGTAGCCTCCCCCGGTGCGCGTTCCACTCGTGATCGTCACCGGCTTCCTCGGATCGGGGAAGACGACGCTCGTCAATCGCCTGCTGGCGAGGCGTGCGGCGCGCGATGAGAAACGCAAGCTCGGCATCATCGTCAACGAGCTCGGCGAGGTCGGCATCGACGGTGCGCTGCTCGGCGGCGAGTCGGCGCGCCAGATCGAGCTGCCGGGCGGCTGCGTGTGCTGCGTGCTCGGCGACGAGCTCGACAAGACGCTGCTCGATCTGCTCGCGACCAATCCCGATCTCGAGGCGATCGTGCTCGAGACCACCGGCGTCGCCGAGCCGCTGCCGATCGCGTGGGCCGTGAGGCGCGAGCCAGTCGCGTCGAAGATCCGGCTCGCGGCGGTCGTGACGCTGCTCGACTCGACGAACTTCGTCGCATCGCGCACTGTGACGGATGCCGTCGACGCACAGGTCGCGTACGCCGACGTCTTGCTCGTCACGAAATCCCAGCTCGGTGATCCGAGCGAGGCCATCGCCGCAGCACAGAAGATCGCGCCCAGAGCGCTCGTCCGCGTCGGCACGACGGACGACCACGCGGCGTGGCTCGAGCAGACGCTCGCGGATCCCGACCTCGAGCACGTGCCGGCTTCACAGCACGTTCACGACGAAACCTGTCGGCATACCGACAGCCATGTGCACGGGGTCGACAGCACCTACCTGAACGTAGGATCTCCGGTCGATCTCGAGGAGCTCGAGGATCAGCTCGCCGAGCTACCGGCCAACTACGTGAGGATCAAGGGAATCGTCAGATCTGGTGATGGCGCATGGTTTGCCGTTCACCGTGTAGGTCTGCGGGTCTCCTCGGAACCGGTCCGGAAACCAGACGTTTATCTCGGCGAGAACGGGCGTTTGGTGGCACTCGGCGGCGACCTCGATTCGGAGAAACTGGCGAGCTGTCTCGATGCGGCGTACGTGAGAACGTGAGGTAGGGGCCCACGGGGGTGGGCATCCACCTTGCTAGCTCAGTCGTAATCGCCATGTTGGCCCGGAGTCTAGGTCTCTGCCTGGTCGTGCTCGTTGCCGCTTGCGGCCGCGACAAGATCGAGGTCAGCAAGACTCCCGGCGAGGATTACAAGCACAGCGCGCTCGTCACCGCCGTCGACAAGTTCGTCGCCGCGGGCCGCACGCCGGATGCCTACGCCGACCTCGCGCAGACCGTCGCGACGCTGCGCCCGCAGATGGATCGCACCGTCGGCAAGGAAGCCGAGCTGAAGATGATCGTGCTCGCGCTCGGCCCGATGCAGGCACAGCAGGGCAAGTCGATCCGCCAGCGCGTCGACACGCTCGCGCTGACCGTGTGGCCGACGCTGCTCGCGCCGCCGATCGCGTCCGACACGCTGCTCGCAGTGCGCGATGCGAAGGCGCCCGAGCTCGCGCCCAAGCCGGGCGAGTCGCCCGACGACTACCTCGTTCGCCTGTGCGGCGGACCGCTCGCACGTGAGTGCAAGTCGATCGTCCCCGAGATGCAGGGCTCGATCATCGAAGCGCTCGCGATCCGCCACGCCACCGAACGCGCGCGCACCGCGGTCGCCGAGTGCCTCCCGTGCAAGACCGATCCGGGCTGGCACCAGGCCGTACTCGCGTGGGAGAGCCTCGACCGCGTCGCCGCCGACCAGACGGTCGATATCGAGCGCGCGGCCGACCCCGACAACTGGCCCGTCGCAGGCGCCGCCGCCGAGGACGATCCGCATCTTCCCGAGGCCGCGCTGTCGACGCGAGGGGAGCTCGTCGTCGGCGGCCGCAGCTACGGCCCGAACCAGCAGCGCATCGACGTGCTCCGCGAGCTGCGCGGCAACGACGACGTGATCGCACTGCACCTGCACCCCGATACGACGCTCGCCCAGGCGCGCGCGGTACTCGTCGATGCAAAGAAGGCGGGAGCGGTCCGCGTCGCGGTGATCGCGCGCGAGCCGTTCTATCCCTATCGCCGCAAGGTCTACTGGGTCGCCGACGGCTACGGCCTGCGCGCGAACCTGCGCCCGACCGATTCGCTGCAGCTGCTGCTGCACGCGACCGACGAAGTCGCGGGCCCCGGGACCGTCGCCCGTGTAGACTGAAGCACGTGGACGAGCGACGCCTCGCACTGCGTGCTGACCTCTTGCGGACTCGCGAGCGAGGGCGGACGCTGTGGCAGCGTGGTGTCCTCCTGATCGGGCTCGTGCCAGTGTTCCTGGGAGGCGCGGTGATCGCGCTGTTCGAGCTCGGCGGCCTGCTCGGCCCACTCGCGGTGATCTTTGCCGGGCTCTACGCGTTCGTGGGCGGCCTCGCCGGCATGGCGCTGTTCGCCGCCGGCGTCTCCGATCACCGGCACAGCGCGAAGCAACTGAAGGCGCTCGACGCGCTCTACCAGCTTCCCGCGGCGCGGGTCGTTCGCAGCTGACCTCGCAGGAACCTGAGGCGAGCCTGACACCGATGTCGCGGCTCGAGCCCCAGACGCTGACTCAGCCGCCGCCGTCGGACTTGTTCGAACGATCGCGGTACGCGAGCGACGCCTTCGCGTAGTCGCGATTGGCGAGCGCCATCACGTCGCGCGAGATGTCCTTCGGGCATGCCGCTTCGCACTCGTAGTGGTTCGAGCAGTTGCCGAAGCCCGCAGCGTCCATCGCGTTGATCATCGACTGCGTGCGGTGCATGCGCTCGGGCTGACCCTGCGGCAGGTTGTGCATGTGCGCGAGCTTCGCAGCGACGAACAGCATCGCCGAGCCGTTCGGGCACGCGGCAACGCACGCGCCACAGCCGATGCAGGCGGCCGCATCCATCGCACGGTCCGCCGACTCCTTCGGAACGAGGATGTCGTTGGCATCGGGTGCCGAGCCGGTGTTCGCGGTGATGAAGCCGCCCGACGCGATCACCTGGTCGAACGCCGTGCGGTCGACGCAGAGATCCTTGATCACCGGGAACGCGGACGCGCGCCACGGCTCGATCCAGATCTCGTCGTTGTCGTTGTAGAACCGCATGTGCAGCTGGCACGTCGTCGTCGCACGCTTACCGCCGTGCGGACGGCCGTTGATCATCAGCGAGCACATGCCGCAGATGCCTTCGCGGCAGTCGTGATCGAACGCGACCGGCTCCTCGCCCTTGGCGACGAGCTGCTCGTTCAAGATGTCGAGCATCTCGAGGAACGAGGCGTGAACCGACACGTCGGTCACGCGGTACTTCACGAAGCCGCCCTTGGTCTTCTTGTCCTTCTGGCGCCAGATGTGAAGCGTCAGATTCAGCTTCTTGTCGCTCACTTGTAACTCCGAGTGGCGAGCTTCACGTTCTCGAAGACGAGTTGCTCGGTGTGACGGATCGGCGTTTCGCCGTATTCCCAGACAGCGGCGTGACAGAAGTTCTCGTCGTCGCGCTTGGCTTCACCTTCGACCTGGTGCTCGACGCGGAAGTGACCGCCACAGCTCTCCTCGCGGACGAGCGCGTCCTTGCACAGGAGCTCGCCGAACTCGAGGAAGTCGGCGACGCGGCCGGCCTTCTCGAGCGACTGGTTGAACGAGTCACGCTCGCCGAGGACGGAGACGTCGCGCCAGAACTCTTCGCGAAGCTTCGGGATCACGGACAGCGCGTGCTCGAGGGACTCCTTGGTCCGCGCCATGCCGCAGTCTTCCCACATGATCGAGCCGAGCTCCTTGTGGAAGGAGTCGATCGAGCGCTTGCCGGAGCCGCTCATCAGCCGGTCGAGCTTCGACTTGACCTCGGTCTCGGACGTCTTGAACGCGGCGCCGTTCGCATCCGCGAGCGACGTCGCAGGAACGCCAGCGAGGTAGTTGCCGATCGTGTACGGGATGATGAAGTAGCCGTCGGCGAGACCCTGCATCAGCGCGCTCGCGCCGAGGCGGTTCGCGCCGTGATCCGAGAAGTTCGCCTCGCCGAGGCAGAACAGGCCGGGGATCGTCGTCTGCAGCTGGTAGTCGACCCAGAGGCCGCCCATCGTGTAGTGGACCGCCGGGTAGATGCGCATCGGCACGCGATACGGATTCTCGCCGGTGATCCGC
>JABFXX010000138.1 GCA_013368795.1 Kofleriaceae bacterium
GTCATCGCGGGCATCGAGCTGCTGACCTCGATCGCGTCGAGGGACGTGTACGGGTTCGTCGCGCTGCGCGGGCTGCCCGAGGCGAAGCTGGTTGCGGACCAGGCTCATTTGCCCGGTGGGATCCGGGTCGGACCATTCGAGCTCCAGAGCAGAACGGTCACGCGCGCACTCGGTCCCTCCGATAGACGCTTTGCCTTCGCGGTCGCCGATGGTGGCGCGGCGGTCGCCGATCTCGAGTGCCTCCCCGTCGACGCGCGCAGTCACGTGAAGGAGCTCGGCACCGCGCAGGTCATGGCCAGCGAGGGCGAAGCGCAGATCCGGTGGCTCACGATCGAGGGCGATCCGGCTCGCCTCGCAGCGGCTGTTGCGGTGTTACGGATCCTGGCGAGAGGGCCGTCTCTCGGGGCGTTCCGCTAGCGAGTGCCCTCCGCCACAGCGGATCGGTCGTTAACGGTTCACGCTTGACCGTGTGGGGTGTGCCGTATGACACCTCTCGCGAGGGGGTCCCATGATGCGTGCCCGGATCGACTGGTTTGTGGTGATTACAGCGGTGTTTCTCGCTGTCGGCTGCGGTGGAGGAGGGTGCGGCGGGTGTGCCGGCATGGAGCCGATTCCGGGCGGATTCCCCTCGGCGCAGCGGCACCCGAACGCGGCGCAGATCCGCGTGACGCCGACCGCGCTGTCGAAGATCACGGCGGACCCCGCGGGCATCATCGGCCCGCTCGCCGGCGGCGGCGCGATGAACGGCGTCATCGAGTTCCCCATCGCGAGCTGTCCGGACATCTGCTGCGCGAACAACCAGCCGATCCCGAACTGCGGCCCGGTCCAGATCAACCTCAACAAGGTCGGCAACGAGCCCGATCGCCTCGCGCTGACTCCCGTCTCGGTCAACGCGAACGAGGCGCGCCTCGACGTCACGGTGCGCGCGCGCATCAAGACAGTCAACGACCTCCAGGTCACGTTCCAGGGCCAGCACTGCACGATCGACCTCGACACGACGCGCGACAACACGCCGCCGGATCTGCTGATCACGACGCAGATCCTGCTGCAGCAAGACGCGACGACCGGCACGACGAAGATCACCGCGTCGAACACCCAGGTGTCTCAGCTCGACAGCGGCGACTACTCTCTCGGCGGAGACATCCTGTGTACGCTGGGCGGTGTCCTGATCCCGGCCTCGTTCATCCAGGACCAGCTCGAGGGCCCGATCGAGGACGCGATCAACGGCGCGACGTGCAAGTCGTGCGACTCGGTCGCGGACTGCAGCTCGCCGTTCGCGACGGCGTGCACCGGCGGCGAATGCAAGCTGTCGAGCGGTGCGTGCCTCCAGGAGCTCGGCCTCAACGGCCGCCTGCGCGGCAGCGGCATCTTCGCGAGCCTGTCACCCGGCACGACCGGCGCGCTCGACATCTACGAGGTCGCCGGTGGCTACTCGATCGCGACGAATAGCGGCCTCTCGCTCGGCATGCTCGGCGGCATGCTCCCGGGCGGCGCGCCGCGCGACAAGTGCGGTCCGCCGGCGACGGCGCCGACGCCGGTCTCGATCCCGCGCTCGACGGTGTTCCAGGGCAACCAGTTCAACGCCCAGAACTTCGACGTCGCGTTCGGCCTCCACAAGTCGCAGCTGGCGGACCTCGCGTACGCCGGCTACGACGGCGGTCTGTTCTGCCTGACGATCGGCAGCTCGACGGTCGCGCAGCTGTCGACCAGCACGATCAGCCTGTTGTCGCGCTCGCTCGGCAAGCTCGTCGAGACGAACTCGCCGATGGCGATCGGTCTGCGCCCGCAGTCGCCGCCGACGATCGTGCTCGGCAAGAACACGTTCAAGGACGACGGCAGCGGCAACATGGTCGTCGACCAGCCGCTGCTCGACATCTCGTTCCAGGCGCTCGAGATCGACTTCTTCGCGTCGATCGACGAGCAGTACAACCGCGTGTTCACGGTCGTCACTGACGTGCACCTCCCGATCGGCCTGCAGACGACGACCAGCGGTGAGCTGACGCCCGTCATCGGCAATCCCGACGATGCGTTCACGAACGTCAGCGTCAAGAACAGCGACGCGATCGCCGAGTCGCCCGAAGAGATCGCGGGCCTGTTCCCGACGCTGCTCGGGCTCGTCCTGCCGCAGCTCTCGGGCGGCCTGTCGCCGATCAGCCTGCCGGCGCTCGGTGGTCTCGCGCTCAGCGTCAAGGCGGTGACGTCGGTCGACAACGACGAGTTCCTCGGCATCTTCGCCGACCTCGTGCCGGCGCCGATGGCGCGCACCGTCGACACGACCGCGGAGGTCGCGTCGATCGAGGAGCCACCGCTCGCGATCGCGCGCGACGTCACGAAGTGGCGCGGCGCGAAGCCGGCCGCGGTGACGCTCGCGCTCGGCGGCAGCGAGCGCGACCTCGAGTTCTCGTATCGCATCGACGGTGGCTCGTGGTCGGGCTGGAGCCGGGCGACGCGCCAGGTGGTGTCGTCGCGCGTGTTCTGGCTGCCGGGCGTGCACAAGCTCGAGGTGCGGTCGCGTCAGATCGGCAACCCCGACACGCTCGATCCGGAGCCGGTGCTGCTCGAGCTTCCGCTCGGCACGGGCGAGCCGCTCCACACCGGCACGCCGGTCGCTCGTACCGTCGGCTTCCATGGCCAGGCGGGCGCGTCGGGCTGCAGCTGTGACTCGGGCGGTAGCGCGAACGGCGCGCTGTTCGCGCTCGTGATCGGACTCATCCTCGTGCCGTGGCGCCGCGTGAAGCGCGCGCTCCGCCTCGGCCCGGCGATGTGGTCGGCGGTGATCGCGCTCCTGCCGGGCTGCAGCTGCGGTAGCGATCCGTGCGGCAGCATGGAGTGTCTGCCCGGCGAGGTCGAGCACACGACGGGCGGCCGGTGGACGAGCATCGCGAGCGACGACAAGCGCGTGATGGTCGCGACCTACGAGCAGCTGCTCGGCGACCTCGTCGTCGTCGATGCAACCGACCCGGGGAACCTCAAGTACACGGTCGCCGACGGCATCCCCGAAGGCGTCACGCCGACGTTTTCGCCCGACACGTACCGTGGCGGTGTCGCGGACGCCGGCCCGAACGTCGGCGCGTTCACGTCGATCGCCATCGGCGGTGGCACCGCTCGCGTCGCGTATCAGGACCGCGAGGAGGGCTCGCTCAAGTACGCCTACGAGACGAAGACCGGCGGCAGCTGGAAGTCGTACGTCGTCGACTCGGGTGACGCCGAAAGCGGCATCTACGCGTCGATGGTGATCGATGCCGACAAGAAGCCCGCGATCGCGTACATCGCGCTCGGCATCGACGACGGCATGGGCCATCGCAACACCGAGCTGCGCATCGCGCGCGCGACGAAGACCGATCCGAGTAGCGCAGGCGACTGGCAGTCGGCACTGATCGCGACGGCACCGGGCTCGTGCGCTGGCCTGTGCGGCAGCGACAGCTGCGTCGAGCCGATGACCGCGGGAGACCCGTCGGTGTGCGTCTCGGTGTCGAGCGACTGCACGACCGCGTGCGATGCGATGACCGAGGTCTGCTCGGCCGGCATGTGCCGCACGAAGATCGACGAGCCGGAGATCCTGACGCCGCCGAGCGGCACCGGCCTTTACGTCAGCCTCGTCGTGCTGCCCGACGGCCGGCTCGCCGCCGCGTACTACGACAGCAACCGCCGCGCACTCGTGCTCTCGGCCGAGACCGCCAAGGGTGCGTCGACGTTCAACGAGACCGTGCTCGACGGCAACGTGACCGGCGCGGACCGCGGCATGTGGTCGACGGCGGTCGTCGGCGACGACGGCACCGTCCACATCGCGTACCAGGACGCGCTCGGCGATCAGCTCATGTACACGACGTGGAATGGCTCGCCCGGCACGCCGGCGGTCGTCGACGACGGTCAGCGCAACGGTGATCGCACGCACCCGGTCGGCGCCGGCGCCTCGATCTTCCTGAACGGCGGCGCGCCCGCGATCGCGTATCAGGATGGCCTCGTGTCCGACGTCTACGTCGCGACGACGAGCGGCGGCACCTGGACGACGACGCCGATCGCGCAGGGGCCGCTGGTCGAGGGCTTCTCGATCGCGGCGACGCGCGGTCCCGGCGGCTCGCCGACAATCGCGTGGGGCTCGCTCGATCCGAATGCCGCGCCGCCGCAGGGCCTGGTCGTCAAAAAGCAGTAGTGACCCGGCGACAGGCCTGGACCGTCGCGATCGCGCTGTGGGCGCTGCCCGGCTCGATCGCGTGGCTCGCCTGGCGGCCGCGCTAAAACGTCATCGCAGCGGCGAGACCGCCGCCACCATTCGTCGCGTACGGTGCGACGATCGGCGTCCTGGCCGGGAGCGACGCACACATCATCGGCGCGGCCGCGGCGGTCGTCGCGGTCAAGCCGGCGACGTAGATCGCGCTGATGCCGACCGAGACGCCGGCGATGCCGAGGCCGAGGTCGAACTTCGGATCGAGCGAGATGTCGTCGCTGACGCCGGCGGCGATCGAGTGGATGCCGACCGCGCCGATCGCGGCGATCGCGATCACGCCGAGCACGATGCCTGCCTTCTTGCCGATCTTCGTCTGCTGCTCGAGCTCGCCGCCGACTCCACCGACGACGCCAACGCCAGCACCGACCGCGCCCGTACCCGCGCCG
>JABFXX010000675.1 GCA_013368795.1 Kofleriaceae bacterium
GCCGTCGGAAAACTCCACACCGTAAGTCCGCGAAGACATTCGAAACGCGCTCGGCACGGAGGCTGCTCTAGGGACCCAACATCCCAACCAGGAGCCTTCGATCATGTTCAAGACTGCCCTCGCCGCCACCGCGTTTGTCTCCCTCGTCGCCACCGGATGCATCAAGCAGGACGATCCGCCCGAGGCGATCCAGCGCGCGATTCCGACGGCCGACCAGGTCGAGATCAAGCTGCCGGCGCAGGCACGCATCCTCGGCGAGGTCGCCGACTACTACCGCGTCACGCGCGACGTCACGCGCACGCTCAACGGCGGCAGCGCGTGGGTGCTGATCCTCGTCCACACGATCGTCCAGTTCCCGGTGACCTCGCAGAGCGGCAACGTCTACACGTGGGGACCGTGGAGCGACACGCTCGATCCCGCCGAGTACAAGCTCGACGTGACCGACAACGGCGACGGCACGTACGACTACGTGCTCTCGGGCCGCGCGAAGACGTCGGCGAGCTCGCCGTTCGAGAACATCATCGAGGGCCACGCCGATCCGACGCCGGGCGACAACCTCGGCCACGGCGACTTCTCGATCGACTTCGACGCGAGCCGCCGCGTGAACCCGATCGACGCCGGCGATGCGAAGGGCAATGTCATCGTCACGTACGACCTCGCGGCGCGCCACCTCGACCTCGCGGCGATGGCGCCCGACGCGAATGGCAACCCGGCATCGTTCGAGTACGCGTACAACGAGACGCTCGACGGCGGCGGCGACATGGTGTTCAACGCGACCGCCGACATCGGCGGCACCGCGACGCCGGAGAGCCTCGTGATCCGCTCGCGCTGGCAGTCGGATGGTGCGGGCCGCGGCGACGCGCGCATCGCCGGTGGCGACCTCGGCGCTCAGCAGGCGGTCGCGTCGGAGTGCTGGAACACCTTGTTCCGTCGCACGTTCTACACCGACAGCGTCAACTGGCAGGCGACCGAGGGCACGGTGTCGGAGTGCGCGTTCGGCACTGCGGACCTCCCGCCACTCTGATCCGTAACTGAGTACGCCTCCTCACGACAAAGTCGACGAGCATCGCTTGTCGGCTTTCGTCGTTTCGCGGTAACACCGCCGGCGGAGGAAAGACGCATGGCCACGATGCCCAAGGACGCTCAGGATCTGTTCGACAACCTCGTCCCGGAGGGCTTGAAGCAGTACCCGGATAAGGCTCGCGAGCTGAACGCGATCTACTGCTTCAAGATCACCGGCGAGGGCGGCGGCGAGTGGACCGTCGACTGCACCAGCGACCCGCCAAGCTGCACCCGCGGCGACTCGGGCAAGGCCCAGTGCACGGTCGAAGTCGCCAGCGACGACTTCAAGACGATGCTCTCGGATCCGAACGCCGGCATGCAGCTCTACTTCCAGGGCAAGCTCCGCGTGTCGGGCGACCCGATGCTGGCGATGAAGCTCCAGCAGCTGTTCGAGATCGCCCGCCCGAAGTGAACGTGTCCGGGCCGCTCGCAGACGCACTGCGCGGCATTCGCGTTCTCGATCTGTCGCGCCTGCTGCCGGGTCCGTATCTCACGATGGTGCTCGCCGATATGGGAGCCGACGTCGTGAAGATCGAGGACCCGAAGGTCGGCGATTATCTCCGCGCGTTCCCGCCTGCCAAGGGCGGAGTCGCCGGTCGCTTTCTCGCGATCAATCGCGGCAAGCGATCCTGCGCGCTCGATCTCAAGTTGCCCGCCGCGCGCGAGGCATTCTTGAAGATGGTCGAGCGCGCCGACGTCGTCGTCGAGAGCTTCCGTCCCGGTGTGATGGACAAGCTCGGCGTCGGCTACGCCCAGCTCGCCGCCCACAATCCGAAGATCGTGCTCTGCTCGATCAGCGGATTCGGCGGCAGCGGCCCGTACGTCGACCGCGCCGGCCACGACCTCAATTACATCGCGCTCTCCGGCGTGCTCGGGATGACCGGCCCCGCCGGTGGCGCGCCGCAGATGCCCGGCGTGCAGATCGCCGATCTCGCGGGCGGTGCACTGTGGGGCGCGACCGCGATCCTCGGCGCGCTGCTCGGCCGCGATCGCACCGGCAAAGGTGCGCACCTCGACATCTCGATGACCGAGGGCTCGCTCGCGCTGCTCGCCGCAGAGCTCGGCAATCTCGATGCGGGCGCGAACAACCCGACGCGCGGCACCGAGACGCTCAACGGTGCACTCGCGTGCTACGGCGTCTACAAGACGAAGGACGCGCGCTACCTCTCCGTCGGTGCGCTCGAGCCGAAGTTCTGGATCGCGCTGAATCAGGCGATCGGTCGCGCGCCGAATGTTGCCGAGCTCGTCGGCAATCCGGCGCAGCAGCAGAAGGTCCGCGACGAGCTCGCCCAGATCTTCGAGACGAAGACGGCCGCCGAGTGGGCCGCGTTCTTCGCCGACAAGGATTGCCTCGTCGAGGTCGTGCTCGAGCTCGACGAGCTCGCCGACCATCCGCTCCATCGCGAGCGCGGCGTGTTCTTCGAGATCGATGGCGGCGAGGGAGTCGGCACGATCCGTCAGGTCCGCACACCTGTCGGCACACCTGCCCACGCAGGTCCGCCGCCTCGTCTCGGCCAGCATACCGACGAGGTCTTGCGCGAGTACGGCCTGACCGACGCTGACATCGCTGCACTTCGCTAAGTGCGCGGGTGCACGGTCCTTGCGCAGCTTTTTCCTGCGACGGATCTGACGTCCTCCCCCACTAGGTGACGAGGGGAGCCACATGAAGCACATCGTCTTCTGCATCGGTCTCGTATTGGCAATCGCCGCATGTGGCGACAAGAAATCTGGCGGCGGGGGCACCGACGCTGGTCCGAACTGCACGCTGCTCGGTGATACATGCACCGACGACAACGCGTGCTGCTCCGGCAACTGCGATGACACGACGGGCATCTGCTCGCGCGTCGTCGGCACGTGCGGCATGTCCGGCGAGGCATGTCAGGCGGGTCCCGACTGCTGCTCGTTCTCGTGCGTCAACGGCCAGTGCAACGGCAACCAGTGCACCTCGGACGGCCAGGCCTGCAGCGCCGACGGCGAGTGCTGCGGTGGCATCTGCAGCAACGGCACGTGCGCCGCGCTGAACCCGAGCTGCAAGACGTCGGGCAACGCGTGCACGAACAACAGCGAGTGCTGCGGACACTTCTGCAATGACCCCGATGGCACCGGCCCGCTCGGCTCGACGTGCAGCAACACGGTGTCGTTCTGCGTGCAGAGCGGCGATACGTGCACGACCGACGGCGAGTGCTGCGGCGGCATCTGCAACATCGTCAACGGTGCACCACTCGGTACGTGCGGTGTCGTTCCTGCGAGCGGCGCGACCATGTGCGCGACCGCCGGCGAGGTCTGCGGCGCAGGCGCGAACTACGATCCGTCGCAACCGCTGCCGACGTGCGGTGGCGAGTGCTGCAGCCGCGCGTGCTTCCCGTTCGGCCCCAACGGCGCGCTCGTGTGTCAGCCGCCGAGCGGCTGCCGTCCGACGGGCGAGCTGTGCAGGGAGAGCAGCGATTGCTGCGGTGGCCCGGGCAACCCCGACAACAGCCTCTCGAACGTGATGTGCCGCAAGGAGCCGGGCATGGATGTCGGCCGCTGCGACAACGGCAACTCGTGCTCGCCGGCCGGCGCGATCTGCCGCCTGCAGAGCGTCGAATGCAACGCGAACGCGAACTGCTGCGCGGGCAACGTGCTGAACTTCGACACCTGCCACCAGGACGCGCTCGGCATCCCGCGCTGCGGTGTCGGCGTCGGCGTCGACTGCGGTGATCCGCAGAGCCACGTCGGCGAGGCGTGCGCGTCGAGCGCTGACTGCTGCGGTCTGCCGTGCGTCCCGGTGCCCGGTACCGAGTTCGGCTACGTCTGCGGCTCGGTCTGCGTCCCGCAAGGCGGCGAGTGCACGACGAGCACCGACTGCTGCATGGGCTTGCCCTGCAACATCCCGGGCGGCGAGACGACCGGCACGTGTGGCCCGCCGCAGGGCTGCTCCGAGTACGGTCAGTCGTGCACGACGACCGCGGACTGCTGCAACGGTCTGCCCTGCGAGATGGGCATCTGCACCGCGATCATCCAGTAGCGCGGCCGAGTAGCGCCGCGAGCGCCCAGCGCCAGCCGCCGTAGCGAACGTACGCCCACAGGCGTTGCCACCACGACGGCGGGCGCAGGTCGAGCTGGACCATCGCCATCGTCTCCGCGGCTTCCTCGCGCTCGGCGGCGGCGCGCAGCTCGGCGCGCTCCTCGTCGGTCGGCACGTCGTTGAGCGCGAGCAGCATCTCCTCGGCGTCGCTGAAGCGGCGCTTCGGATCCTTCGCGAGCGCGCGCTTGATCAGATTCTCGAGCTCGCGCGAGATGTCGCGACGGATCGCGCGCAGCGGCCGCGGCGGCCTGTGCAGCGCGAGCCGCATCGTCTCCTCGGGTGAGCCGCCTGCGAACGGCCGCACGCCGGCGACCATCTCGTAGAGGATCACGCCGAGCGCATAGAGGTCCGTGCGCGTGTCGTGTGGCCGGCCGAGCAGGCGCTCCGGCGCGAGATACGACGGCGAGCCCATGCACATGCCGGCACCGGTCAGCGCGGCCTCGTCGTGTAGCGACGCGAGGCCGAAGTCGATCAGCACCGCGCGGCTGCCGCCCTTCACCAGCATCACGTTCTCCGGCTTGAGGTCGCGATGAATGATCCCGTGCTCGTGCGCGTGCGCGAGCGCGCCGAGCAGCTGCTTCGTGATCGCGAGCGCGCGGCTCGTCGGCATCGGCCCGGCGCGCAGCACCTGGTGCAGCGTTTCGCCCTCGAGCATGTCCATCGCGATGTACTGCATGCCGTTGCTGCGGCCGTAGTCGAGCACGCGCACGCAGCTCGGATGATCCAGCTTCGCGAGCACGCGCGCCTCGCGTGCAAACCGCTCCTCGAAGCGCTCTCCGCGCGAGCCCTTGCCGGGGACCGCTAGCACCTTCAGCGCGACCAGCTTGTCGAGGCCGAGATGGCGTGCGCGATATACGTGTCCCATGCCGCCCGAGCCGGCGGCAGAGAGAATTTCGTAGCGCTCCGCGAACACGGTCCCTGCGGGAATTGTGTTCGGAGCGTTCGGCATACCTATTGAGACGAATGACATCTATCTCGTCTTCACGCCATCCGTAGAAACACTCGGCCCGACGCCCTCACCTAGGCCCAACTTTCTTGCGAGCCAGCTCTCAGATTCTGGCGCCGGTGATCTTCCGTGCGCGCCAGAACGTCCACAGTGCGAGCGCCAGTGACGCGAATGCAGCGACCGTGAACGCTCGCCTCGCTCCAGGGAACAGCGAGAGCACACCGTCCATCGGGCGCGCCATCACGACGTGCGCGATCGTGCCCTGCCCCTCGAGGCCGCGCACCGAGCGCGATTGCACCTGGTACGTCTGCCCGCCCGCCGCGACCTCGGCGATGTCGCCCTGGCGACGCGCAGCGGCGACCAGGCCCGCCGGCATCGCGTCGTCGGCAATGGACGTTCCGTCGGGCGCGACGAGCGCGAGCAGCGTCTCGTCGTCGAGTCGCACGTCGTCGAGCAGCTGCTTGCCGTCCTGCAGCTGTAGATACAGCGCACGGGCCTCGCTGCCCTCGCTCGCCTTGTCGCCGAGCGCGACGGTGCGCTCGAACAGCACGGCGAGCCCGGTCTTCCGTGCGCTGCCGAGCACACCTGTCGACGCCAGCCCCGGATCGGCATACGGCAGCACCGTGACGCTATCGCCCTTCCCGGCATCGAGCGCACGCTTCACGGGGGCCAGGACCTTGAGGTCGCCTCCCCACACCGCCGGCGCCGCGCTCGTGTACAGGAGGCGGCCCTTGTAGTCGGCGATCGCGATCGCGCTGTCGCCGAGCTTCACCCACTCCGTCGAGGCGAGCGTGCTGTTCAGCCGCTCGAGCTCCGCCTGGTCGGCCGCCGGATCGCCGAGTCCGAAGTCGGCCTGATCGTGATGGCCCGCGACCTCGCGCAGCGCCTGCTCGCGATACGCGATCGCGGACACCGTGTAGAACGAGCTCGTCAGGCGCGCGACCGCGCGATCGAGCTGCGTGCCGGTCGCCGCGAACGACTGCCGGATCTCGCCGGTGACGCGCGCGCGCACCTGCCAGTCCGCGACGAGGCCGAGGGCGAGCACGCCGGCGAGCGCCGCCGACACGATCGCGGTCCGCCGCCACGGCTTCGCGCGATCGCGACCGAGCTCGACGATCAGCTCGTGCATCGTCGCGTAGCGATCGCCCGGTTTGACCGACAGCCCCTTCAGCAAGATCGCGTGCAGCGCGCTCGACACCTGCGAGCCCGCGGGCGGTGCCTTCACCTTGCCGTCACACACGTTGTCGCCGAGCTCGGAGAACGTCTTGCCGTCGAACGGCCGCTCGCCGTAGAGCGCCTCCCACAGCGAGACGCAGAAGTTGAACTGATCCGTGCGCGGATCGACGTTGCCGCCGACGAACTGCTCCGGTGCCATGTATGCAGGCGTGCCGAGCACGCTGCCCGATGTCGTCAGGTTCACGTCGCCGATCGACGCCACGCGCGCCGCCGCCGATCCTGGCTTCGGCTTCGACGATGCGAGGCCGAAGTCGGTCACGCGCACGCGGCCGTCATCGGCGACGAGCACGTTGTCGGGTTTGAAGTCGCGGTGAATGATGCCGGCCGCATGCGCCGCACCGAGCCCACGCGCCGCGGCGATGTACGCCTCGACGAGCTCGGGCACCGTGTGTCCCGTCTTGCTCTGCCACTGGCGCAGGCTCTGGCCCGCCACCAGCTCCATCGCGATGAACGTCGTGCCGTCGTCGGACTCGCCGACCTCGTACACCGTCACGACATTCGGATGGTTTACCGCCGCCATCGATCGCGCCTCGCGCACGAGCCGTTCGGTCAATGACTCGTCCACGCGCCGCAGCAGCTTCACCGCGACGCTGCGCCCGAGCGTCGGATCCTCGGCCCTCCATACGACGCCCATCGCGCCCGCGCCGAGCCGCTCGATCAGCGTGTAGCGGCCCATGCGCCTGCCCTGCACCGGTGGCTCGCCGGTCGTGCCGCGCGTCACGCGCGTCGACGGGACGACCGATGCTGCCGCGGTCTCGAGCAGCTCGATGTCGCGCTTGCCCTCGCCGGCGACGCCATCGCGCGCCGTGATATTGAGCAACTCTCGGCAGTCTTCGCAGGTGTCGAGGTGGCCGAGCACGGCGCTCCTGACGCCCGAGTCGAGCGCACCCGACATCAGGTCCTGGACGACGTTCGCGTCGAGACACTCCATGTCAGCCGCACCGGCATTGTGACACGAGTACAATGAACGCAGTGCCCGACGATCGCGTCGAACAGCTCGCAGCCGCGAGTGGTCTCGCCATCTCGTCGCGTACGGCCGCCGTCGCAGCGTGGGAGAACATGCTCGCCGCCGCGCGCGACGCGTGGCCATCGGTCAAGCTCGACGAGAACGCGCTCGCCGGCTACATCGGCGCGCGCCTCGCTGGTGCCGACGTCGCGTCCGCTCTCACGACCGCACCCGCCGCCGATCTCGCGCTCGCCGCCGCGTGTGCCGCGCAAGAACCGACCGCCCACGCCGCATTCGATGCGGTGCTCGTCGAGGTCGATGCCGCGGGCGCCTCGACCGGCGCAACGCAAGATCAGATCGAGGAGGTCAAGCAGCTCCTCCGCGTCCAGCTGCTCGTGCCCAGGGATGGCAAGCCGCCCGGCATCGCCGGCTATCGCGGCAAGGGCCCGCTGCGCGGCTGGGTGCGCATCACCGCGACGCGCGAGCTC
This sequence comes from Kofleriaceae bacterium, assembly GCA_013368795.1. Classification (GTDB taxonomy): domain Bacteria; phylum Myxococcota_A; class Polyangia; order Haliangiales; family Haliangiaceae; genus JABFXX01. The sequence goes on from JABFXX010000675.1 coordinate 7,746, forward strand.
ATCCGGCACAAGAAGAAGGCGCAGCGCGAGGCGCCGATCGAGCGCCGTCTCGACCATCTGCTCGCGAGTGGCATCGATCCGGCACTCGCCGCGCTCAAGGCCGAATACCGCGCCGAGTTCGCGGTCGCGCTGCGCGAGGCGATCGAGGATCTGTCCGCCGAGGACCGCACGCTGCTGCGCCAGCAGATCGTCGACAACCTGTCGATCGATGCGATCGGCGCCGCGTACGGCGTGCACCGCGCGACCGCCGCGCGCTGGCTCAATCGTGCGCGTGCCGAGCTGGTCACCGCGACCCATCGTCGTCTCGCGGCGCGCCTCGAGCTACCGGTCGAGCAGATCGAGAGCGTGATCCGCCTCGTCGCGAGCCAGCTCGATGCGAGCGTGATCCGCTATCTCAAGGATCGCTGAGCTCACCGGTAGGTCGTCGTCGAATTCTTGTACTTCTCGCCGAACTTGTTCACGTGCGGCGGCTCGGCACCGCGCACGAGCGACAGATTCACCGTCGCATCCTGACCCGCGATCACGGTCACCGGTGCGCTCGCGGGTTTCGCGGCCCGGCGCGCGTACGCGAACACGGTCCAGGTGCCGGGCGGCACACCGTCGAGCGTGAACGTGCCGTCGGCGGCGGCGCGCGTGTGCCGCTTGTTCGGCAGCACGAGGATCGTCGCCGCCATCTCCGGGTGGATGTTGCAGTAGACGTCGACGACGCCCGACTTGGGGAACGACTTCTCCTTCGACTCGCCCTTCTTGAACGAGCCGAGGTCGAACTTGCGCGTGCTCGACTGCGAGAACACGTTGTGGAGGAACGGATCGCCGTTCGGGAACGTCACGCTCTCGCCGACGGTGATCGCGACGAGATCGGGCACGAACGTACGGCCCTTCTGGGTGATCGTCGCGGCCGTGCCGTCGGTGCCCTTCTCGGGAAATCCGACGACGTACACGATCACCTCCGCCGACGCTGGCTTGCCACTCGCCTCGGTCACCGTGACCTTGCCGACGACGCGGCCCGCTGGCGCCGCGTTCGCGATGCCGACTGCCACCGCGACGAGCGCGAGCGACTTCAGAATGCAATCCCCCACTGCATGCGAGGCGCATCCTTGATCTGATAGACGCCGATGCCGTAGGCGACGGAGACCCACGTGCGGCCGTGCGTCCACGACAGGTTCGGGCCGACGATCGCCCACGTGGCGCCGTCGTCGTCCATCGAGATCTGTGCGAATGCCTCGGCTCCGAGGCGGAGGTCGCCGCGCAGGTTGAAGCTCGCGCCGACGCCGGGATGAACTTCGAAGTGGTGCGCGTCGCGCGAGATCTCGCCGACGAAGTTCACGTCGGCGATCAGGTGGGCGCTGCCGGCCTCGTAGCTGGCGATGATGTTGACCTCGGGGCGCACGGTATCGCGCTCGAGGACGAGGCGATTGACCGCGACGCGCACGAGCGGCGCGAACGGCGGCGCGTCCTCGGGATCTTGCGTGACCATGCGATAGCGAAGCTCGAGGCCGTAGTCGTAGAGCGCGGTGAACGCAGGACCGCCGGGCGTGCCGAACCACGCGACGTTCAGCGGAAGGCCGATCTCGAGCTGATCGGTGATGCCGATGAACGGGCCGACGCCCCACCACGTCTCGGCGCGATTCGCCAGGTCCTCGACGCGGTTCTCCTCGCCGATCCAGGTCTGCAGCTCGACGCCGCGCTCCGGCATGACCTCGGTGCCGTGGAGCCAGCCGTAGAACGAGCGACCCGCGTGTGCGGATCCGGGAGCGGCGATCGCCGCGGCGATCAGCAGGACGAGTCCACTGCGCACGGGACGAACTTACTCCATCGGCCTTGGTATAAGGGCGACCATGATCGACCACATCGGTGTGCCTGTTCGCGATCTGGAAAAGAGCGTTGCCTTCTACACGAAGGCGCTCGCGCCGCTGGGCTACGTGCTCATCATGAAGTTCGACGGCCAGGCCGCGGGATTTGGCGTCGGCGGTAAGCCTGACTTCTGGCTCGGCGTCGACAAGGACGTGAAGCAAGCGGTCCACGTCGCGTTCCGGGCGAACGGCCGCGCGCAGGTGCGCGAGTTCTACACCGCCGCGATCGAGGCCGGCGCCAAGGACAACGGCGCGCCCGGCGTGCGTCCGCAGTACCACGAGCACTACTACGGTGCGTTCGTGCACGACCCCGACGGCCACAACATCGAGGCCGTCTGTCACGAGCCGTTCCTCGGCTAACGAAGTGTGATCCGCGCCCCACTGCCGGGTGCGGTCAGCGAACCGATACGCGCGGCGGGCAGGCCCTCGGCGCGCAGATCGGCGACGCAGGCGTCGGCGTTGCCGGCGGGCACGCAGAGCAGCAGGCCGCCGCTCGTCTGCGCGTCGCACGCGAGCGAAGCGAGTAGCTCGCGCTCGCTGTCATCACCCTCGAGGGTGAGGGCCGCGCCATCGGCCCACGCGGTGTCGGGCGCGACGTGCGCGCGGTTCGCCTTGCTGCCCGCGGGGCACAGCTTGGCGCGCAGGTGGTCCACGGCGTCGGGGAGGAGCGGTAGTGCGGCGAGCTCGATCGTGGCGGCGACGTCGGAGCCGCGCACGATGTTGCGGAGGTGACCGAGCAGGCCAAAGCCGGTGACGTCGGTCGCAGACGTCACGCCATGCGCGTGACCGATGCGCGCGCCCGAGCGATTGAGCGTCGTCATCGACGTGATCGCGGCGGTCATCGCGGCCGCGCTCGCGAGGCCCTTCTTGATCGCCTGACCGACGACGCCGGTGCCGAGCGCCTTCGTGAGCACGAGCGCCTGGCCCGGCTGCGCGGTGCGATTGGACCACAGCTCGTCGGGCGCGACATCGCCGGTGACCGAGAGGCCGAACTTGACCTCCTGATCGCGAACGGTGTGACCGCCGACGACGGCGACGCCGGCCTCGCGGCAGATTCGCGCGCCGCCCGCGAGAATGCGATCGAGGATGTCGAGCGGCAGCTGGTCGTCGGGGAAGAACACGAGGTTGAGCGCGAACCGAGGCTCGCCGCCCATCGCCCACACGTCGGAGAGCGAGTTGCACGCAGCGATCGCGCCGAACGATTCGGGATCGTCGACGAGCGGCGCGATCACGTCGGCGGTGAGCACGAGGTCGCGCGGCGCGCCCGTCTTCACGACCGCGGCATCGTCGGAGTAGGCGTGATCGACGACAATGTCAGGACGCACCTCTCCCGATCCTCGTTTCTCGAGGTGATCGAGGACGTGTGCCAGCTCACCGAGCCGGAGCTTGGCGGCTCAACCACCGCCGCGCGCGTACTGCGTCAGGCGAATGGCGGCCTTGGCTTCGGGTGTCATGCGCGCAGCGTAGCAGCTACGGCAGGCGAACGTGACCCGCGAAGAACCTGTCGACCTCGGGCTGGAATGCTCGATCGGTCCACAGATTGGCCGGGGCCTGATAGAGCACGCCAAGCCGGTACTGGTCCGTGATGAACAGGACGATCAGCTGACCGACCGCAACGCCGTTCTGCTCGGCAGTGAACACGAGCGCGTCGCGCTGCGCACCCAGGAGGGTCACCTTCTCGCGCTTGGCGAACTTCGCACCGGTCTCCTTCGACCACATCGACGCGATCTTGTTCGGATCGTTCGTGCCCGCGTACAGCGGTGCCATCGCGACGATGATCCCGCGCTTGTAGTCGGCGTACGCGATCGTCTTGGGATCGGCCTCGACCTTCTGGAAGCCGTCCGGCGGCGAGATCGTCGCGCCGGGAGGGATCGGCGTCTCGGCGGTACCGACCGACTTCTTCGCAGACTTGTCCGCCCACGCATCGTCAGCCGGTGCAGGCCGGCCGCCGCGGATCGTCGCGACGTCGTCGGTGCCGTCAGGCGCGGTGCCGTTGTCGGCCCACGGATCGGCCTTGTCCTCGTCGTGCTCGGGCTCGGCGGGCTTGTCCTCGTCAGGCTTAGCCGGCTCGGCGGCGGAACCCTTCGACGGCTTGTCGTCGCCCTTTGTCGCGGCCCACACGCCGACGCCGATACCACCGAGCGCGAGCACGGCGAGCAGGATGTAGAGCGGCGTACGGCTCTTCGCCGCTGGCTGCGCGCCGACCGGCATCGTCGGCGGAATGGCCGGTTGTGCGTACCCGGGAGGCGGTGCGTGCGGCGCGAACGGCGTCGGTGTCGGCGCGGGGACGCCTGGCGCACCGTACGCGGCGTGGCCCGGCGGTGGCGGCGTCGGCGGCTGAAACGCCGAATGCGCCGGCGGCGTCGCGACGCTTTGCATCGAGCTCTGCTGCGCGCTGATCGGCGCGGTGCCGCTGCGATTCGGATCCGCCGGCAGCGACGCGAGCAGTGCCTGCAGCATCTCGCCGAACTGATCCATCGTCGCTGGCCGCGACTTCGGATCCTTGGCCATCGCGCCGAGCACGAGCTGATCGATCGTCGCCGGAAGCGCCAGGTCCGGCCGGCGCTGCGACGGCGGCACGACCTGCTCGAGCAGATGCTTCGACAGCATCGCCATGACCGTCGGCGCCTCGAACGGCATGCGGCCGGTGACCATCTCGTAGATCAGGCAGCCGAGCGCGTAGATGTCCGTGCGGCCGTCGATCGCTTCGCCGCGGATCTGCTCGGGCGCCATGTACTGCGGCGTGCCGAGCATGTCGCCGGCCTGGGTCATCGCCTGCTGCGTCGCGCGCGAGTCGTCGCGCAGCTTCGCGATGCCGAAATCGAGGACGCGCACGACGTCCTTCTGGCGACCGCGATCCTGCAGCATGACGTTGTCGGGCTTGAGATCGCGATGGACGATCGAGTGCGAGTGCGCGTCCGACAGCGACGCCGAGATCTGGAGTGAGATCGCGATCGCTCGCGCGGGATGGAACGGCCCGTCCTTCGAGATCGCGCTGCGCAGCGAGCGGCCCTCGATGAACTCCATCGCGATGAACAGCGAGCCGTCGGTGTCCTGACCGAAGTCGTAGATGTTGACGGTGTTCGGATGGCTGAGCTTCGCGACCGCCTCGGCCTCGGCGTTGAACCGCCGCAGGATCACCTGGTTCGCACCGAGCTCGGGCCGCAGCAGCTTCACCGCGACCGCGCGCTTGAGCGAGATCTGCTCGCCGCGATAGACCGCGCCCATACCACCCTCGCCGAGCTTGGCGAGGATGCGGTAACGGCCGGCAATTTCCTTCCCGATCAGGTCAGGCGCGGCAGCCGCGCCACGCGGCCACGAGCCCGAATCGGTCGGCGCCGTCGCCTTGCCACAGGCGGGACAGAACCTGGCGTCGACAGCGAGCTGAGTTGCACAGTGCGGACAGGTCACGGTCGCGGCTCGCGAGGATAGCGCATCAGCTGCCTTCGCTCAGCGCGAAGATGGCATAGAGAGGCGTGGCGCCGCCGCGCAGTGCCCTGATCTCGACGCGGCGCGAGTCATAGAGCGCGATGATCACCATGACCTCACCATCGGGCGCGTCGACGAATGCGAGGTAGACGCGCATCGGTGCGCCCGAAAAGCTCATTGTCGCGAGCGCATCGGCCTCGGCGCCGGGGAGCGACGCGACCTCGGCATCGCTGACGACGCCGTCGATCGTGAGCCGGCCGGCGAGCCCGTGCTTGTCGATCGAGTCGATCGAGAGCACGGCGTGCGCACCATCGGCGATGCCGACCTTGAGCGGCGGGGCCTCGCCGATCCGTGACCCGCTCCACTCGCCCTGGAAATCGCGCAGGTCGTTGCAGGCCGCCAGCGCGACGAGCAGGCAGAGAGCGGCGCGCACGGCCTCAAGGTAGCACCCGCCGAGCGCGGTGCGCTACGTTACGAGGGTGCGAGGCTGCGTCGTCCTGGTCCTCGCGCTACTCGTCTCGAGTGCGCGCGCGGATGACGTTGCGCCCGTTCCAGGCATTCCGGCGCCCGGGCCGCCGTCGAGCGTCGCGCCCGATGCTGCATCGATGCAGCCCGAGGACGAGTTCGGCCCGCTGCTCTTGATCGAGGCGATCGAGATCCGCGGCAACAAGTCGACGCAGGAAGAGATCATCCGCCGCGCGCTGCCGATCCAGCCCGGCGACGTCCTCCATGCGAGCGACAAGCGGCTGCGCAACGCGCGCTTCAAGGTGCTCGCGCTCGGCTTCTTCCGCGAGGTGAACTTCTCGATGAAGAAGGGCACGGAGCGCGGGAACGTCATCATCGAGATCGAGGTCGTCGAGCGCGGCACGTTCGTGCTCCACAAGCTGTGGTTCGGTCGCACGCCGCTCACGCCGTACTGGGCCGGCGTCGACTTCGCCGAGCGCAACCTGCTCGGCCTCGGCATCTCGATCGGCGGTGCCGCGTTCTACGGCGTCCACGGCTCCGTCGCAGGCGCGCGCGATCAGTGGGCCGGCGAGCTGCGCATCTCCGACGGTTCGCTGCGCGGCTCGCGCTGGGGTGCGCAGGGCGCGCTGACGCTCGTCCACGGTAGCGAGGTCTATCGCGTCGCCGGCGAGAGCGACGACCTCGTCAACTTTCGCGCGTTCCCGTATCGCCGGTTCGGCGCGCGGCTCGGCGCCACCTACGACCTCACCGCGCTCGCACGTCTCTCCGCGACGCTGCGCCTCGAGTCGATCGACGCCGAGCTTCCCGTCGCGCCGACGCGCACGTTGCCCGACGGCACGATCACGAACGTCGATCTCTTCCTCGAGCCGGGCGAGAGCCGCATCGTCACTGCCGGTCTCGGCTTCGATCGCGACACGCGCTCCGATCCGATTCTCCCGCACTCCGGCTCGCGCATCACCGCTGCGTTCGAGGTCGGCACCTCGGCGATCGTCAGCGACTACGACTTCGCGACGCTGTTCGCGCGCTTCGAGCACTGGTGGCCGTTCCTCAGCGAGCGCCATGCGATCGGCATGTACCTGTCGGGCGGTGTCGTCGTCGGCAACGCGCCGCGCTTCGATCGCATCTACGTCTCGGACTTCAACCGCATGCTCGCGCCGCGCCCGCTCGGCATGGTGCTCTCGACGGCTGGCCCCATCAACTTCCTCGGCACCGCCAAGAACAAAGAGTCGTACGGCGAGCTAGGCGGCATCGCGGCGATCGAGTACACGACGCGCTTGTTTCGCGGTGTTGGCAAGAAGCGCGTGTTCGGCGGCGACCTGTTCGTCTCGACCGGCATGTGGGCGCTCGCCCAGACCGCCGACTTCCAGGTGCGCGATACGAGCTTCTGGCACGCACTGCCGGCAGACCTCTACGTCAACGCCGGCCTGCGCGTCGACACCGACCTCGGCATCTTCGAGTTCTCGTTCGCGAACATCCTCGGGAGGCTGCGATGACCACGCGCCGCCTCGCCCTGGTCGCGCTCGTCGCGCTCGCGTTCGCCTCGCCTCGCGCATGGGCCGACGACGACGACAAGCCCGAGGTCCAGCGCATGCGCTTCATCGAGCGCGACCGCCAGCTCACGGTCACGGGCAACATCGCCAAGCTGTTCGATCAGGGCGCGTACGAGGCGCTCCAGTCCGGTTTCCCGACGACGATCCGGATCGGCATCGCGGTCTATCCCAAGAAGGGGTCCGACCCCGTTTCGGTCGCGCTCGAGCAGCGCACGATCGTCTACGACCTGTGGGACGAGCAGTACGTCCTGCGCTTCGACGGCCCCGCTGGCCGCAAGACGCGCAAGATCAAGTACCGCGCCGAGGCACTCAAGGTCCTCACCGCGATCGAGGACCTGCCGATCGGCCTCCTCGCGACGTTCCCGTACGACGACATCTTCTACCTGCACCTCACCGCGCAGCTCAATCCCGTCGCGCCCGAGACGCTCGCCGAGGTCCGGCGCTGGCTCTCGCAAGGCACCGGCGGTGGCCTCGATCGCGGCGGCGTGTTCTTCGGCTCGTTCGTCTCCGTCTTCGTCAACCCCAAGATCGCGGAGGCCGACCGCGTGCTTCGCATCCGCTCGCAACCGTTCTACAGGCCCACGCCATGAGCCGCCGTCGTCCGATCGGTCTGCAGTTCAAGCTGACGGTCGCGCTCGTCGGCATCGTGATGCTCCCCCTGCTCGCGTCCGCGATCCTGATCGATCAGATCGGCAAGGTCGCGGCCAACTTCGGCGCCACCGAAGCACGCGCACGCGCCGAAACCATCGAGCAGGTCATCCGCGTCTATCGCGATCTCGTCATCACGACGAAGTCGCTCCAGACCGAGGTCGCCCAGCGCATCGCCGCCCGTCCCGACGTCGCCGCGCCGACGCCCGGTGTCACGCTCGAGAAGATCCTCGAGTCCGAGGCCAACCTGCGCGCGATCGCGGTCATCCGTCCCGACGGCAGCGTCCTCGACGAGGCCAGCCGTCCCGCCGACCCCGAGGAGCTCGGCCTGCGCGACACTGTCGTCGATCTCCACTTCGCCTCCGGCGGCAACCTCCGCCTCACGTTCCGCGTGATCGATACCGAGCGGGAGCTCGTCGATCTCAAGAAGAAGCTCGACGTCGCCAAGCAGTTCGCCACCACGCGCACCGCGATCCCCGCCGGCCTACAGACCGCCTTCCTCGTCGTCATGGCGCTCGCCGCGCTCGCCGCGATCGGCTTCGGCATCCTCGGCGGCACGCTCGTCACCCGCCGCATCGCCGCGCTCGTCACCACCGCGCGTCGGGTTTCGGATGGTCACCACGACGCGCGCGTCGAGCTGCGCGGCACCGACGAGATGGCCGAGCTCGGCAGCGCGTTCAACACGATGCTCGACGATCTCGAGCACACGCGCGGCCAGGTCGAGTACCTCCAGCGCATCGGCGCATGGCAGGACGTCGCGCGCCGGTTGGCTCACGAGATCAAGAATCCGCTCACGCCGATCCAGCTGGCGGTGCAGCAGACGGTGTCGAGCTACAAGGGCGACGACGAGCGGTTCAAGCGGCTGCTGACGGATACGCGCGAGATCGTCGAAGAGGAGATCGAAGGCCTGCGGCGATTGGTGGATACCTTCCGCACGCTCGGCCAGCTCCCCAAGGTCGAGAAGGCGCCGATCGCGCTCGCCGAGCTTGTCGAGGAGCTTCGCCTCGATCCGACGTTTGCCGCCAAGCTCGAGGTCAAGGCGCCGACCGAGCCCGTCACCGTGCGCGCCGACAAGCTCCTCCTCAAGCGCGTGCTCGCGAACCTCGTCGAGAACGGCATCCACGCCGGCCAGGAGGCGGGCACCCAGGGCAACGTCGTCGTCGCGTGGCGTGCAGAGCGCGATGTTGTCGCGATCACCGTCGACGATCAGGGCAAAGGTGTGGCCGAGGAGAGCCGCGACAAGATCTTCGAGCCCTACGTCACGACGAAGGCGACGGGCACCGGTCTCGGCCTCGCGATCGCGCGCAAGATCGCGCTCGAGCACGGCGGCGAGCTCGCGCTGTCGCCGAACCGGGCGCCGACCGGTGGCGCACGCTTTGTCGTGTCGCTACCGTTGCGCGGTCCCGATGCCTCGATGGGGTAGCCGGTGCGGCGGGACGAGCGTTCGGGAGACCGCCCGCGCAGAGTGCGGTCGCACGAGCTTGTCGCGCAACACGGTGAATGCGTTCGTCAGGTCCAGTAGAGGAATGTCCTCGCCTCCGGTCGGCGGGCCGTCAGCCCGAGAGGCTCGGCGAACATGGGGTCGTCGCTAGAAGGTCCGTGGAGAGCGCGAGCAGGGCGTGTGCCTTCTCCTCTTCCTCGTGAGAGCCGGATGCGCCGGTAACCGACGAGAGTTCCGGTCCGAGGTTCAGTGTGCCGGCGAGCTCGAGGTCATACCGCTCCGATGACAGAGACTCGGAGGCGGCGTGCGTGGCCCTCGGCCCTCGTTCGCGCCCGCGCTGCCGACGTCGTTGGTCTGCGTTCATGCCCACGTGGGTACGGTGACGGCGGTCGGAGACATGAATTCGGAGGCGGCGTGCGGGGCCCCCCGGCCCTCGCGCGCGCCGCACTGCCGACGAGAGCTTGACGGCCTTCGCACGTCGCCAGTCATTAGTTCATATCCACGTCGGGCACGGCGACGATGATGGGAGACATGAATTCGGAGGCGGCGTGCGGGGCCCTCGGCCCTCGCGCGCGCCGCATCGCCGACGAGAGCACGACGGTGATCTGGCGTCGTTGGTCTGCGTTCATGCCCACGTGGGCACGGTGACGATGGTCGGAGACATGAAATCGGAGGCGGCGTGCGGGGCCCCCGGCCCTCGCGCGCGCCGCGCTGCCGACGAGAGCGCAGCGGTGTTCTGGCGTCGTCGGTCCGGGTCTGCGTTCATGCCCACGTCGGGCACGGCGACGATGATCGGAGACATGAATTCGGAGGCGGCGTGCGGGGCCCCGGCCCTCGCGCGCGCCGCACTGCCGACGAGAGCACGGCGGTGTTCTGGCGTCGTTGGTCTCGGAGGCGGCGTGCGGGGCCGTCGGCCCTCGCGCGCGCCGCACTGCCGACGAGAGCACGGCGGTGTTCTGGCGTCGTTGGTCTGCGTTCATGCCCACGTGGGTACGGTGACGATGGTCGGAGACATGAACTCGGAGGCGGCGTGCGGGGCCCCCGGCCCTCGCGCGCGCCGCGCTGCCGACGAGAGCACGGCGGTCTTCTCGCGTAGCTAGAGCGCATCTCATAACTGCCTCCAGAGGATCTGGGCGCAGGCAAGCTGAACGAGTCCGAGGAAGTTCTCGGACTTCGCTTCGTAGCGAGTGACGAGACGTCGGACGCGGGATATCCAGGCGAAGAGCCGTTCGACCTTCCAACGGCGCTT
>JABFXX010000225.1 GCA_013368795.1 Kofleriaceae bacterium
GCGGACAGTGTCCGCGCGGACAGTGTCCGGACACCTAGTCCGGCCGGACGGACAGGAGGAACGCGTCGTAGCGGCTGGCGGGGGCGACGAGCGGGCCACTGGTTGCGCCCGCGACGAGCACGTTCTCGCACGCGTCGACGGCCAGAGCCGTGGGACGTTCGTCGCCTTCCGAGCCTCGTTGCACGCGCCATCGCTCGGTGCCGCTCTCGTCGAGCGCGATCACGAACAGGTCGTACTCCCCGGCGTGCGGCGCAGCCACGTCGCCCGTCGTCTCACCGAGGATCCAGGTGCGGCCCGTGTCGTCGATCGCAAGATCGAGTGCGCGATCGTCTCCCGCCGAGCCGAGCTGCGTGACCCAGCGGGTCGTCGCGAGATCGGGTGCAAGCCGCGCGACGAACACATCCTGGCCGCCCACCGCGGTACCGAGCGCGCGCATGGTCGTGCCCGCGATGATGAAATCTCCGTCGGCGAGGCGGTGGATCTCACGAAGCTCTTCGAGGTCGCCGACGGTCTTCCACACGGGCTCGCCGAGCCCGGAGGTGGACGGGCGGACCCACGAGCCGTCGCCGTTGAGCGAAGCGCCGGCAACGAGCACCGAGCCGTCGGCCGCGAACGCCGCACCGGTCGCGATGTCGGATTCGTTCGAGTGCAACGTCGCGAGCGTGCCGGCGGCCGGTCCCGCGTTCACGTTCCAGCGGAACACGAACGGGTCCTCCCAGGCCTCGACGAAGTTCGTCGGCACGTAGACATCGTGGTAACCGACGATTGCACGCTGATCGCCGTCTGCGAGCAGCTGGAACGGTCGCTCGGACGGCGCGCTGCCGGCACGTTCGAATCCGCGGGCATGACCGTCCGCCGATAGAGACCCGATCGCGAGATCGAGCTGATTCCCCTGCGCGCTGCGACCGACGACTTCGAGCGAGCCGTCGAGCGCGGGCTTCACGAGATCGAACGAGTTGATCGAAGGGTCCGTGAAGCTCCAGAGCCGCGTGTCGCCGTCGTAGCGATCGAGATACCCACTCGCACCGGTGCCAGGCGCGATGTCGTCATTCGCGGCGCCGTGGGTCGAGCCGAACACGTAGATCGCGCCGGTGCGCGAGATCGCGACCGATGCATCGTCATCACCGCTGCCACCCCACTGCCGATCGTGAACCGGCGAGATGCAGCGTGGCTGCCCGGAATCACCGGCATCGAGAACATCGCCGCTGGCATCCGGCGAGGTGCTGGCAGGACCGCCACACGCGGCAAGAACCAAGGACAGGCTGACGAAGCGAGATGACATGGCCGCGGCGGTCGAGCAACCTGCATGCCAGCGCAACTCCGTTGCAACTCGTTCGCGCAGCGTTCGGTGTGGACGCGCGACCGTATCCACACTGCGACATGACCCGATCAGGGCTCGAGCATACGAACCGCCGCCTCGGGGTCCTCGACCTCGACGAACAGCTTCGCGTAGGTCTCGCCCTCGAGATCGATCTCGATCGCGCGGTTCGCGTGACGCACGTCCCAGAAGTGGCGCTCGCCATCCTTGTGGAAGGTACCGGCGGCAATCACGCCTGGGATCGACGTGCCCGGCGCGCGCAGTCCCTTCCACCAGCCTTTCAGCGCATCGGGCGGCAGCCTCCGGACGGCGCGAACCGCTGCGCGGGGAAACGTGAGCTCGCGCTTGAGCGCCCACAGGCGATGCATGCCGAGGACCTTGACCCTTACCTGATCGGCCTCGATGTGAACGTCGACCATGCGATCACTGTGGCCGATCGCGAGCCGAAGCAAAGTGCCGCACAGCTACGACAACGGCAGCTGCATCGCGGTTCCACGGACGCGCGAACCGCCGCGCGCGCGACGATTCGATGCAACTGCTCCCCGCGATGCCTGTCGCCGTGGCGATGAGGACTGCCGCATATCTCGTCGCCTGCCTCGCGGGCACCCTATCGTGCAGATCGGCCGTCGCGGTGCGCGCACCCACGAGGCCGCCGGCCAGGCCCGTACGCGCCATGGTGCACGGGGCGCCGCCCGCGTATCTCACCGGGGACCGACTCGTCGCGACGGCGACCGGCACGCTCGTGATCGACGCCGACAGCGGCGCGCTGCTCGCGGCCGATCGCGATGGGAGACGGACCGCGCAGGTCGCCATCGGTCGCGGTGCCGCGCAGCTCGTCCACGATCCGGATCGCGGCATCGCGTTCGTCACCGACCGGATGAGCGATCGCGTCGCCGTCGTCGACGTCCGCACGATGACGATCGTCGGGTCGTGGCGAACGCCGGTCGAGCCATTCGGCATCGCGCTGACGCCCGATCGCACGACCGTGCTCGTGACGACGCTCGCCGATCGCACGCTCGTCGCGCTCGATGCCGAGGACGGCACTGAACGCTGGCGCATTCGCATCGCCCCGGGCACGCGCGGCATCTCGGTCGCGCCCGACGGCACGCTCGCGATGCTGGCTTCGACCGCGACCGGCACGCTCGATCTCGTCGAGCTCGCCGGCGAGCACCGCGTCGCGTCGGTCCCGTTCGACACGGCGTGCGAGCGCTGCCAGGAGAGCGGCGCGTTCGTGCGTGGGACCGGCACCGTGCGCTACGTCGACGACCATCGCGCGATCGCGACGTTCCAGCGCTCGATCCCGGAGTCGCTCCTCGAGATGCGCGTCGGACGCTATGGCGGAGGCTCGCGCCCGCCGATCACGCAGCACGTCGCATTCTTCACGTTCTCGACAGATCCCGCGAAGCCGGGCGTCGCGCAGAAGGTTGCGCGGATCGCCGAGCACCAGCCGCGGCCGATCGCGTGGGACTTCGCGCACGACACGCTGTACGTTGCCGGCCACGGCTCCGATTCGCTGCTCCAGCTGCCGGGCCTGTCGAAGGACGACAGCGCCGCGATGGAATCCTCGGCGGCGGACGTCCTGCTTCGCCCGACGACCGGCCGGTGCGGCCCCGACGGGCTCGCGCTGTCGCCCGACGGCGAGCTCGTCGTGTGGTGCTCGTTCAAGCGCACGCTGATGCGCGTCACCGCCGCGGATCCGAGCGACCTCGTTCACACGGCAAAGCTCGTCGAGGGGCCGCCGCTCGTCGCGTCGGCGTACACCGCCGAGCAGCACCTCGGACTCCAGCTGTTCTCGTCGACGACGCCGCTCGTCAATCGCGAGAACGCACTCGCGTGCGCGTCGTGTCACATCGACGGCGGCAGCGACGGCCTGTCGTGGAAGATCGGCAAGCAGGCGCTCCAGACGCCTGCGCTCGCAGGCCGGCTCGCAGGCACGGCACCGTACAAGTGGGACGGCTCCGACGCGACGCTCGCCGCGAGCTTCGCGACGACGATCCATCGCCTCGGCGGGAACGGCCTCGACAAGGCACAGACGGCGTCGCTCGTCGCGTACCTCCAGGCCCTACCGCGGCCGCGCGTACCGACGCGAGATCCGGATGCGGTCGCGCGCGGCAAGGCCGTGTTCGAGAACGCGGGCGGCTGTGCCGAGTGCCACGGCGGTGCATCGTTCAGCGACGGCGAGCGGCATCAGTTCGCGAGCTCGCTCGAGGATGTCGACACGCCGAGCCTCGTCGGGCTCGCGTCGACGGCGCCGTACTACCACGACGGCAGCGCGGAGACGCTGGACGACCTGCTCCGCGGCGGCGGCTCGGTGCACGGGATGTTCGACCCGGGCAAGCTCAGCGACGCGCAGCGCGCCGATCTGAAGGCGTACCTCGAGTCGCTCTAACGGAGAGAGTCAGAGGAGGTTCAGGTACGACTCGTTGAACAGCACCGCGTCGGCGTCATAGCCGAGGACGTCGGAGACCGTATCGCAGACGGTCGCGCCGAGCAGGCCCGGCGGGACGAGGCGGTCGGGGCACAGATTCGCGAGCTCGCCGTGCAGCAGATCGTCGACGAGCCAGCGCGCGCGGCTGACGCAGACCGCGCCGTCGGTATTCCAGCCCGCCTCGAACAGCATGCCGAGCGGCGGCAAAAGCCCGTGGCGCTGGATCGGGCCCGGCGCGGGCAGGCGGTCCCACACGTTGATCCACGTGCCGTCGCGCGTGTGCGGCGTGCCGTTGCCGCAGTAGTCGGCGCGCGCCATCCGCGTGCAGGCCTGGTGCATCGACACCATGTCGCCGTAGCCGGTGACCCACGGCCGATAGCCCCAGCGGTAGCACTTCGCGATCACGCCCGTCGTGCACGCGAACGTGAACCTCGACGAGGACTCGACGCGATCGCCGTGTGCGTTCCACGTCGCGGCGACGGGAATCGCGGCGCGCCGACCTTCGAGGTCAAAGTCGCATGCGGGATACCAGGTACCGTTGTCGCCCTGCTGCTCGAGCGTGTAGAGGTACGTCGAGCCAGTGCGCGTCGGGTCGTTGAGCGGCGACTCGGCCGTGATCGCGGTGATGCGGTAGTCGACGCGCACGAGCACCGGCGGAGCGTCCGCGCTCTCGAAGTCGCCGTACAGGCGCGCGCCGACGAGAGACGTCCCGCGCAGCGTGACGCCGCCGCGCTCGGCGACGAGCTCGCCGCGCTCGACTCGCAGGTTCGAGAGGTTCGCGCCCGCCAGCGTCGCGCCGCCGAGCTCGAACCCCTGCATGTTCATGCCCTGCATGTTCATGCCCTGCATGTTCATGCC
>JABFXX010000702.1 GCA_013368795.1 Kofleriaceae bacterium
ACGCGAGCACGCGCGGACCTTGCTCGCCGCGCGCCGCGAGATCCGCCGGAACGTGACCGAAGCCGATCGCCTCGACCTTCGCCGCGCGGAGCTTGCCGATCGCCTTCACGAGCTCGTCGACGGTCGTCTCCGGACCGACGAGCACGTCGACTGCCTTTGCATCCTGCAGCGCGTCGGCCGCGAGCTTGTCGATCGCGTCGACCGAGACCGCCTTCGCCGGGACCTTCTCGACGTCGATCGACTTGCCCATGCGCAGCTCGAGCCACGCCTTGTCGGGCGCGACCGCCGGCGGGCTCTGACGATCGAACGAGAGCGGCATCCCGCCGAGCTCGGTCCCCTTCCGCACGGCGAGGAAGCCACCGGTGCGTGTCAGCACGTCGACGAGAATCGCGGCGCGGGCGCGCGCATCGGCGAACACGACGACGCCGGCCGTCACGTCGTTCGGATGCACGCGCGAGAACACGGTCGTCTCACGCTTGGCCGGGGTGGGTGCCCCGCTCGCCTTCGCCGGATGCGCGAGCTGGGCAAACGGATCTGCCTCGGCCTCGACCGCGAACGCGTCGTCGGTGCGCGGCACGACGCCGGTGATGCCGAGCGCGGGGATGATCTGGTCGAGGGTCGACACGCTGGACTCGCCAAGCGGCGGAGCACCGGCAGCCGGTGGTTGCGCGACGACGATCGTGCCATCCGCCTTGATGCCGACGAGGCCCGCGGTGTTGGCCAGGATCACGCTCGACGCATCGTCGACCTGCGGGAGCCGCTCGACCCATCCGGTGTCGACGGGAGCAGCCGCCGCCGAGCCGCGCTCCGGCTCCTTCGCCTTGTTCGAGGTCTTCGAGTCCTTGCAGGCGGCCACGAGTGATGCGGCCACGACCACGACGGCGAGCTTCTTCACGTCCTCGGGAATACCATAGGGCATGTCCTCCGCGTTCGTCGCCGACCTCGAGTCCCTGAAATCCGAGCGCCTCTCCGGCATTCTCGCCGCCGGCCGGCTGTCCCTCGACGGCGACGCCGGCGGCGATCCGAGCGCACTGCTCCAGGTCGCGCTCGCGAACGAGATCGGGGTGAGCGAGCTCGCGGCGGTGTGGATGCCGACGACGGCCGAGGTCGACGTCAAGATCGCATTCGCGCGGCAGGCGGGCGACGAGGCCAACCACTTCAACCTCGTCGGCGCGCGGCTCTCCGCGCTCGGCATCGACGTCGCGGCGTGGACGCCGCCTCCCGACAATCCGCTGTTCGCGTACATGAAGTCGCTGACGACGACCGTCGAGCGCATTGCGGCCGGCCTCGTCACGCTCGAGTCGCTCGCGTACGGCGTCAACGAGAACTTCATGGCGCTGTGCGCGGCGCGCGGCGATCACGAGACCGTGCGCATCTATCGCGAGTACATCCAGCCCGACGAGCGCGCGCATCAGCAGCTCGGTCAGGCGTTGCTCGCGAAGTACGCGACGACCGAGGCGGAGCAAGCGGCCGCGCGAGACACCGTACTCCGCGTGCTCGAAATTGCCGCAGCCGCGCGCGCGAAGGCCGCGTCCAGGCTCGGTACCGCCTGCTTCCCCGGCTGCTAGGATGTTCGCGTGACGACGACGATGTATCAGCTCGCGACTCCCGATGGCCCGTGCACGACGGAGGTCGTCACGCCCGACGGCACTGGCCCGTGGCCGGCGGTCATCCAGTTCTTCGACGCGGGCGGTCTGCGTCCATCCATGACCCGGACCGCCCAGCGGATCGCCGCCGACGGCTACATCGTCTTCGAGCCCGACTTGTTCCACCGCGCGCCGCCGCTGTCGTCGTTCTTCGGCAAGGAGCCGACGCTCGACCTCGTCCAGAAGGTGTTCCACGACGCCGAGCTGCGCAGCAAGTTCATGGCGAGCTA
This sequence comes from Kofleriaceae bacterium, assembly GCA_013368795.1. Lineage (GTDB taxonomy): Bacteria > Myxococcota_A > Polyangia > Haliangiales > Haliangiaceae > JABFXX01. Next base: position 1,877 of record JABFXX010000702.1, read on the forward strand.
CTACATGCCCGCGGTCGACTACGGCAACCTCGGCAAGACGATCGGCGCGCTCCTCGATCACATCGCGACGCGCTCCGACGTGAAGGGCGGCGTCGGCACGACCGGCTACTGCATGGGCGGCAACGCGAGCGTGCGCACGGCGACGATCTTCGGCGACCGGATCGCGGCGACGGCCGCGTTCCATCCCGGCGGCCTCGTCACCGACCAGCCGGACAGCCCGCACCTGCGCGTGAAGTCGATCAAGTCGCGCGTCTATCTCGGGCCCGCGACCGGTGACCTGCCGGCGGAGAACGAGGCGAAGCTCCGCGCCGAGCTCGACGCTGGGGGTGTGCGCTACGAGATCGAGCACTACGACGCCAGGCACGGCTATGCCGTCGACGACGCGGGGGTCTACGACGCCGCCGCCGCCGAGCGTCACTATGCAGCGCTCCATCGCCTGTTCGGCGAGACGCTGCGCGGTTAGCGAACGAGCTCGGCCATGTACTTCGGCAGCGCGCGCTGCCACGAGGGGAGCGCCTCGACGCGCTCGATCCAGCGCTGCACGTTCGGCGTGACCGAGATGCCGGCCGGCTTGCGCAGCGGGAACGTCGACGCGACCGCGAAGTCGGCGAGCGTGAGCGTACCCGCGAGCCACTCCTTGCCCTCGAGGCCACGCTCGAGCACGGGCATGAACTTCTCGACCTCGGCGAGCTTGGACTTCACCGTCGCCTCGTCCGGCGCGCCCATGCCCCACTTCGCCTTCACGACGCGCTCGAACGCGACGGATTGCATGGCCGGCCCGAGGTGGATTGCCTGCCAGTACGACCACTGGTCGACCATCGCGCGGCGCTTCGGATCGTCCGGGTAGAGCCCGCGCTCGGGCCGCTTGCTCGCCAGGTACGCGGCGATCGCGCGCGACTCGAACAGCGTGAAGCCATCGTCGTCGACGAACGCGGGCACCTTGCCGCCCGGGCTGACGTCCAGGAAGCCAGGCGGCTTCGGCGTCTTGCCGGAGAGGTCGACCTCGACGAGCTCGACGTCGAGGCCGAGCTCGTTGATCACCGCGCGTACGCGGAAGCAGTTGGGAGAGGCATCGGCGTTGTAGAGCTTCACCACGAATGGCTACCCGATCGCCGGCCCGCTGGCACGCTATCGCTCGCGCGTGACCTCGTGTGCGAGCTTGTCCTCGCGCAGCCCGATGAGCCGCGGATGACGGAGCTTGCCGTTCGAGGTCCACTCCATGAATCCGACCTGGACGACGACCTCCGGCTTCACCCAGTGCACGTGGCTCTGCGGCAGGTCGCTGCCCCGCACGAATGGACACGCCTCCTGCGCGAGCGTGTCGAGTCGCGCGCGGAGCCCGAGCAGCAGCTTCGTATCGAGACCGGTGCCGACCTTGCCCGCGAACACGAGCTGCGTGCCCTCGAAGTAGCCGACGAGCAGCGCGCCGAGCCCGAGCCGCTTGCCGCGCGGATCGGTGAAGCCACCGACGACGAGCTCCTGGCTCGCCTCGATCTTCATCTTGAGCCAGTGCGGCGAGCGGCGCGATTCGTAGACCGAGTCGCGGCGCTTCGCGATCACGCCCTCCCAGCCCTCGGCGGCCGCGCGTTGCCACGGCTCGGCCTCGTCGAGGGCCTCGACCCGATAGAGCGGCGGCACCAGCGGCACCATTGCGAGCACGCGGCGCCGCTCCTCGAGCGTCCGCTCGCGCAGGTCGCGGCCGTCGAGCCACGGCACGTCGAACACGTGATAGACGCTCGCATCCCACGCGAGCTCGCCGTCGAGCACGAGCTCGTCGTGCGGCAGCTTCGCGATCGCCGACGCGACCGCGGGCACGTCCTGGAGCAGCTGGTTGCGCGAGTACAGCCGCACGTCGCTGCCGCGCTTGAACGCGAGCAACCGGATGCCGTCGTACTTGCGCTCGAACGTCCACTCCGGGCCGGTGAACCGATCGTACGTCAGCGTCGCTGCCATCGGGACGATCCACGTCGGAAACGACATCGCACTTCAGTGTTGCGCGATCCTGTACCGGCCGCTCGTTTGCCGGGCCCGTGTTTTCACGGTAACCGCCCGCCATGACCAAAACGATCATCGTCGGCGGCTACGGCCCTGGCATCTCGAACGCCGTCGCCGAGCGCTTCGGCAAGGAAGGCTTCACCGTCGCCATCGTCGCGCGCAATGCGGACCGGCTCGCCGCGGGCGTCAAGTCGCTCCAGGCGAAGGGAGTCCGCGCCGAAGCGTTTGTCGCCGACCTCTCGCAGCCGGATCAGATCCGCTCCCTCATTCCGAACGTGCGCGCGAAGCTGGGTCCGATCAGCGTGCTCCAGTGGACTGCCTACAGCAATCTCGCCGGCGATCTCACGACGGCGACCACGGCCGAGATCCGCGGTTGCTTCGATGTCGCGATCGCGGGCCTCCATGCGGCCATCCAGGAGTCGCTCCCCGACCTGCGCGCGCAGAAGGGTGCCATCCTCGTCACGAACGGCGGCCTCGGCTTCTTCGATCCGCAGGTCGACAAGGGCGGCGTCCTGGGCAACGTGATGGGCCTTTCGATGGCCAACTCGGCGAAGCACAAGCTGGTTCGCCTGCTCGCCGAGAAGCTCCGCCCCGATGGCGTCTACGTCGGCGAGGTCGTGGTCACCGATATCGTCAAGGGCACCGCATTCGATCCGGGTAACGGCAAGCTCGAAGCGTCGACGATCGCCGGCAAGTTCTGGGACCTCTATCAGGCGCGCAAGGACACGCACGCCGTCATCTAACCCATGATCGAGACGCCGCCGTCGACGCGTAGCTGCGTGCCGGTGACAAAGCTCGCCGCGTCGGAGACGAGAAACAGCGCGGCCTGCGCGATCTCGTTCGGCGAGGCCAGCCTGCCGAGCGCATGCATGCGCTCGACGTGCGCGCGAACCTCGGGCGTCGCGTCGGGTGCGTTCGCGACATTCGACGGCGTGTCGGTCCCGCCGGGAACCAGCACGTTCGCGCGAACGCGCTGCGCACCGTACTCGACCGCGATCGTCGTCGCGAGTCCCTCGAGTCCCGCCTTCGCCGCGGCATAGCCGGCGGTGTTCGCGATCGCGACCGTCTGCCCGACGAACGACGACACGAACACGATCGATCCACCGCCGCGCGCCACCATCGCGGGCACCTGATGCTTCGCGCCGAGGAATGCGGACGTCAGGTTGAGATCGAGCGTCGCGCGCCAGCCCGCGAGCGAAATCCCGGTGAGTGGCCCGGCCTCGCCGAATCCGCCGACGGTGTTGACCGCGGCATCGAGTCCCCCGAAGCGCTCGACGGCCGTGTCGACGAGCCGGCGTGCGTGATTCTCGTCGGTGACGTCGCCGGCGACGCCGATTGCCTTGCCGCCCGTGCGCGTGATGTCCGCGACCACGTCGGCGAGCTTCGACTCGCGCCGTCCCGACAGCACGACGGCGGCGCCGCGCGCGGCGAGCAGCCTCGCGATCGCCTCGCCGATTCCGGACGTGGCAGCAGTTACGATGACGTTCTTGGTTGTGAGCTCGTGCATGGTCGGTACCTTTACGAACGCGATGTCGATCGAACAAGAACGCACTTTCGAGGTACCGCTCTCCGCAGACGTCTGCCGCGATGTCGGCGAGGTGCTCGCCCGCATCAACGACAAGTGGTCGATCCGGATCCTTCGCCACCTGCGCGCCGAGCCGGTCCGCTTCAACGAGCTCCAGCGCGTGCTCGGCGGTGTGACGCACAAGATGCTGACGCAGACGCTGCGCGGCCTCGAGCGCGATGGCCTGATCGCGCGCCATGTCACGCCGACGGTGCCTCCGCGTGTCGACTACGAGCTCACCGCACTCGGCCGTGACGCGCTCGCGCCGATCGACGCGCTCGCGCAATGGGCGCTCGATCACCGGACCGCGATTCATCGCGCGCGGCACGAGTTCGATCAGCGCTCGGCCTCGTCGATCCGTACATGTGACCGTATGCTCGCGCCATGACTGAATGGAACCTGCCCTGGACCGCCGGCTGCCGATGCGACCGCCTGCGGATGCGCATCACCGAGGCACCGATCATCACGCTGGCGTGTCACTGCGCCGGCTGCCAGCGCATGTCGGCAAGCGCGTTCTCGCTGAGCCTCCTCGTGCCGGCGAGCGGATTCGAGGTGACCGCCGGCGAGGCGGTCATCGGCGGTCTGCACGGACCGACGCGCCACTTCCATTGCGACCACTGCAAGACGTGGGCGTTCACGAGGCCCGAGGGCATGGATGGCTTCGTCAACGTGCGCGCGACGATGCTCGACGATCACGCGTGGTTCGTGCCATTCGTCGAGACGTGCCGCTCCGAGGGCTTTCCCTGGGCGAACACGGGCGCGACGCACAGCTTTCCGAACATCCCGTCGAGCGAGTCGTACGGACCGATCGTCGCCGAGTTCCAGCAGCGCGGCGCGAGGCCGGGCCGCTGACGATCACGACGCGCGCGTGTAGCGCAGGCCGACGACGCCGGTCGGGTACGGCGTCACCTTCTCGAGCTTGAACTTCGCGTCGATGCCGGTGTCGGGGAACAGCCGCTTGCCGCGGCCGAACGCGACCGGGTAGACGTGCAGGAACAGGTCGTCGACGAGGTCGTTCTCGAGCAGCGTGTGGACGAGCTTGCTCGAGCCGTCGCACGCGATCGTCTTGCCCGGTCCCGCCTTGAGCTTGCGGATCGCGTTGACGACGTCGTCGCGGATGATCGTCGTGTTGCGCCAGATCGGCTTCTCGAGCGTCTTCGACACGACGTATTTCGCGGGCGTGTTCATCATGTCGCCGAATGGATCGCCCGCGGGCATCGGCTCGAACGCCTGCGCGTGGGTGACGTACGTCCGGCGGCCGAGCAGGAATGCATCGACGTCCTGCATGAGTGCGCCGAACGACGCGCCGATGTCGTCATGCCAGTAGGGCTGGGTCCAGCCGCCGTGGCTGAAGCCGCCGTCGGTGTCTTCGCCGTCGCCGCCCGGTGCCTGGATGATGCCGTCGAGGGTGATGAACTCGTGAACGATGATCTTGCGCATGGGGATCTCCTTGTTTGGGGAGGCGACGAACGAGCGCGCCGCGGATCGACAACAGACTTGAACTGAACATATGCCCAGGCCCAGAATCCAGGGCGGCGATGCGAGATCCTCGGATGTGCTGCCTCGATCTCGACACGTTCTTCGTGTCGGTCGAGCGCCTGCTCGATCCGAGCCTGCGCGGAAAGCCCGTCGTCGTCGGTGGGAGTCGGTGGGGACGCGGCGTCGTCACGTCCGCGAGCTACGAGGCCCGCGCGTTCGGCGTGCGCTCGGGGATGTCGATCCGCGAGGCGTCGGAGAAGGCGCCCGCCGACACGGTGTTCGTGCCGGGGCACGGCGACGAGTACAGCGACTACTCGAACCGAGCGCGCGAGATCGTCGAGCGGTTCAGCCCGGTCGTGGTCGCGGCGAGCATCGACGAGCACTACCTCGACTTCCGCGGCTGCGAGCGGCTGTATCGCCGGCCCGGCGACGCGGACGACGACGCGACGATCCTTCGCGTCGTGCGCGAGATGACCGGCGCGATCGATCGCGAGCTCGGTCTGCCGGCGAGCGCGGGGATCGCGACGAGCAAGCCGATGGCGAAGGTCGCGAGCGGGCTCGCGAAGCCACAGGGCGTGCTGATGGTGCGCGCGGGCACCGAGGCCGCGACGCTCGCACCGCTGCCCGTGCGCAAGCTGCCCGGCATCGGTCCGGTCGCCGAGTTGCGGCTCAGCGCGCTCGGGATCGCGACGCTCGGCCAGCTCGTGGAGGCACCCGAGGCGCTGCTGCGTCCGATCTTCGGCGCGTACACGTCGTCGATCCGGCTGTCAGCACGCGGCGAGGGCAACGACGAGCTCGGCCGCGAGCGTCCTGCGTTTCGCGAGCACGATCCGCGCGGTGTGGTCGCGGGCACGATCTCGAACGAGCGCACGTTCGTCGAGGCCAATGCGGAGACCGCGCCGTCGATCCTGTCGGGGCTGTGCGAGCGCGTGTGTTCGCGTGCGCGCAAGCGCGACGTCGTCGCGGGTCGCGTCACGCTCAAGCTGCGCTACAGCGACTTCCACACGATCACGCGCGCGCGCACGATCGAGCCGACGAACGTCGACGTCGAGCTCCATCGCATCGTGATGGAGCTGTATCGAGAGGCGCGCGACCGGCCGATATCGATTCGCCTCCTCGGCGTGCAGCTCGCCAAGCTGCGCCTCGATGCCGTCCAGCTGCCGCTGTTCGATGCCGGCCAGCGCCGCGGGATCGTCGTCGATCGCGTGCGCGACAAGTACGGCTACGATGCGGTCCACCTGGCGAGCACGCTGTCGCGCCGGCGGCGAGGATAATGTTCCCATCCGGCGCGCCTCGTCCGTCGATCCACCGTGAAGTCGTATCTGTACCCTGCCCTGCTGCTCGCCGGGTGTGCCGGCACCCCGGTGCACTACGACGTCGCAAACGTGCGCGGTCCGTACGGCTCCCCGGGGACGCACGAGACCCACCGTGGCGGCAGCTGCGACGCGAAGCTGCGCATCCGCGTGATCGACGCCCAGCATGCGCCCGTCGCCGGCGCGCGCGTCGTCGTGTATCGCCAGGTTCGCGCGCAGGCGATCGAGGAGAACCTCGGCACCGACGAGTACCGCACGCACCCGGTCCTGACCGACGCGCGCGGCTTCGCGCATGTCTGCTCGCCGGACGATCTGCCCCCGCAGTCGCGGTGGGAAGGCATCGGCGGCGGCTTCACGATCCGCGGCACGGCCCAGCTCGACGTGTTCGACGATCGCGGGCGCACGGCGACGACGTCCGAGCCGTTCGCGGCGCAGATCGTGCTGCGCTGAATCGTGTCATGCTCGCCCGGCCCGATGGTCGAGCGCACGACGGTCCTCGAGACGCCCGCACTCCACGTCGAGCTGCTGCGCTGCGCACTCGGCCGCGGCCCGACGGAGGAGACGTACACGACGCGGCGCCAGGTGATGTTCCCGCTGTCGGGCACGTTTCGCTGGCACGTCGGGCGCAGCGTGATGCTGTGCGATCCGAACCAGGTGATGTTCGTCGAGACGAACGAGGCATCGTTCGATACGGCGACGCAACCGGGCATCGTCACGTGCTTGCTCGCGACGGTCTCCGATGCCACGGCGCGGCGGTTGTGGCGCACGGCGACCGCGTTCCGCAAGCGGACGGCAATCGCGTCGGCGCGCCTGCAAGCGCGATACGCGTGGTTCGCCTCGGCGGCGCAGAACGACGCGCTGTGGGAGCAGCACGCGCTCGAGCTGGTCGCGAGCGCGACCGACGCAGCGATCGGCGCGGCCCCCGCGCCCGCACCGGCCGCCGCGATCCGCCTCGCGACACGCGCGAAGGATCTGCTCGGCGATCGCGGCCGGCTGCTCGGCCTCGGCGAGCTCGCAGAGAAGCTCGACGTGTCGCCGGCGTACCTGACCGACGCGTTCCGGCGCGCCGCGGGCATCCCGATCGTTCGCTATCAGCTGCGGCTGCGGCTCATGCGCGCGATGCGCGAGCTGCCTCACGCGAGCGATCTGACGGCGCTCGCGCTCGAGCTCGGCTTCTCGAGCCACAGCCACTTCTCGACGGCATTTCGCGTCGCGACCGGGCTCACGCCATCGCAGTATCGCGAGACCGCGCGGCGCGGCGACGCGATCGAAAGAATTCGAAAGCGGAGCCGGGTCGCGTCTCGCTAGCGTCGGGCCATGTCGGCTCGCTGGTTCGTCGTATTGCTCGCGGCCTGTGGTGCGCATCCGAAGGTCTCCGGCCCCACGGCGCTCGTCGCTACTGTCGACGACACGCCGCGCCTCGTCGCGCCCGGCTTCATCTCGACCGGCGACGACGACGCGCACGCGACGATGAGCCCCGACGGCAGTGCGATCTACTGGCTCAAGGACACGCCGAGCTTCGATCACTTCACGGTCGTCTACAGCGAGCACTCGCCGACCGGCTGGAGCAAGCCGCGCGTCGCCCCGTTCTCCGGCCAGTGGCCCGATGGCGACCTCGTGTTCGCCCCCGACGGCAAGCGCGCGTTCTTCGTGTCGCTGCGTCCCGTCGACGGCAAGCCGCGCACCGACAGCGAGATCTGGACCATCGACGTGCTCGGCAAGAACCAGTTCGGCGAGCCGCGCCACGTCGCCGAGCTATCGAGCCCCGCCGACGAGTGGTTCCCGACGTTCACGAGCGACGGCACGATGTACTTCGGCTCGTGTCGCGAAGGCGGGCTCGGCGACTGCGACATCTGGCGCGCGACGCTGCGCGCTGACGGGACGTTCAGCGCGCCCGAGAACGTCGGCGCACCGATCAACTCCGCCGCGAACGAGATCGAGCCGATGATCGCGCCCGACGGGCGATTCGTCGTGATCGCCGCGAAGGGCCGTCCCGACAGCCTCGGTAGCTACGACCTCTACGTGTCGCGTCGCGACGGCACCGCGTGGACCGAGCCCGTTCACCTGCCCGCGCCGATCAACTCGGCGGGCTGGGACTTCGGGCCTCGCCTCACACCCGACGGCAAGTGGCTGTTCTTCACGAGCAACCGCAGCTCCGCGCCGCCGGCGCGCCCGCTCGACTTCGACGAGCTCGAGCAAAAGCTCCGCGCACCCGGCAACGGCCTGCGCGACGTCTACGTGATCGACGCGCGCGTGCTCGAGCGCTAGAGCGTGCGGATCCAGGTCTCGAGGGTCGCCACCCCCGCGTCGTCGACAACCTCGGTGCCGAGTGCGGGCATGCCCCAGTCGGGGTCGCGTGACCGGATGCGGTGCATGACCTCGCTGTCTCCCGGATTGCCGGCCTTGATCGCCTTGCCGATCGCCGTCCGGTAGGTTGCCGTCGAGGCCGGCGCGTCGAGGTCGGTCGTGCGCAGCGTGAAGTCGAACGAGCGCTCGGGATCGAAGCAGCGCGGGCCGTCGTGCGGTGGCCGCCGTTGGTTGTGACAGTGGCTGCAGTTCGCGTGCAGGTAGCCGAGCGCGGCACGCGTCGTGTCGTCGCCGGGAATCGTCGTCGGTGCGACCGCGGCCGTGAAGCGTCCCGCCTCCACGAGGTCGGCGAGGCCGATATCACCGCCCTCGCCGCGCTCGGCGAGCTGCACCGCGGAGACGCCGAGCACGCCGGAGCGCGTGCCGCCGTGACAGCCGTGACACTGCGAGGCGCTCGGCACGTCGTGCGCGGTGCCCGCGGCGTTGGAGACACCGTCGGGCGTCAGCGCCGCGTCGCCGTCGGTCCAGACGTAGGCGGCCATCGTCCAGTCCGTCGATGCCGCGCCATGCTTGAACAGAATGCGCGTCTCGACGCGGACTCCGTCGCGCGTGAACTCCTTCCAGAGCTTGGTTCCGGGCGGGAAGTTCCACGCGTCCGGATCGGTCGAGTCGATCTGTGTGTCGGGCGGCAGATAGATCCAGCGTCGCTTCGTCGCGCCGTCGCTCCACAGCGCGAATCTCGGCGTGTATGGCATCACACCCGGCGCGAGCGTCTCGCTGGCGATGTCGGCAAACAGGCCGGTCTGCGACAGCTGCGCTGGCAACACCGCGAGCTCGTCGTCGGGGACCACCGGGCAGTCGCGAAACGACCCAAAGCAACCGGGCAGCACGAGTGCAACGAGTAAACCGCGCGCGATCACGCCGCCTGCTCCCAGTCGATGTGGTGGCGATAGAGCCAGGCGTGTGACTTGCCGCTCGCGAACAGCTTCAGCGCGGCCGGCATGAGCAGATCGCGGAACCATCGCCCGACCGGGCCTGCGATCTTCGTGCCACCGATCCGGTTCGAGTAGCGAACGACGCGCTCGACGCGTGCACGACGCGCATTCTCGTAGCGAGCGAATGCCTCGGCGATGTCGTCGGTATCGCGCAGCGACTTCGCGAGCACGAGCGCGTCCTCGATCGCGAGCGACGCGCCCTGCCCTGCACTCGGCGAGGTCGCATGAATCGCATCACCGAGCAGCACCGCGCGGCCCCGATGCCAGGTGTGAACCGTCGGCATGTCGTAGATCGGATACACGGCGATCTCGTCGCCGGTCGCATCGAGGATGTCGAGCGCCGGCCCGGCGTCGCCTTCGAGCAGGTCGTGCAGGCGCGCCTTCCACGCCTCCATGGCGAGCGCCTCGCGATCCGTCTCCGAGGCGACGTTCGCGAACCAGTACACCTCGCCGGCCGGTGAGATGGCGTATGCGAAGAACGCACGCTTGCCGAACGTCATGTGATACGTGCCGGGCTTTGCCGGCAGCGTGAGCCGCGCGACGCCGCCGATCGACAGCTGCCGCGTGTAGCTCGGCTTCGGTGCCCTCGGATCGAGCTTCTGGCGCACTCTCGAGTGCACGCCATCGGCGCCGACGAGGATGCCACCGGTCACCTCGCTTCCGTCCTCGAAGCGTGCGAGCACGCCGTGCACCCCCTCCTCGCAGTCGACGAAGCGTTTGCCCTCCTCGACCCGGATGCCGAGCCGAGCCACCTCGTCGCGGAGCGCGCGGTGCAAGAGGCCGCGTTTGATCGTGATGCTCGTCGTACCGTCGGGCAACGTCTCGCCGTTCGCGACCTCGCCGAGCTGTTTGCCGGTGCCGCTCCACATCACCATGCGCGGTGTCGCGAACCCGGCGCGCGTCACCGCATCGGCGACGCCGAGCGTCTTCAGCGCGTCGAGACCGTTGCTCGCGAGGTTGAGGAACGAACCGACATGGGTGGCACTGCGGTCGTATGCCTCGTAGACGACCGGCTCGAATCCGGCCCGCCGCAGCGCGATCGCCGCGACCGGGCCGCCGATCCCGCAGCCGATGATGAGGGCGGTGCGTGGCTTCGCTGACATGTCGCGCAGACTGTACGCATCCGGCGAATCACCGCCATTTACGATTCGTGTGGCTATACTTCACCACCGTGAATCTATCGGCGCTCGACCTCAACCTCCTCCTCGTGTTCCACACGGTGCTCGAGGAGAAGACCGTCGCGAAGGCCGCGGCCAAGCTCCACGTCACGCCGCCTGCGATCAGCAACTCGCTGTCGCGTCTGCGTGCCGTGATCGGCGATCCGCTCCTCGTCCGCCGCGGGCGCGGGCTCGTGCCGACACCTCGTGCCCAGGAGCTCGCGCCACGGGTCGCCACCGCGCTTCGCGAGCTGGAGCGCGCCGTCGGCGATGACCGTACGTTCGATCCGGCGACGACACGTAGGCGGTTCGTGCTCGCGTGCTCGGACAACGACCAGATCGCGAGCGTGCCGCACCTCGCTGCAACGCTCGCCAGCGAGATGCCGCTCGCGCAGCTCCACATTGTCAGCATCGACCAGCTCAAGGCCTCCGATGGCCTCGCGGCCGGCATTGTCGACGCCGCGGTCGTGCCGACCGCCGCGAGTCACGCCGACGTGCATGCCGAACCGCTGTACGTCGACCACGGCGTGCTCGTGCTCCGCAAAGGCCATCCGATCCGCGCGCCCCGCCTGTCGCGGGCACAGTTCAACAGCCTTCGCTACGTCGACACCTGGATCGTGCTCGGCCGTGCCGGCGTCGGAACCAAGATGATGGACGCGTTCCTTCATCGGCACGGTCTCGTCCGCAACGTCGCGGTGATCGTCCCCGGGTTTGCCGCGGCCGCGATGATCGTCGCAACCACCGACCTCGCCGTCGGCATGCCGATGCGTGTCGCCGTGCAGCTTGCCAAGCACCTCCCGCTCCGCGTCGCCAAGATTCCGGCGCCGGCGATGCCGATCGAGATGCAGCTCGTCTGGCACGCGCGCACGCACGAAGATCCAGGCGCAAAGCTGTTCAGGGCGCTCGTCGCCGACGCATTTCGCGACAAGCCGCGGCGCTGATGTGTGGTGCCGGCACGCGCACGACCTGTACCGGTCGGCGCAGAGGCACGCACGTATCCTGCGGACATGACCATCGCGCTCGCTACCACCGACGACGAGATCGCCGCGACCTTCGACGTGATGGCGCAGCTGCGACCGCACCTCGTCCGTGCCGAGTACGTGCCGCTCGTGCGACGCCTGATGGCGAGCGACAGGTTCCGGCTCGCCGCATCGCTCGACGACGGCATCGTGCGCGCCGTCGCCGGCTACCGCTACATGGAGATGCTGTACTGCGGGCGCCTCCTCTACATCGACGACCTCGTCACCGACGAGACCGCGCGCTCTCGCGGTCACGGCCGGGCGTTGCTCGACTGGCTCAAGGCGGAGGCGCGCGACCAGGGCTGCACCGAGATCCAGCTGATCTCGCGGGTGACGCGCGAGCAGGCGCATCGCTTCTACTTCCGCGAGCGCTTCGGGATGGAAGCGTTCCACTTCCGCGCGAAGCTGCCGTGACCCGCCTGGTGCACCTGTAACATCCGGCGCTACACCGTCGCCGCCGCCCGACGAGATTCAGGCGACTTGGCGCTGGCACCTGCCTTGCCCTTCGGCGGGCCATGCTGAGAGCCACTGCCGCCTGCCTCGTCGCCGCCTCCGCCCTGTCTGCCTGCATGATCGGCGACGACGAGAGCTCGCCCGACGAGGAGACCAGCGGTGAGGTCGCGCTGCCGCCGTTCCACGGTCGGTTCGGCTCGCCGACGATCGTCCGCGACGGCGACACGCTGCACGCGTACTTCGCGATCCAGAGCTTCCAGGGCGACACCGTCCACGTCGCGCATGCACGGTCGAACGACGACGGCGAGCACTGGCTGCGCGTCGGCGATGCACTGCCGCGGCTCAACAGGCTCGCCAAGCAGAACGGCTCGGTGTGGGCGCCCGGCGCGGCGAAGATCGACGACGACCACTGGATGCTCTACTACACGGCCGCCGTCGAGGGCTCGGAGCAGCACATGTGCACGTACCGCGCGCATGCCTCGGGTCCGCACGGACCGTTCGTCGACGACTTCGCCGGGCCGATGGTGTGTCCCGACGGGCACTGGGCAATCGATCCGTATCCGGTCAGGGACGCGCACGGCGACTGGCACCTGGTCGCACGCATCGACAAGCCGGACCACGTCAACACGATCTCGATCCGCAAGCTGGGTGAATTCGGTCAGCACTTCGCGCCGGGTAGCGAATGGCAGGAGCTGACCCGGATCACGAAGGGCAGCTGGGAAGAGCCCGTCATGGAGAACGCGGCGATGGTGCGCCTCGACGCCGGCCGCGAGAAGCGCTGGTACGTCTTCTACTCGGGCGGCTCGTTCCGCGACAACACGTACGGCGTCGGCTACGCGGACTGTGGCCCGAGCATCGGCGGCGCGTGCGTGAAGAAGACGCCCGACAGGCCGTGGCTGTCGAGCCGCCCGGATCTCCAGATGTTCGGTCCTGGCACGCCGACGTTCTTCCGCGACGCGAACGGCGACGTGATCATGGCGGTGAACACGTGGAAGTTCTCAGGCGGTCAGGACAACCCGAGGAACCACGGCCAGATCATGCACATGTTCAAGGTGCACATCGGCGCCAACGGCAAGCCGGTGGCGAAGTTCCTCCGCATGGTCGAGTGATCGATCAGATCGGATTGCAGTAGCCGTTGTGCGGGGCCTGGTAGAGCTCGGCGCTGCCGCCCTCGTGCACGATGACGTACGAAGTCGCGTCGTCGACGAACAACGGTCCGAGGTGACCCTCTCCGAACAGGTCGGCGTACGACGCAGACGCAGGGCCGACAATGGGGTCAACGGGCTCCGAACGTTCGTCGACCGAGAGCAAGCCATTCTCGCCGAACAGCACGTCGCCGACGAAGCCCACGGGCTTGCCGAGCCGCGCGAGGTCGTCCGCCGCGGGCGTGAACCCCATCGGAACGAGCTGGATCTGCTGAGCGGCCCACTGGAGCCTGTGGAACGTCGCGCCGTCGAAGAAGTACGTCCCGTCGTGGTCGCTCACCGGCACCAGCACGCCGTCGCCGACCGCCAACGTTCGCGACGCAGCGTCGAGGATCCCGACGCGCATGATCTTGCCCGGCAGGTGTACCCACACGGTGGTGTCGGCGTCGACCATCTCGAGAGGCTCCGCGGGCAGCGTGACCCGACTCCTGACGCTCACGTTGTCGACGCTCTGGTTCAGGAGCACGAGCTCCGTCCCATCGACAAGCACCGCGTTACCCCGCTTCGTGAGCTGCCCGCGAGTGCCGGCACCGATCACGAGGTCCTTGTACTGGACCTGGTTGTTCACGTGCGTCCACCACCGCCGGACCAGATTCGCGCCGATCCTGTGGAGCGTGATCGGTTCGCTCCCCGAAACGTCGATGCGCGCCGCGCCAAGGACCTCCTCCGTCGGGATGCGCTGCCCCCACACCCGGACGGCATCGTGCTCGACCCAACCTTCGGGCCCGATGATCGCCGTCACGGTTGACGCATTCGGCTCGACGATCGTCGCGGGCGCGAGCTCGATCTTCGTCGGCGGGATCGAATACGCGATCGTTCCATCCTGGAAGAGTGCGCGGCCTTCGACGGTGATCGGGCGGGCGAAGCCGACGATGTTGAATGCCGCCTGATACCAGTCGGAGATGATCATCTGGCCGGCGGTCCACCCGGACCCTGGAGTCGCCTCCGTCACGCGCCAGCACGCGCGGTCGACGAGCTTGTGCTGCTCCGCCTCGAAACCATAGTCCTCCTTCCAGCGGAGCCGGACGCGCTGCAGTGGAAGCTGCGCTGGCTCGCACTCGCCGAGGCCGATCCTGTACTCGGCCTCGGTCTCCGTGAGCGCCGGCAGCGTCCACACCGCCGGGTCGTCGCAGCCCGACACCCGCGACTTCTGCGCATCGGGCGTCGCCGACATGGGGGGCCCGCCATCGGGGCTGCAAGCGGCGACCGAGAGGATCGCGAGTGCGAAGCGAGCGCGCATCAGATCGGCTCACAGTAGCCGTAATACGGGGCCTGGTAGAGCTCGGCGCTACCGCCGTCGCGCTCGATCACGTAGGTCGCGTTGTCGATCGACAGCGGCCCGAGGCGACCGTCCCCGAACACGTCGGCGTACGACGCGGAGCTTGGGCCAAACGGTGCCGGCCAGCCGCTCTGCAGGCCATCGATCGAGAGGAAGCCGCTCTCGCCGAACACGATGCCCTCGATCGTTGCGATCGGCTTGCCAATACGCGCGAGGTCCTCCGCCTTTGGCTCGATACCGACGGGCGCGAGCTCGATCTCGGGGTACGGCTGCTGGATCGCGCGGAACGTCGTCCCGTCGAAGAAATACGACGCGAAGTACTCGATCGTCGGAACGATCACGCCGTCGCCGACGGCCAACGTGTGAAGGTCGTCCTCGAACAGACCCGCGCGGATGATCATGCCGGGCACGTGCATCCACACGCTGCTGCCGTCCTCGAGGAACTCGGTGGGCTCGGCCGCGAGCGTGACCCGGCGTTTGACGACCATGCCGTGGCTCGCATTGTCGTAGTTGAGGATGACGAGGTCGGTCCCATCGACGAGAACTGCGTTTCCCCACTTCGTGATCCGCCCGCGCGTGCCGGGGCCGATCACGAGGTCCGTGTAGTCGATCTGATTGTCCCGGCGCGTCCACACCCGTCGCACCACGTTCGCGCCGACGCGGTGGAGCGTGATCGCGTCGCCCATGTCCTCACCGGCAAACGTGCGGAGCGACGCGGCATCGAGAACCTCGTCCGTCGGGATGCGCTGGCCCCACAGATGAACGGCGTCGCGCTCGACCCGGCCTCGCGCTCCCATCACCGCGATCACCGTCGATGCGGCGGGCTCCACGATCGCCGCCGCGGCGAGCTCGACCTTCTTCGGCGCGATCGCGTACGCGATCCTTCCGTCCTCGAGGAGCGCGCGGCCCTCGACGGTCACCGGGCGCGAAAAGCCGACGAGGTTCATCTCCGCCGAGCCGACGGACGAAAACTCCTGGCCCGCCGTCCATCCCGATCCCGGGCTCGCCTCGGTCACGCGCCAGCACACCCGCCCGACCTGCTGGTCCTCCTCGACTTCGACCGGACGCTCGCCGGCCCAGGTGAGCAACACCCGGTGCAGCGGGAGCTGCGCCCGCTCGCACGGGTCGCCGCCGATGACAACCTCGAGCTCGGCGGCCGCGAGCGCTGGTGAGGTCCATACCGCCGGGTCGTCGCAGCGCGCCTCGAGCGGCCCCGGCGCATCGGGCGTGACCATGGCGGGGCGTCCATCGGGGTCGCAACCGACGAGCGTGACGAGCAACCAGGTCGCGAGCAGACCGATGCGCACGCCCGGACGATACGCGCGTCACCGATCGAGGTGTAGAGGTTTTCGCGCGAGCGACGTCCCACAGCGGCACGCTGCCGCAAACGCTCCACCGATCGGCGCTCGACTTGCACGGTCGGTAACCGAGAAGGTCATGGATCCGAGGGCACTGTTCGGCCTCAGCATCGCGATGAACTTCACGAGCGCGATCGTCGCGGCGCGGCTCCTCGTCTGGCCGCGGCTCCGAAGATCGCCTCGCAGCACGGCGCTGATCTGGCTCGTCGCGCCCCACATGTTTCTGCGTTTCATCGGCCTGAGCTTCCTGATTCCCGGCGTGGTCGCTCCCGCGCTCCCCGCCGCGTTCGCGGCGCCCGCGGGCTTCGGAGATCTCGCGACGGGTGTGCTCGCGATC
>JABFXX010000376.1 GCA_013368795.1 Kofleriaceae bacterium
ATCGTCTGGGCCCCGGACCGCGGATCCTTTGTTTAGCCCGGACCGTCGGCAACGCGGACCCTTCGTCTGGGCCCCGGACCGCGGATCCTTTGTTTAGCCCGGACCGTCGGCAACGCGGACCCTTCGTCTGGGCCCCGGACCGTCAGCGACCGTCTGGGCCTCGGACCCGCTGGAGCCGGGTACCCGGGTGGGTAGCCAGCGCCAGCGGAGACGCCGTTACTTCTTCTTCGGGCCGACGAACGTGTAGATGAACGAAGCCTTCATGACCGTATCGAGCGGCGAGGCCTCGGGGACGAAGCCCATTGCGAGGTTCTTCACGGCGAGCGGGCTCGGACGGCGGTCGTACTTGACCTCGATCGACGACGAGAACGCGAGGTTCGCGCCGATCTTGGCCGAGATCGCGATCTTCGTGTTCACGCGCGTGTCCTGGAACGCGCTGCCGTCGCGCAGGTTGCCGTCGTCGTCGACGGTGGTCAGGTTCTCTTTGTTGAGGTTCGTCAGGATCTCGATCGACGCGTCGAGATCGGCGCCCTCCGTCATTGCCGCGTGGTGGCCCATGAACGCGCGCGCGGAGTGAATCGAGATGGCGGGGCCGGCGACGGTGTCCTCGTACGAGAAGTCGTAGCCGAGCTCGCCGACGGTGTTGGAGTGCTCCGTCTTGTGGAGGCTGCGGCTGTAGCCAGCCTGGCCACCGATGACAGCTTCCTTGCCGGCGGGGATGTCGCGGCTCCCGAGCGCGGCGATGAACAACGAGTTGAGATCGGTGAGATAGCGGTCGTAGCGGAGCTTGCCCGCGAGGGTCTCGGCGGTGACCGCGTCGACGTTCGTGATCTCGGTCGCATCGTCGACCATGCCGTTGTCGTTGCGATCGAGCAGGACGCGCGTGCTCGACTTGGCGTAGGTCGCGCTGCCTTCGAGCTGGAGGCGGTTGTCGCCGGTCTTGCGCGACGCTTTGATGCCGCCGGTCGCGGTCAGCGACTCGGAGTTGCCGGTCGTGAACACGAGGCCGGCCTCGGCCGTCGCGTTCCACTCGACACCGTCGACGTCTTTGACGTCGTCCTTCTTTCCGTACTCGAACTTCGGGTCACCGGCGGCCGCGAGGCCAGGGCCGGCGAGGAGTGCCGTGATCACAACGAGGGTACGCCGCATGGTTTTGCGACGAACGTATCAGTCGCCTCGAGGAATTGCTCGCAAGCGGTACCCGAAGCGGTGGCGCGACTCGATGAGGTCACCGATCTCTGACTTCATCAGCGCCCGTCGGACGCGTCTCACGAGCTGCTTCACGTGATTCTCGCTCGGCTCGCGCGTGTCCCACGACAGGTCGGCGATCAGCTCGGAGCTGCGGACGAAGCCGCGGACGAGCTCGGGCTGGTGAGCCTCGGTCGCCATGCGCTTGATCATGAGCGCCATCAGCTCGAACTGCGTGGTCGTGAGCTGGACCTGCTTGCCGTCGACCTCGATGAGTCCGCCGCCACCGCCGGTCGGCTCGTGGAGCCGGAACCGCATCGTCGGCAGGCCGACGTCGGTGTGCTCTTCCTCGGCGAAGTCGCCACCACCGGCGACCGAACCGGCGCGCGGGCGCGGCTCCACCGCGAGCGGCGGCTTGATCGTCGTCGTGACCGTGCGCGCCGTGCGAGGGCTGGGCAGCTTGCCGATGTCCTCGGTGAGGTAGAACGCGATGTGGCCGAACCGGATGCGGTCACCGCTCTGGATCGGCGTCGGCGCCTCGACGAGCTTGTCCTCGACGTAGGTTCCGTTGGCCGAGCCGGTGTCGCGGATCGTCCAGTGCGAGCCGTCGAACGTCAGCTCGGCATGGAGCCGCGAGACGCTGGGCTCGAGGACGGCGATGCCGCGATCGTCGACCTGGCGGCCGATCTTGGCGTTGGCATCGAGTTGATGCGGTCGACCCCAGATGTCGATCAGCGCGGCGATCGTCGGCACTTGCACGCGCGCGAGGATCTGTTCCTGGCTGATCTTGATCGGGCTCGACAGCTCGTCGCGACATTCCTCGCAGAGGACTCCAACCTCCGCCGGTCGCGTAGAACAAACCGGGCACCTCACTGAAACCGAGCCTATCATTACCCGGCGTCGACGAGGCCGCGTGACGTCCATCGATCTCGACGATCGTCACCTCGTCTACAAACTGGAATCTGAGCCACAAATCGGGGAGACGCGGCGGCTACTCCCAGCTCGGATAGGCCCGGCCCTGAACCGGCGCCTCGACCTGGTTCGGCGCGACCGCGAGCTCGAACGGGAACGATAGGGCCGACAGACCGTCGGAACCTGCCGTCATCACCTGGAAATGCAGGTGCGGCGTCGACGAGTAGCCGGTGTTGCCGGAGAGCGCGAGCTCGTCGCCACGCTCGACGCGCTGGCCGATCGAGACACGGACACCGCTCGGCGCGAGGTGCATGTACTCGCCGAGGGTGCCGTCGTCGTGGAGGATCAGCACGAAGTTCGTCCGCGCGTAGTCGAGGAACTCGGAGGTCGTGCCCGATCCCTGCGCAGCCGCGTTCGCGGCGACGACGACCCCGGGGCGCGCCGCGAGGACCGACGTCGCGACGGGGCAATCGAAGTCGACCGCGTACTCGTTCGAGCCGCGGTGCGAGAACTGGCCGTGAAAGCCCTGGAGCACGGTGAACGTCTTGCCGGCCTGGTAGGGCAGGCGATACGGATACGGCTCGGGACGCGCCTGGGGATCGCCGAATCGCGCGTGCGTGCGGAGCTTGCGGTTGAATGCGGCATCAGGGATCCGCAGCGCGTAGCTCGTGAGCACGACCGCGCCGCCGACGCCATTGGGCTTGTCCGCGGCGGGGAGATAGATCGCGCCCGAGACCGGTCCGATCGGCTCGAGGTTGACGAGCTCGCCGACGCTCCACTGCATGACGATCGGGACCGCGTAGCGGCTGCGCGCGACCTCGACCACGCGATTGCCGTCGAGGCGCATCTCGATCTCGATCCGACCGCCATCGAACGCGAAGTCGGTCTTGCGATCGACGACCGTGCCGGCCTCGGTCGCGCTGTACATCGCTGGCGCCATCGACGGCGGCGCATAGGTGGGGCCCGGATACTCGGCCGTCGGCTGCGGCGTGCACGCGACCACGCAGGTACAGACGAGCCACCACCGCATTGCTGCTCACGATGGTAGACGGCCGTCCGGTGATTTGCACGGGCTGCGCCGAGTCGGTGATCTTTGCCAGGTCCGTTCAGGTTCCTCCCGAGACCGTCGACAAATGCGATCGCCACGCCATGGACCGATCTTGAGGTCCACATGTCGTTCGCATACCTTCGCCCACGATGGCCGAGGACGATCGCGAGGTGCGCGTCGCTGACCGCAGCTGGACGGTCGCGCCGACGTTCGCGTGGTTCACGGCGATCCTCGCCGGCGCGCTGCTCGTGATCGATGGCGATGTCCGCGCGCTCGCCGATCGACTGACGACGAAGCGCGCCGATCAGCCTGCAGGTCCTGCGGCGACGGTCCACACGGCGAGCGCGGCCGAAGTCGACGACACGGACATCGTCGCGAAGCTGCCGCCGGCGCCCGCGGGCAGCCACGACATCGGCGCGCTCGACGACGTCTGCCTCGACGGCACCGAGGAGAAGTGTGCGAAGTGGGCGATGGACGGCTTCTATCGCGCGGTCGCCGCGACGAAGAAGGGCACGCTCGGCCGGGCGCTGCGCGTGTCGTGGTACGGCGACTCCGTCATCGCGACCGACGATCTCCCGGGCCGGTTGCGCTCGCGACTCCAGGCCGAGCTCGGCGATGGCGGCCCCGGCTTCGTCTACATCGTGCCGCCGCATCGGTTCTGCCAGCACACCGCGATCACGCGCACCGACGGCGAGAACTGGCTGTCGTTCGCGGTGTCGACATCGCACGCCGGTGATCATCTCTACGGACCTGCGGGCGCATCGGTCGAGACGACGAACGCGCGCGCCGGGTTCAAGCTCGTCGCCGGCACCGCGACGACGGCCGAGCTCTACTACCTCACGCAGCCGACGGGCGGCACCGTGACGCTGAGCGCCGACGGCGCGGAGATCGCGAAGGTCGCGACCGCCGCCGACGCGAAGGCGCCGGGCTGGGCGATCGGAACTGCGCCGGCCGGCGCGAAGAAGTTCGAGCTCAGCGCGAAGGGCAAGACGCGCCTGTTCGGCATCTCGCTCGAGAACAAGGCGGGCGCCGTCGTCGATAACTTCGGCATCGTCAGCGTGCACGTGAAGAGCTACGCGACCGCCGACACCGCGCACTGGACGACGCAGCTCGAGCATCGCAGCGCCGACCTCGTGATGATCATGATCGGCGCGAACGAGGCGCACTGGCTCGGCCCCAAGGACGCCGCGACCAAGGAGTACCAGAGCCACTACGAGAAGCTGCTCGCGCCGATCCGCAAGGCTCGTCCCGATGCGACCTGCCTCGTCGTGTCGCCCACCGATCAGGCGGAGGCCAAGGACGACTCGTACGTGTCCAAGCCGATCATCCCGGTGCTCGTCGATGCGCAGCGCAAGGCGGCGCACGCGCAGGGCTGCGCGTTCTTCTCGACGTTCGAGTGGATGGGCGGCAAGGGCTCGGCGGCGAAGTGGTTCAAGAAGCATCTCGTCTCGAGCGACTTCACGCACCTCTCGAAGTCCGGTGCGGTGAAGGTCTCCGATGCGGTCTTCGACGCGCTCATGACGGGCGCGAAGCGCTATGCGGACAAGTAGCTGGGCGCTCGCGGTCGCGATGGCCGGTGCGCTCGTCGGCTGCGGGACGGGCTGCGATGGCGAGCGCGCGCACAAGTCGCAGCATCCGCGCGAGCCGGTCGTGCTCGGCGATGGCGGCGTCGCCGAGGTCGGTCCGACGCCGACGGTGCCCGAGAGCACGCACGGGTTTCTGGACGCGCCGCCGGGCACGCTCGACTTCCTGTTTCAGGGGCTCGCAGCGGCGGAGAAGGGCGAACCGGCGGGGCGCGTCGTCGCGGTCGTGTTCGGCGACTCGCACACGGCGGGCGACGCGATGACGTCGCGGCTGCGCACGACGTTTCAGGGCCGGTTCGGCGATGGGGGGCGCGGCACCGTCGCCGCGGGCGCGCCACCGGCGAAGCACTACTACCAGCGCGATGTGAAGTACGGGCGCACCGGCACGTGGACCGCGTCGGTTGCCGGCAAGCGCGGCGACGACGAGCCGTTCGGCCTCGCCGGCGTGCGCGTGTCGGGAACGAAGAAGGGCGCGCAGCTATGGGTCGAGACGTGCGGCGACTGCCCGAACGGCAAGCGTACGGCGCAGTTCGAGATCCTGTACTACGCGGCGCCCGATCACGGCCTTCTGCGCTATCGCGTCGACGATGGAGCATGGACCGAGCTGTCGACGAAGACGACGACGATCGAGCCACCGCATCCCGCGCGCCAGGTCGTGCCGGTCCCCGACGGGGCGCACAAGCTGACGCTCGAGCACGGCGGCGGCGGCGCGATCGATCTGTTCGGCGTCGTGCTCGAGAGGCTGCGCCCGGGCGTGATCGTCGACGCGCTCGGCGTCGTCGGTCGCCGGCTCGGCAGCCTGCGCTCGTGGGACTGGTCGATCATCGGCGAGCAGCTCGCGACGCGCGATCCGCGCCTGGTGATCCTGCAGTACGGCACGAACGAGGCCGACGATCCCCAGCTCGTCCTCGAGGACATGGCGAAGTACTACGACGAGACGATCCTGCGGATCCGCGCGGCCGCTCCGACCGCGTCGATCCTGATCCTCGGTCCACCCGACATGGGCGTGCGCGAGGCCGGCAAGGCGTGCGATCGGATGAAGCCGCCGAAGCCGGGCGTCGACGCCGGCGTGATGCCGGAGTGCGAGTGGAGGACGCCCGGCATCCTGCGCGAGATCATCGCCGTCGAGCACGCGGCCGCGGTGCGCAACAAGGTCGCGTTCTTCGACACGTTCGCCGCGATGGGCGGCGGCGACCAGATGGCCGGCTGGGTGCTCGCGGAGCCGCCCGTCGCGTTCAAGGATCATGTCCACCTGACCAAGCTCGGCTACGAACGCTGGGCCGACGCGCTCTCGGGCGCGATCCTCGAAGACTACGCCCGCTGGCACCGCGGCACGGCGCACTGATGCTGTTCTCGAACCCCGACTATCCGGTGTTCCTGATCGCCGTGTTCTTCCTCTACGTGCTCGCGCGCGTCGGCGATGCGCGTGGCTGGCTCGCGCGGGCTGCGCTGATGATCCTCCTCGGCGACATCGTGTTCATGCTCGTCGCGAAGGAGCCCGACGCGCTGTGGGACCCCGTCGGCGGCATCGTGCTCCGGCTCGCGACGTTCGGCGGCTCGAGCGACGCGTGGGATCACTGGTCGCTGTCGATGATCTTCATCCGGTGGCCGATCGGCCTCGCGGCGGTCGCCGGCGCGGTCTGGGCGGGACGCAGGGGAGGGACGTGGCTGTCGTCGGATGCCGGGCAGCGCGTCGTCGCGCGCGGTATCGTCGGCGTGCTCGCCGTCGTCGCCCTCACGGTCGCGATCGCGCATCGCACCGATTCGCTCGATGCGGTCACGGCCTGGATCGCCGCGCACGGTCACCTGCTCGTCCTCGCGGTGCTCGGCCTCGGCATCGGCCTCGCGCGCGACGACGGTCACCGAGCGCTCGGCCGCATCGTCGTGCTGTTCGTCGCGTCGAGCCTCTTCTATCACGCGTGGGCAGCGGCGATGCCGGGCCCGTATCGCTACCTCCTCGCGCTGCTGCTCGGCACGATCATCCTCGACTACTACCTCGCGATCTGGATCGAGAACTGCCAGTCGCCACAGGCGCGCAAGCTGCTCGTCGTCGTGAGCCTCGTGTCGAACCTCGGCATCCTGTTCTTCTTCAAGTACGCCGACTTCGTCACGCACGACGTGCTCGACCTGCCGGTCAAGCGGCTCCACCTGATCCTGCCCGCCGGCATCTCGTTCCACACGTTCCAGTCGCTGTCCTACACGATCGACGTCTATCGCAAGCAGCTGCGCGCGACGCGCTCGCCGATCAAGTTCGCGACGTTCGTGCTGTTCTTCCCGCAGCTCGTCGCAGGGCCGATCGTCCGCGCGCAGGACCTGTTGCCGCAGCTCGACGATCTGCCGGCGCTCGAGCTCGAGAAGGCGACGCGCGGGCTGTTTCGCATCGTCGTCGGTCTGTTCAAGAAGGTCGCGCTCGCCGACACGCTCGCGCTCGTCATCGTCGATCGCGTATTCGATAGCCCCGGCGCGTTCTCGGCGGTCGAGGTGCTCGCCGGCGTGTACGGCTACGCGCTGCAGATCTATCTCGACTTCTCGGCGTACTCCGACATCGCGATCGGCTCGGCCGCGGTGCTCGGCTTCGAGCTGCCGGAGAACTTCCGCACGCCGTATCGCAGCGCGAACCTGCAGGAGTTCTGGCGACGCTGGCACATCAGCCTGTCGACGTGGCTGCGCGACTACCTGTACGTCACGCTCGGCGGCAACCGGCTCGGCGCAGCGCGCACGTACCTGAACCTCATCCTCACGATGGTGCTCGGCGGTCTGTGGCACGGTGCGAGCTGGGCATTCATCGTGTGGGGCGCGCTGCATGGCTTCGGCCTCGCGGTGACGCGCTACTTCCAGCGTGCGACCGCGCGCGAGGCGGGTGCCGCGTGGCGTTTGCTCGCTGGCTGCGCGCTGCTCGCGCTCGCGGGTCTCGCGATCCAGACGACGATCATTCCCGACGACACGGGCACGTGGTGGAAGCTCGTGATCGCGTGGCTCTACCTGACGCCGCTGTGGGCGGTCGCGACGGCGTGGCTCGGCCGCGAGCCGGCGAAGTCGGAGGCGCTGCCGCTGCCGGCGGGCATCCCATGGCGCGCGCTCTGGCCGCTCCGCTCGCGCATCCCGCCCGCGCGCCTCGTCGACAAGGTGAGCCGCGAGCTCCTGATCCCGGAGCTGCTACGCATCGGCATGTGTGCGAGCGGCGTCGTGTTCCTCGTCGCGCTCCAGTACTGGGACGAGTGGACGTGGATCCCGCTGGTCGTCGTGACCTGGGGCCTCGCGCTCGCCGCGGACCTCGTCGAGCGCGGCCCGAAGGATCTCGCCGGGCACCTCCGGTCGATCGTGCTGCGCGGCATCGCCGTGTTCCTCGTGTTCAACTACGTCTGCCTCGCGTGGATCTTCTTCCGCGCCGAGTCGTTCGATGCCGCGCTCGCGATCCTGCGCCAGCTCGGCTCTGGCCAGTACGACTCGCCGAACATCGTCCCGCTCGTGACGACCGCGCTCGCCGTCGGGTTCGCGACGCACTTCTTCGCCGACGGCAGCTTCCGCTGGATGCGCGAGCGCTTCGCGATGCTGCCGGCGTGGGCACAGGGTGGCCTGCTCGCCGCCGCCGCGCTCGTGCTTCGCGAGCTCGGCCATGCGAAGGTGGTCCCCTTCATCTACTTCCAGTTCTGACCATGCGAATCATCACAGCGTCTCTCCTCTTCGCCACGCTCGTCGCCTGCGGCTCGCAACCGGCCGCGCCCGCCAAGCCCGCACCTGTCGTCGATACGACCGAGCTGTCGCCCGCACTCGCGCCGCTCGCGTGGTGGCTCGGCGACTGGAAGGGCGACTCCGCGACCGAGCACTGGGTCGCCGCCGCCGGCGCGATGTACGGCATCTCGCTCGCCGGCGACACGTTCGAGGTGATGATCGTCGACGACGGCGAGGGCGCGGGCCCGGCCGACGGCGTGCTGCGCTTCATCGCGATTCCGAATGGCGAGCGCTCCGTCGAGTTCAAGCAAGAGTCGGTCGGTGCGAGCACGGTCACGTTCGCGAACCCCGCGCACGACGATCCGAAGGCGATCACTTACGCGCGCGATGGCGAGACGCTGCGCGCGACGCTGCACGGCGCGAAGGACACGACGTTCACGTTCTCGCCGGGCACGCGGACGCCGGGCCCCGAGCTCGAGGCCGCCGACAAGGCGTTCGCCGCCGACGTCGCGGCGCGGGGCGCGGTTGGCTGGATGGCCGCGTTCGACCCCAAAGGCGGCATGCTGCGCAAGGGCGCGCGCATCGAGGGCGCCGCCATCCAGGAGACGATGGAACCGGTCCTGTCGAGCGGCCTGCTCGCATGGGCGCCGATCGCGAGTGGCAAGCAGGGCCCGATCGGCTTCACCGTCGGCAAGGCGACGTACACGGGCAAGACGCCCGACGACAAGTGGGACAGCACGTACGTGACGATGTGGCGCCAGCAGCCCGACGGGAGCTGGAAGGTGCTGTTCGATACGGGCCGTGCAGTCAACGCACCATCTGCGCCGGCGGCGCGCTAGACTTTGGTCATGCGGATCGCGTGGCTCCTGGCGACGGCGCTGGTCGGTGGCTGTTTCATCGAGCCCGGTCGCGGCGACGACGATTCGTTCGCGCCGCGGTGCAACCCGCCGTCGGGCGTCCGCTACACGTGCGCGCCGAACACGCTGAACGCGCGCGGCTGCGCCGGTCCTCGCTGGACGACGAACGCGGGCGAGGTCCGGCAGGAGGATCCGAACCTCGAGTTCGCGGTCGGCTGCCAGGCGCAGCTGCCCGAGTGCTCGCCGTACTATCCGAGCTCGATCCGTACGCTGACGTGCGAGCAATTCGACAGCCAGCTCGCGCCGAGCTGGGTCGAGCCGCTCTGACGGCCGGGGGCCGCCCCCACAGCTGGGGACCGCCCGCGGGGCGAACATCCTTCGCGCGACGAGGAGACGCCGACTTGGCGCCGTCGATACAACACGGCGATTACACCGCGCTGGCACCGTCGCTGCAGATGCCGCGGGCATGAAGACGATCCTCCTCGCGCTCCTCGTCACGACCGGCTGCATCGTCGGAGAGGCCGGAACCGGTGGTGGTGGCGGAGGAGGAGGTGGCGGCGGAGGCGGCGAAGGAAGCGGCGAGGGCGGTGGCAGCGGCAGCGGCGCGAACAACCAGGGCACCGTCGACGGCGGCACCGCCGCGGCGTGCACCGGCGCCGTTTACGATCCGTGCACCGACGCGACGCAGTGCACGTCGGGCAGCTGCCAGCTGTTCCAGCAGGTCGGCATCCAGGTCTGCACCCAGACCTGCACGCCCGGCGATGCGACCACGTGCCCGATGCAGAACGGCCAGCCGCAGCAGTGCAACAACATGGGCATCTGCCGCCCGGCCGCCGCGAACAACTGCACGCGCTGACTAGCGGACGATCTCGAGCGCGACGACGTCGTTGACGCTCTCCTCGTCCCACTTGCCGCTCGCGTCTGCCCAGCGGAACTTGAGCCCGCCGCGGCCGGTGCGATGCACGACCGGCGTGCGCGACGCATCGGCCCACGCCTCGGGCGTGATCGCCTGCTTCGTCGCGCCGACGACCGCGACGACCCGCGCGTTTGCACCGACCATCGCGTGCACCAGATCGCGCAGCGACCAGGTGTCGCGAGGCTGTCCGCGATTGTTCGCGACCGCGTGATGCTCGACGCGATCGAACACGTCCTCGGCCCACGTCGTCGGTGCACCGTCGATCCGCGCCTCGATCGAGAACCCGGCCGGCGCCTTCTCGACGTGCATCGGTTCTGGTGCGGGCTTCGGTGCGGAGTCCGTCCGCGAGCAGGCCGCGACGACGAGGACAGCGATCGCGAGGCGCGACATCCGTCGAGCATGCCAGAGGAACTCGTGCAGCGCCGCGCAATCGACGCGCGCTGCGAGCTCTTCGGACGCGCGCACACCGAACGTGTGTCATCGTCGACGACTGGGGGAATTCGAGATGAAGCTCGTCCGCATGTCGATCGCGATCGCGCTGGCTGTTGCACCGTCGTTCGCACACGCGAAGGCAGCACCTGACAAGCAAGCGCCGGCCGAGGTCACACCGAACGAGGCGCGCGAGTGGCTCGCGCTGTTCGACAAGGTTGTCGACGCGGTCGTCGTGAACAAGGATGACTGCACGAAGATGGCGGGGACGATCAACGCCGTCGTCGACGCGAATCAGCCGACGATCGAGATGGCGAAGGACGCCAAGGCGAAGGGCAAGAAGCTGCCGGCGTCGGCGCAGCAGCACATGCTCGATGGCGCGCGCCGCATGATCGGCTCGCTCGACAAGTGCGGGCATGACGATGCAGTCAGTGCGGCGTTCAAGCGGATCGATCTCGGCGGCCGCAAGTAGCTTCGGGGATCTCGCGTAACGCGTTTCCGCGCACCGCGCATTCACTCGCGCGCAGCGGAGCTACTCGCACGCGAGCATGCGCCGCGGTCGTGCGCAATGTGTGGAGGCACGCACGATGCATTCTCATCCGGTGTATGCCGAAGCCACCGACTACCTATGAAGAAATTACCCGGCGCACGGTGCCGCAACCAGACACCAGCTGGCGTCCGTCGTTGGAGCAGGAGCGCGAGGCGTTCGCCGGTCATCGCGAAATGGATGCCGACGAGAACGCGCTCTACGAGCGCATCCTCGAAGTGTTCCGCAACAGCGGTATCGACACCGAACAGGTCGTGGTCGAGGTCCGCCGCGATCGCGTCTCTCTCCGAGGCAATGTCGCGAGCGAAACGGATCTGACCGTCGTCCCCGAGCTGGTCCGTGACATCGAGGGCGTCGGCAGCGTCGACGACCGTCTCGTCGTTCTTCCGACCGGGGCCGCCGACTAGCGTGGCGCAGGCGCGCACCCGTGCGCAAGCGGCACTCGGTGAGCGCCGCTGAGACACGACGTTGTGCACTCAGATTGCAATGAATCCGTTCGCCGTGGAAAAGGCCGCTGCAGCGCTACTCAGGCTCAACCTGGAGACCCAGTCGCATCACGCGACCGCGGACCAGGCCTGGCTGTCGCTGCAGGGTCGCGAACTGACGAAGTGGCAGTATCTGCGGCGGCTTGTGGCCGTCTACGGTTTCGAGGCCCCGCTCGAGTCGGCGCTCGCGTACACGCCGCACCTGCCGTTGCTCGTCGATCTGCGCCGGCGCCAGCGTGCGGGCTACATCGCGCAAGATCTGCTCGCCCTCGGGCTCAGCGCTTCGGAAATTGCGGAGCTGCCGCAGTGCGTTCCGATGGCGCCGTTCTCGAGCGCGCTCGAGGCGCTTGGCTGGCTGTACGTGAGTGAGCGCGAGACGCTGCTGCACGACCGGATCCGGACGCGCGTGCTCGAGGCCATGCCCGACCTCCGGCATGCGACGGCGTATCTGTCGGCGTACGACGGCGTCGTCGGCGCGAGGTGGCAGGAGCTCGGCGCCGTCATCGATCGCGTCGTGCGCTCGTCGCGAATGCTCGACGAGGTCATCGTCGCGGCGCATGCGGCATTCCGTACCTGGGAACGCTGGAGCCGCGACGATCGCGCGAGCCACGCGCGGTTCGCGTGATGCGCCGGCGGCCTCTCAGTTCCTGAGCCCGCGCAGCGCGATCGCGAGCTGCGGGCCGACGTCGTCCTCGCGGCCGAGGATCACGATCGGGATCTCCTGGCGATGCTCGCGCAGGATCGAACCGAGCGTCGCGAGCGAGAGGCGGGGAGTCGACGGATCGAAGATCGCGGCGTGGAAGCGGGTCCGCGTGAGCGCCGCATACACCGAAGCGGAGAAGTCGACGCGGGTAATGCGCGCACCGAGCCCAGCCGCACGGAGAGATGAGCGAATGCGCTCACTATCGAGCGTCCAAAGCCGGACAAGGAGAATGTCGAGCTCGAGGCGCATGCTCGCGATGTAGATAGGAATTGCAGCGACCGCGCCATTCTCGGAGATGTGGCCAGAGCGCACATGAGCCGATTCGCACGATTGCTAGCGCATGAGATGTCCGAATCGATTTGTGTTGAAACCTACGTCGCGTGATAAGGCTGATGAGTGAGCGGAATGCGGAGCCGTAATGCTTCTGCCCTCGATATCGTCGCTGCGCGGGGACCGTGGGACGGCGCCGGTGCGACCGCCGCGCGCAACTGGCTGGCAGGGCGCGGCCTCAATCCACCTCCCGGTCTCACGCGGTGGCACGCCGAGATTTCACTCGACCACATCGATGCGCCGGCGCGGCTCGAGTTCGACGAGCACAAGGACTCGCGCTTCCACATCGACATCTACTCGGAGGAGTGGGGCTTCTACTTCTGCCACGAGGGACGCGTGTCGTGGATCCGGATCACCGATATCCCGTTCGTCCACGGCCGCGACGATCACTCGCTGCTCTCGCAGACTCCGACGCTCGAGAATGTCGGCGGACTCCTGCGCTCGCTCGAGAAGAAGCACGGGCTGACGTTCTATCGCCAGCACGCGCTCGTTCGCACCAACGTGGTCGCGGCCGAGACGATGATCCGCAACTGGCTCCAGCAGCTCTAGCCGACGCTCTTCCTGGCGAGCTCGAACGGATACATCATCGCGAGCATGCGCATGCGCGCGGCCGCGTAGTCGCGGGCAAGCTGACGGTTCTCGTCGAGAGAGATGTGCTCGGCGAGCGTCGCGCGCATCAGCGGCTCGCGGCTCGCGTGGTCGAGGACGAGCACGCGTAGCTCGAGGACGCGGAAGTACCAGCTCGTCGAGCCCGGCGTCGTGTCGCGGATCGCGTGGAGCGCCTCGTCCTGCGCGCGGTGCTGCGACGTGATTTCTCCCACGTATCGGCGGAATCCCATCTTCGCCGGAGAACGCGCCATGAACACCTGCATCACCTCAGCTTCTGCCTCGATGTGGGCGCTGAAGGCGAGCCGCGCACCGTCGAGAAGACCGAGCAATGCCTCACGCGATGTGTGAGGCTCGACCATCGCGATCAGGACGCGGTCGAGGTCCTCGTGATCGCGGTGCACGAGGCCGCAAAGATCCACCATTGTTCTCGATCGCCAGCAGTGTGGATGCCGTCGACGCGAATCGTCGTCGGGAACACCACTGCGCGCGGCAATGCGAGGAGCCCTACGCGACAGGGCCCAAAATCGCGGTTTTTCCTGCGCGAGCGCGTCACACGAGACTTCGAGACACGCGCGGGACAGCTCACCCGGCACCTCTCACGCAAGCAGATCGCGAAGCTGCTCGATTGACCGCTCGCGTCGAGCAAAGTGACACTGGGCGACGGCATGGGGTGGGATCCGTTGGCTCTCCTCGAGGGCCTCGATGAGAGCGTCGGCGTGTACGCGCTCGACGGCACCGTCGTGTATGCGAACCCCGCGCTGGAACGGCTGTTCGGCCGCACGCTCGAGGCGATGGTCGGCAAGCGCCTCTGGGACCTGTTCCCGGAGGCCGTCGGTAACGAGTTTCACGCGAAGTTCGAAGAGGCTCGCCAGACCGGCAACAGCGTGTCGTTCGACCACTACTACGTGCCGTGGGATCGCTGGTTTCGCAACCAGATGCTCGTCCGCGGCGACCACGTCCATGTCGTGGCGACCGACATCACCGAGCAGAAGCTCGCCGAGCTGCGGGTGCATGCCCTGTCGCTCGCGTCGCGCACGTTCTCTCGCGCGCTCGAGCCCGACCACCTGTATCGCGAGCTGGCGTTCGCGCTCGCCGACACGATCGGTGACGGTTGCGTCGTCGCGCTGATCGACGGCGACAAGCTGCGGGCGGTGGCGGTCGATCACCACGACCCCGTGGCGCTCGCCGCGATTCGCGACTTCGTCGCGCGGCCGGTGTCCTACACGGAAGGCGTGAGCGGACGCGTGTTCGTGACGGGCCAGTCCGTGCTCATGCCCGTCATCGACCTCGCGAAGTTGCGCGACGCGTACATCGACGATCACCGTCGCGAGCAGATCGGCAAGATGGGCACGCACTCGCTCGTGGCCGTGCCGTTTCGCGAGGGTGAGCGGCGCATCGGCGTCATCACGTTGCTGCGCGACCGCACGAAGCGCGCGTACACGCAGCGCGACCTCGCGCTCGTCGAGGATCTCGCCGACCGCGCGAGCATGGCGATCACTCACGTGCGCCTCTACGACGAGGCAGAGCGGGGCAGGCGCCGCGCATCCGCGGTCGCGGCGGCGTCGCGCGCGTTCAGCGTCGCCGAACGCGATCCGCGGCGGATCCTCGAGGTGCTCGCCGAGGCCGTCCTCCACGAGCTGGGCGACTGCGTCGTCGCGAGCGCGATCTCCGCGGACCGTACGTGCGTCGAACCGGTGATCGCGATCGCCGACTTCGAGCTCGCGGCCGAGGTCCGCACGCTGCTGACCGCCCAGACGCCGCTCGCGGGCTCGATCTCCGAGCGCGTCGTCGATACGCGACAGCCGATCTTCACCCCGCATGTCGATCGCGCCCTGTTCATGTCCCGCGCGAGGCCCGAGTTCGCGCCCTTGGTCGCCAGGTTCGCCCCGTACAGCTTCCTCATGGTCCCGATCGAGAGCGGGGGGCAGGCGATCGGCACGCTGAGCGCGAGCCGCGTGCACTCGACGATCCCGTACACGCGCGAGGACCTCGCACTCCTCATCGATCTCGCAGGTCGCGCATCGCTCGCGATCGAGAACGCGCGCGTCCTGCAGGCCGAGCGCGCGGCGCGCCGCGACGCAGAGCAGATCACCGAGCACACGCGTCAGCTCCAGGTGATCACGTCGCAGCTCTCGCATCGCCGCGCGGTGAAGGA
Organism: Kofleriaceae bacterium; assembly: GCA_013368795.1. GTDB lineage: Bacteria > Myxococcota_A > Polyangia > Haliangiales > Haliangiaceae > JABFXX01. The sequence continues at coordinate 15,435 of JABFXX010000376.1, forward strand.
GATCGCCGAGATCGTGCTGCGCGACAGCGTCGGCGTGCTGCGCGCAGCAAACGCCGCGATCTGGCTCGTCGACCCGACCGGCCAGCAGATCGAGATGCTCGCGCAAGATGGCTACCGCGAGCCGCTCCGGTTCGCGACCCTCGCGCTCGACACGCCATCACCGCTCACCGCGTCGATCCAGACGCACGCACCTGTCTACATCTCGAGCCGGGCCGAGTACCTCGAGCGCTTCCCCGACTCGGCCGAACGCCTGGGCGACGCGTTCCCCTCGGAGATGGCGACCGCGACCATCCCCCTCACCTGCGAGGGCCGCGCGATCGGCGGTCTCGCGGTCTCGTTCCAGCGCTCGCACGTCTTCAGCGACAAGGAGCGCGCGTTCCTCGAGGTCCTCGCGAACCAGTGCGCCCAGGCGATCGATCGCACCCGCACCGACGAGAAGGCGCGCGCCGCCGACCGCCGCAAGGACGAGTTCCTCGCGATGCTCAGCCACGAGCTACGCAATCCGCTCGCGCCGATCCTCACCGCGCTGCAACTCATGGACCTGCGAGGCGAGACCGCCGCCGTTCGCGAGCGCCAGATCATCGAGCGCCAGACGCGTCACCTCGGCCTGCTCGTCGACGACCTTCTCGATCTCTCGCGCATCACGCGCGGCACGCTCGAGCTGCGCCGCTCGCGCGTCGATCTCCGCTCGGTCATCGCACAGGCGATCGAGATGGCGAGCCCGCTTCTCGAGAAACGCAATCACTCGCTCGCGCTCGCCAACCCGCCGAACCCGGTCTTCGTCGATGGCGACGAGCTCCGCCTCAACCAGGTCTTCCAGAACCTCCTCACCAACGCCGCCAAGTACACACCGCCGGGCGGTGCCATCGCGATCCGCCTCGCCCCCGATGCCACGATCGAGGTCGAAGACAACGGCGACGGCATCACGTCCGAGCTGCTGGCCGTCATGTTCGAGCCGTTCGTCCAGGGCACGCGCTCCGTCGATCGGACGCAAGGTGGCCTCGGCCTCGGGCTCACGCTCGTGAAGAGCCTCGTCGCGCTGCACGGCGGTTCCGTCTCCGCGCACAGCGACGGGGCGGGGAAGGGCAGCCGTTTCACCGTCAGCCTCCCACTCGCCGCCGCCGAGCCTGCCATCGCGCCGCGGACGATCGCGTTCGTCGCCGACGGCCCGACGGCATCCGGTCGTCGCATCCTGCTCGTCGACGACAACGAGGATGCCGCCGAGATGCTCGCCGACATCCTTCGCGATGCCGGGCACGAAGTCCTCGTCGCCCATGATGGCCCGAGTGCGCTCGATGCCGCCTCCACGTTCACGCCGCACGTCGCGATCCTCGACATCGGTCTCCCCGTCATGGACGGCTACGACCTCGCGCGCCGTCTTCGCGCGATGCTCTCGTCGCCGCCTCGCTTCGTCGCGCTCACGGGCTATGGCCAGGAGCACGATCGTCGCAAGAGCAGCGAGGCCGGCTTCGATGCCCACCTGGTCAAGCCCGTCGATGCGGTGCGAGTCCTCGCCGCGATCATCGCGGCATCACACTCGCCCGGCACATGATTCGCAGATCCTCGGTCTAACTAATTCACCGAGGCTCGCATGGCTACCGCAACGAACCGTACGTTCGCCGTCGTCACCGGCGCATCGACAGGAATCGGCTACGAGCTCGCCAAACAGTGTATCGAGCACGACTTCGACATCCTGATCTGCGCCGAGGATCCGGGAATCCACGAAGCCGCGCGCCACCTCGGTGCCACGGGCGCTGCGGTAGAAGCCGTGCGTTGCGACCTCGCCACCTACGAAGGTTGCGAGAAGCTCGTGAGGACCGTCGATGAAGCCGCGCGTCCGGTCGATGCGCTCATCCTCAACGCCGGCGTCGGCGTCGGCGGCCCGTTCGTCCAGACCGATCTCGACGACGAGATCCGGATGATCTCGGTCAACGCGATCTCGATCGTCCATCTCTCCAAACGCATCCTCCCGCGCATGGTCAACCGCGGCTCCGGTCGCGTCCTCATCACCGCCTCGATCGCAGCGACGTCGCCCGCGCCCTATCTCTCCGTCTACGGCGCGACGAAGGCGTTCGACCTCTCGTTCGCAGAAGCACTCCGCTTCGAGCTCGAGGACACGGGCGTCACCGTCACCGCGCTTCAGCCTGGCGCGACCGACACGGAGTTCTTCGAGCGCGCACACATGGAGTCGACCAAGGTTGCCGAGGGCAAGAAGGACGATCCGGCCGACGTCGCGAGGGTCGGCTTCGAGGCGATGATGGCCGGCAAGGACAAGGTCATCGCCGCGTCGCTCAAGAGCAAGCTCGAGGGCCTCGCCGGCGAGCTACTGCCGGAGAAGATCAAGGCGAAGATGCAGGCGGGCCAGACGAAGCCCGGAACCGGTCACAAGCACGAAGAGGACATCCGCGACACGCTCTCGAAGAAGCACCACTGAGCGCGCGACCATTGCGGTCGTGCCTTGCAGCCGCGGCCCGACGAACGCAACGGGACGCATACCAAGGCCGCGATGCAGGTAGCAACCGGGCAGCTTGCGTCACGGGCTCGTGCACCACGTGGTCGATCAGCGCGCCGAGCTGATCCGGTCTCGGCGTCAGACGCGCGAGATCGACACGGGCAGGCAGAACACCGCCACGGCCTTCGACGGCCAGCGCGGCGTTCGCGACCCACTGCCGTGCCTTGCTGACCTGCGCCGCGGCCGAGACACGCATGCAACGACGAGCGACGAGGTCCTCGAGGACGCATACGTTCGTATCGTCCTAACGCAGCGGTGGCGTGCGTGCCGGCGGCCCGTCGTTGGGATTGCTGCGATGCAGGTAGCAACCGGGCAGCTTGCGTCACGGGCTCGTGCACCACGTGGTCGATCAGCGCGCCGAGCTGATCCGGTCTCGGCG
>JABFXX010000477.1 GCA_013368795.1 Kofleriaceae bacterium
CCTCGCGGTCGGCACGATCGCGTGGCAGGCGGCGCTCGTCGTCGCGATCGGGTCGCTCGTCGGTGGCTACCTCGGCGGCATGATCGCGTCGCGCGCGCCGGAGGCGGTGCTGCGCTGGATCGTCGTCGGGATCGCGTTCACCGCGTCGGCGATTTACTTCGCGAGGCTGTAGCAGGCGTCGACCATCTCGACGCGGCGCAGATCGAAGATCTCGAAGAAGTCCATCGCCGCGGCCGCGTAGTTGCTGCAACGGCCGCTCGAGCAACGACCGCCCTTGCAGTCGGAATCCGAGCCGCACGAGCCGCACTTGCCGCTCGAGCACTTGCCGATCTTGCAGTCGGAGTCCGAGCCGCAGCTGCCGCACTTGCCGCTCGAGCACTTGCCGTTGCCCTTGCAGTCCGAGTCCGAGCCACAGCCACCGCACTTGCCGCTGTTGCACTTGCCGATCTTGCAATCGGAGTCCGAGCCGCAGCTGCCGCACTTGCCGCCGCTGCACTTGCCGTGGCCGTTGCAGTCGGAGTCCGAGCCGCAGCTGCCGCACTTGCCGCTCGAGCACTTGCCGAAGCCAGCGCAATCGGAGTCGGAGCCGCACGACGAACCGGCGTACGCGCGGCCGGCGAACGCGAGACCAAGAACGAAGCAGCAGAGCGCGAGGATGCGAGGCATGCGGCCGGCATAACACCGAACGCGCAGCATCGTTGTGGCAAATGCAGTGATCGCATCGAGTTGTGAAATTGTCGTTGACGCGATCGAGGTGTTCGATTACTTGTCTCAGCCTCGCTGGCGACAGCGCGGTCGGTTCCGCCTCTCAGGGCCAACCGGCTACGGTGCGCGCGCCTAGGCTGACGCTAACTGTCAACGTCATTGCCCGGAGCGCGTTCGCGTCTGTCGTTCCGGGATCGCAACCTCGTCGGCGAGACAGGGATATGGAGGTTCGACTCCTCCCGAGCCCACATCTACGGGCTCGTGGCCGAACGGTAAGGCACTGGGCTTGCTCATCCCAACATTCCCAGCCGTCTCGACAACGGTAAAAAACCTGAGCAGGTCGTCGTCGGTGGTCGCCCGGTGGAGCTCGCTCCACCACGCACCGACGAGCTCGTGACGAACGCAGATCGCAGCTCCTCCCACGCCAGCACCACGCCCGCGTGGAGAGCACTGCGCGAACGCCGTCACCACCTCGCGACTGCGGAGTCCCCGCGCAACCGCGACTCGATCGAGATCGATCTCGCCATGGCGCGCTGGCTGCCCCCGACGCCGGCCACCCTCTTTTCAATCCCTCACAGGGAGTCAGTCATGTTCCACGTACATATCCACATCAACGAGCGCGCCGTCCTGGTGCGCAACGGTGTCGCCGAGCGCGCTCTCGGTCCGGGCCGTTACACCTTCTGGAAGCGCTACGACCTCTTCAAGTGGAACCTCGACGACGTCGTGTTCCACACGCTGCCCGCCGTCCTCGCCGGCATGCCGCCCGACTGGTACGAGACGGTGCACCTCGCACCGGGCCAGTACGGCATCGTGCTGCGCGACGAGCGCGCCGTGAAGTTCCTGCGTCCGGGTATCCACCGCCTGTGGAAGCTCGACGGTGACATCCGCCTGCGCGTGCTCGCGGAGACCGAGCCGCTGCCGCAGATCACGGACGAGCTGCGCAAGGTCATCCCCGCAGACGAGCTGCTCGAGACCACGGTCGACCTGAACCAGCGCGCGGTGCTGCTGCGCGACGGTAAGCCCGAGCGCGTGCTCGAGCCGGGTCACTACGCGTTCTGGGGTAAGCAGAACAAGCTGGTGACCTGGAAGCTCGACGAGCTCGCATTCTGGGCGCAGCCCGAGGTGCTCGCGATCCTGCCGCCGGCGTGGTTCACCACGATCACGCTCGCGCCGATGGAGCGCGCGGTTCTGTTCCGCGATGACAAGCCGATGAAGTTCCTCCGTCCGGGTATCCACCGCGTGTGGACGATCGACCCGAACGTCGCGATCCGCGTCTACAACGTCACGGATGCCGCGCCGGAGATGACGGACGAGCTTCGCGCGATCATCCCGGCGACGGAGATCGTCGAGGCGCAGGTGCGTCAGTTCGAGAAGGGCCTCAAGTACGTGCAGGGTCGCTTCGAGGGCATCCTCGAGCCGGGCCGCCACGCGTACTGGAACCACCCGAATGCGCGCATCGCCGTGCAGGTGCTCGACACCCGCGTGCAGCAGCTGAAGATCGAGGGTCAGGAGCTGATGACGCGTGACAAGGTCACGCTGCGCCTGACGCTCACGGCGGAGTACGCGCCGGCCGACGCGCCGACGACCGTGCATGCGGTCGCCGACGTGAAGGACGCGCTGTACCTCGCAGTTCAGCTCGCCGCTCGCGAGTTCGTTGCCGGCGTCACGCTCGACGAGCTGCTCGAGGGCCGTGACACGCTCACGCGCTACCTCGAGGCGCAGGTCATGCCGCGCGCCGAGGCATTCGGTGTGCGCCTGCACCGCGTCGGCGTGAAGGACGTGATCCTGCCGGGCGAGATGAAGACGCTGCTCAACAAGGTGATCGAGGCCGAGAAGGCGGCTGCTGCGAACGTGATCCTCCGCCGTGAGGACGCGGCCGCAACGCGCAACATGGCTCAGACCGCCAAGGTGATCGCGGAGAACCCGGTGCTCATGCGCCTGAAGGAGCTCGAGACCATGAAGGACATCGCCGAGAAGATCGACGAGATCAAGCTCGTGATGGGCGCCGACGGTCTCGCCAAGATCCTGCCACTGGCCAATGGCAAGGCTGACAACTGACGGACCCGGCCGGTCCATCGCCGACGAGCTGGTGCAGTGATGCACCGGCTCGTCGCATTTTCGGCAGGTTCCGCGTTACCGTACAGCCACCATGTTGGGCCATGAGGTGGGGGCGTGACCGACGACGGCCTTACCGGTCAGCTCGAGCCGACCCACCAGGCGCTATGGGACGCGATGGTGCGGTTACTCGACGAGATCGCCGGGGCGATCGATCGCGAGCGCGTCGTCGACGCGTGCCTCGACATCGTCGTCGACGTCGTCGGCGCCGACCGCGGTCTCGTCGTCCTGCACGGTGATGGCGGCGCCGCGCACGTTGTCAACGCACGCGGCAAGGGACGTGCGCTCGACGACCGCGAGCGCGCCGAGGTGAGCCGCACGATCATTCACCGCGTGCGCACGACCGGGGAGCTCGTCGTGTGGGACGCGCTGAGCGGCGAGACCGCGACCGACAGCGTCGCGCACCTCGGCATCCTGTTCGCGATCGCGGCACCGCTGCAGACACCCGGCCCCGACGGGGCCCTGCGGTTGCGTGGCGTCTTGTACCTCGACTTTCGCGATCCCGTACGCCACGTCGGTGAGCGCCACCGAGCGTTCGTGCGGGTGTCCTCGGTGATCGTCGGCGCGATCGCGGAGCAGAGCCAGCGCCTCGATGCGATGCGCGCACTGTACGACGACGCACGCGCGCGCAATGACGATGACCCGTGGCCGCTGCCCGACCTCGACGAGATGCTGCGGCCCGCGTCGATGGCAGGTCTCCGCACCGACGCGCAAGCCGCCCTGCGCGGCGACATGCCTGTGCTGATTCTCGGAGAGTCTGGCACCGGCAAGACGGCGCTGGCGCGAGCGATCGCGCTCGCCGGCGGGCGCGCACCGGTCGTCCGTGCGGTGCTCGGCTCGAGCGACGATCTCAACACGATCACCAGCGAGCTGTTCGGCCACGAGCGCGGCTCGTTCTCGGGGGCCGCCGCGCGGCGGCTCGGTACCGTCGAGCACGCCAACGGTGGCACGTTGATCCTCGACGAGATCCTCAACCTGCCGGCGCACGCACAGCAGCTGCTGCTCGACTTCACACAGTTCGGCACGTACCGGCCGCTCGGCTGGGATGGCGCGCAACCGAAGCGGTCGCGTGTTCGCATCATCGCGGCGACCCACGGCGACCTCGAGAGCGCGATCGCCGACGGCCGCTTCCGCCAGGATCTCTACTTCCGGCTCGCCGGGATCACGCTGCACGTTCCGCCGCTCCGCGAGCGGCGCGGCGACATCCCGGCGATCGCCGAGGGGATCCTCGCGCGCGTCGACCCGGCGCGTGCGTTCACGCTGTCGGTCGAGCTGCGCCGCGCGCTCATGGCGGACGATCTGCGGTGGCCCGGCAACCTACGCCAGCTCGAGTGGGTGATCCGGCGCGCGCGCGATCGAGCTTCCGCAGCAGGACGCGTCGGCGGAGCGCTCGGCCTCGATGACGTCGCGCCGCACGATCTCGGGCGCCGCGCGTCCGCGCCGGCTGAACCGGTGGTCGCGCCACCGCGCGCGATCGATCCCGACGGCAACCTCGGCGCGCAGTGGCAAGCGCTGCAGGCCGAACGCGCCGAGCTCGAGCGCCTCGAGCGCGCGCTCGTCGAGGCGGCGCTGGGGCGTCACGCCGGCGTGGTGGCGCGGGCGGCACGAGAGCTCGACATCGCGCGCACCAGTCTGTCGAGCCGGATGGACACGCTCGGTCTGGCGAGGCCACGCCGAGGAGCGTGACCGTGTTCGCCGGCACCGAGCGTTTCGAGGTGCTCGACGCGCTCGGGCGTGGCGCACACGGCGTGGTCTATCGCGTGCGCGACCGTCGCAC
>JABFXX010000427.1 GCA_013368795.1 Kofleriaceae bacterium
TTACTGCTACCCGCTACCCCTGCCGTTGCCGCTGCCGCTGCCGCTGCCGATACCGCTACTGCTGGCGCTACTTCTTGAACTTCGTCGTCTCGCCCGCGTGCTCGCCGTGCGCAACGAGCACCGAGCACGGCGCGTGGCGGATCACGCTCTCCGCGACGCTGCCGAGCAGCAACCGCCGAAACCCGCGATGGCCGTGCGTACCGATCGCGATCAGATCGTGAGCGCCGCGCTCCGCCGCATGCGTGATCACGCTCGCCGGCGGGCCCTGGATGAGATCGACCTGCAGCGGGTGGCCCAAGTCCTGGTTCTCGAGCTCGAGCTTCTCGGCCTGCGCCTTCACGCCCGACAGGACGGCATCGCGCACGGTCGACCACGGGAAGCGCGCCTGGCCGAGCAGCGTCGCGCCCCACGAACCGGCCGGGAGCTGCCACGCGTGGACGACCTCGAGCGAGGCGCCCGGCGCGGTGAGGAGCGCGGCATTGCGGAGCGCGCGCGCGGCCGAGGCGGAGAAGTCGGTCGCGACGAGCGGACGGTGGAATGCGGAGGGGCCGGTCGTGCCGCGGCAGACGAGGACATCGCACGGCGCGTTGCGCAGGACGCTGGTGGCGACGCTGCCGAGCAGGAAGCGCTGGATGCCGGTGTGGCCGTGGGTGCCGACGACGATGAGCTGAGCGGAGCGCTCGCGTGCGACGTCGGTGACGACCTCGCCTGGCGGGCCGACGCGATGGACGAGCTCGACGGAGATGCCGCGGGATTGGAGCTGCTGCTGGCGTTCGGCGAGGCGCTTCGCCTCTTCGGCGCGCACGGCGGCCGAGACCTCGCCGATCTGCTCGAGCATCGCGTTGTCGACGTTCTCGATCGGAGCGTCGTCCGCCTGCGCGTGCACCATGACGAGCGCCGCACCGTTGAGCTGGGCGAGAGCGGCCGCGCGCTCGAGAGCCTGCTCGCTCGGGACGGAGAGATCGACGCCCGCGATGATCGTGGAAATCACCACGACCCCTTCCCGACGACGAGATCGAAGCGCGAGACGCGCGTGTTGTCGAGCGTGACCGGGACCTTGCCCTTCCAGCTCCAGGCGCCGGTTTGTGCGTCGGTGGTGGGCTCGTCCTTGCGCTTGGCGGAGATCGCATCGCGGATCGCGGCGATCGTGTCGAAGTCGGCGTCGGTGGTCGCGGCGATGGTGACGACCTTGCCGTTCTCGAGATAGGCCTCGACGGTGGTCGACTTGGTACCGAAGCCGACGCCCGGGAGGTGCCACGAGACCATGTCGCTATCGACGATGGCGGTCGGGCCGACGAGCGCGGCGAGCTTGTCGGCCTTCATGCCGATCGCTTCCATGTGGATGCCGGCGAGCCAGTCGGTCGTGTCGAGATAGCGATCGAAGCGCAGCGCGCAGTACGAGGAATCGATCGACGCGCGCTGATGCGTCGAAGGATCGAGCCACGTGCTGCCGGCGATGCGGCCCCACGCGGTGGTGAGCTTGTCGCGCAGCTTCTCGCAGGTCTCCTCGATCGTCTCGGTGTAGTCGACGGTGCTGAGCTCGACGGTGAGGCCACGGAGCTGCGTCGAGTCGACGTCGAACACGACGTTGAGGAAGCCGTCGCGCGTGGCGTCGTAGATGCGCTCGCGCGCGATCTCGGGCTGGAAGCTGCCGGCGTCGGCACCGAGCTGGATGCCGTCGAACAGCGAGCCGAGCGATGCGGGCTGCTTGCCGTAGAGGGTGTCGAGCTTGGCGGTGCGCTCGTCGCGGCGCTTCGTGCGCTCGAGCTTTTCTTGTTCGGCCTGGCGCTCGTACTCGGCGTAGCGGCGCTCGCGGGCGCGGTCACGCGCACTATCAGCCGTGAAATCGAATGCGTCGTCGTCGAACGTCGGCTGCTTGTGAGTCAGCGTGTCCTTGATGCCCAGGCCGAACGGCACGGCCGTGAGCACCGACATGACGAACACCGAGGTCGGTATGCGCATCGGGCAGACGCTATCATCGGCCCGCCGGCAGTCAACGACCAACTACAGCTTGGCTTCGTAGAAAAGCCAGAGTGAAAGCTCGGGGTTAGGCACGCGCTCGGTCGTGCTCGTGCGCTTGTCGAGCCAGAACTTGGAGTCGACGCGGACGCGCAGCGTGTCCTTGGTGCGCACGCGCGTCGCGTACTCGGCGAGCGCTGCGATCGAGCGCTCGAGGTACGTGTTGTCGTGGATCGCCTCGTCGAGATAGCGGACGCGTGCACGGATGCGCGTGTTCTTGTCGGGACGGTAGTAGCCGATGAGCCAGGCTGCGATGTCCTGGCGGAACTTGTTCTCCAGCTCCATCTGCGTGTTGTCGTCGAGGAGCTGGTGCTCGAGCTGGACCGTGAGCTGGAGCTGGCGGTTCGGCTCGTACTGGCCGCGCGCGATCGTCGAGAGCTGGCGGCCGGCGCATGGGATCGGCTCGCCGTTCTCGTCGGTGTCGTTCGAGATCTCGAAGCACTGATCGTGGCCGCCGCGCGAGAGGTCCTTGTCCTGGTAGCGCTCCCACAGGCCGAGCCACAGGACGTCGGTCGTGCGGACGTTCGCGCGCACGTAGGTGTCGAGCTTGACGGCGTCGAGTGTCGACGGGTTCGTCCACACGTCGAGGAGGCTGCGGATCGTGAAGTCCTTCGACGAGCGCACGTAGCGGATGCGGCCGCCGGCCTCGTCGCGCGCACGCTGGCCCTCGAACTCGTCGGCCTGCGAGATCGGGCGCGAGAACGGATTTACGAAGTCGGTCGAGTAGTAGCGAGCGACGACCTCGAGCTCTTCCTTCTTGCGCGTCGCCGTCATCCGGAGGAGCGCGGCCGGGCCGCCGCCACCGCGCGCGTCGGTCAGCGTCGGATCCTGCTTGCCCATGCTGTCGAACGACAGCGCGGCCTCGCCGAACAGATCGAACCAGCTGCGACCGAACGAGAAATTGCCGCCGATCGCGCCGAATCGGCCGCCGTACGGCAGGCGCGACCACTCCTGCAGATCGAGATCGATGCCACCGACGAGGTTGACCTCGTCGGCGACGTAGCCGGTGAGGCCGACGGAGTTACGGCGATCCGCGAAGTAGCCGATGTTGGCGCCCGCGAGCCGCTCCTGCATCACGTTCGGCAGCGTCGCGAACGAGTGGCGCGTCGTCGGCGCGAGCAGGTTGTCTTCGTTGCGCACGTAGACGACCGGCGCACCGCAGTCGGGATCCGAGTCGTCGTGCGGATCGGCGCACTTGCCGCGATCGACGAGCTCGTACTGATAGATCGAGCGCCGCGACGCCGACGCCCACGCGAAGCCCTGCAGCCAGCCCTGCGCGAGCTCGAGGCGCTTGATGCCCATGCCGACGCCGAGCAGGCCATCGCGCCAGCCGAAGTCGGGCGTCACGTACTCCGAGCCCGCATCGCCCGTGCACGGCGAGGTGAGGAGCTCGCCCGCCGATTGCTTGCACGCGCTCGCGAGGTCGGCCGCGTAGAACAGCTCGTCGTCGAGGTAGAGGCCGTTCGGGTTGTAGTGGCGCGAGTTGTCGAACACGAGCCGCTGACCGAAGCCGGCGCGGAACGTGCCGACGATCGCGGTCATCTCCTTCGTGTCCCACATGACGTACGCCTTCGGGACGTGGAGCTGGTTCGAGCGACCGTCGGCGAGCAGTGCGCCGCGATTCGGATCGTAGACCGGCTCGCCGATCTCGAGCCGCGTGTTCGTCATCGCGATGCCGGCGGTGAGGTAGCGCAGCGCGACGAAGCGAGCGCGCAGCCCGACCGGCGGGATGAACGGATCGCTCGGCGAGTACGGCGAGAAGTCGTGCGGCGTCGCGCGCGTCGTCGCGCGGATCCAGCCGCGTGCGGCGAGCGGGTTCTGACCGGGCTCGCGGACGATCAGGAACGCCGCGATCGCGAGCAGCTTCTCCTCGCTGAGCGCGCCGCTCGTGACGAGCTCGGCCGGATCGGCGATGCGTCCCTTCTGGAGATCGCGATACGCGATGATCGCGTCGACGTCCTCGTACGTCAGGTTCGGCAGCGTGTAGAGCTCGCCGCGATCTGCCTTCGTGAGGTCGACGCCCTGGTTGAGCAGGTCGAGCAGCTCGTCGAAGGTGTCCTGCGTGATCGTGCCTGCGGCGAGGAGATCCTGGAGGTCTCCTTCGTCGTCGACATCGATGAATGTCTCGTACGGAATCGCGCGCGCGGGGCGGGCGACCAGCAGCAGAGTGAGAAGAACTAGAACTGCTGTGCGCACCCAGGCGCGACGTTAACACACAACGCGAGGTTTACTGACCGCCGCCCTCGAGCGTCAGCGCCGCAATCTTGTTGTCTTCCTTCGCCGCGTCGTCCGCGCCGGGAAGCGCCTTCTTCTGCTCGGTGATGTTCGGCCACGTCTCCGTGCTGCCGGCCTGCGCCTTCAGGTGCTCCGGCCACGAGGCGCTGTCGACCTCATCGGACTTCTTCGCGCCGCTGACGAGCGCGTTGATGTCCTTGTAGACGGCCCACTTCGTGGGGAGCTCGCTCTCCTCGAAAATGGCGGTCGTGGGACACTCGGGCTCGCAAGCGCCGCACTCGATACACTCGTCCGGGTTGATCGCGAGCGACTTCTTGCCCTCGTAGAAGCAGT
>JABFXX010000363.1 GCA_013368795.1 Kofleriaceae bacterium
CAAGGACGCGAAGGCTGCGGCCCCTGCGGCGAAGGCCGCGGCTGCGCCTGCGAAGAAGAAGTAAGCGCACCGCGCTGCTTCCTCGGGACACCGAGACATGTGGTTGGTCGTCGGGCTCGGCAATCCGGGCTCGAAGTACGAGCGAAACCGGCACAACGTCGGTTTCCTCGTCGTCGACGAGCTTGCCCGCAAGCATTCGCTGCCTGCGTGGAAGAGCGCCGTCAAAGGGGGCGAGGCCACCACGGGCTTCGTCACGACAGAACGCGGCCGCGAGAAGGTCGTGCTGCTGAAGCCGCAGGAGTTCATGAACCTGTCGGGCTTTGCGGTGCAGCGCGCGGCGAAGTTCTACTCGGTCGAGACCGACCACATCCTCGTCGTCCACGACGAGATCGACCTCGACTTCGGCATCGTCCGCCTGAAGAACGGCGGCGGCCACGGCGGCCACAACGGCCTGCGCTCGATCATGGAACAGATGGGCGGCGGTGGCTTTTCCCGGCTGCGCATGGGCGTCGGCCGCGACCCCAACAAGCCGCCCGGCAGCAAGGACGCGGCGAGCTGGGTCCTGGCAGATTTTCCGAGTGCGCAGCGGGCGGCGCTCGATGCCGTGATGTCCGCCGGTTGCGAGGATATCGAGACGACGCTGGCGCTCGGCATCGTCGCCGCGATGAACAAGCACAACTCCCGTTCCAACCTCGCGAGTTCGTGATATAGACCGCCCCCTACCTCGCCCCTCCTAGCCACGGAGGGGCTTCACACCCAAGAGGCAACGACATGGCACGTTTGCAGTCACTGAGAGACACGCCGAACACGGCGCGCGAATACGAGACGATTTACATCCTCCGCCCGAACACCCCGAACGAGGGCGTCGCCGAGGTGAATGCCCGCATCAAGGGCATCATCGAGGGCATGGGCGGCAAGATCCTCAAGGTCGACAACTGGGGCAAGCGCCGCCTCGCGTACGAAGTCGCGAAGGAGCGCAAGGGTATCTACCTCTACTGGCAGTACCTCGCGCAGCCCGGCGTCGTCGAGGAGTGCGAGCGTAACCTCCGCATGCTCGACAACGTGATCCGTTACCTGTCGACGAAGGTCGACGAGAACATCGACGTCACGGCGCGCCCGACCGAGCTCGACGACACGTCGTTCGAGAAGGCAGCGCAGACCGCGGCCGACGAGGAGGACCTGTTCCTCTCGCGCGGCACGGACGAGAGCTCGTCGTCGGAAGACGAGGACGAGTACAGCGATTTCACCGAGGAGCCCGGTTCCAACCCGGCCGCGACGACCGAGGAGAAGGAGTAAGTCATGACCTCTCGCATGGACGCAGGTGTTGATGAGGGTCTCGATCGCGACGGCGACGATCGTCGCGGCGGCAAGGGTGCTCGTGGCGCGGCGCGCCGCAAGCTCCTCTCCGACGAGATCTTCTCGAAGATCGACTACAAGAACCCGCAGGTCCTCCGCTCGTTCGTCACGGACCGCGGCAAGATGATCCCGCGCCGCATCACCGGCGCTTCGGCGCGCCAGCAGCGCGTCATCTCGACCGCGATCCGCCGCGCGCGCATGCTCGCGCTGCTGCCGTTCTCGGTGACCGGAGACTAGTCATGGCGATGCAAATCATCCTCACGCAGGACGTCGAGAACCTCGGCAAGGCCGGAGAGCTCGTCTCCGTTCGTCCCGGCTACGGCCGCAACTACCTCGTTCCGCGCGGTCTCGCCGTCACGGCGACCGTCACGAACAAGAACCGTCTCGACCACGAGAAGGCCGTCATTGCCCGCCGTGTCGAGAAGGAGCGCGCCAGCGCCACCGAGATCGCCGGTCGCATCAACGGCATGACGCTCCAGTTCGAGCGCATGGTCGGCGAGGACGAGAAGCTGTTCGGTTCGGTGACGAGCCGCGACATCCAGGAGCAGCTCAAGAAGGCGAACCTCGAGATCGACCATCGCTGGGTCGACCTCGACCAGCCGGTCAAGGCGCTCGGCAAGTACGAGGTCCCGGTCCGTCTGGCCGCGGGCGTCGTCGCGACGCTGAAGTTCTGGGTCGTCGGCAAAGACAAGTAAGTCACACCGACACACTGCGAAAACGCCGTTCTCCGACGAGGAGACGGCGTTTTTGCGTTCCGGTGCTCCGGAGTTTCAGACGGGGATCGTAGAGTCACTCGATGGCGCGCGACAGACGGGTACTGCCGCACAACCTCGACGCCGAGGCTTCGATCCTCGGCGGCATCATCCTTCGCAACGAGGTGCTCCTCCAGCTCGAGACGCTCGAGATCGAGGACTTCTATCACCACCAGCACAAGGTGGTGTTCGAGGCGATCCGCAACCTCGAGGCCGCCGCCAAGCCGATCGACGTCGTCACGCTCGAGAACGAGATCGACAAGAAGGGCAAGCTCGAGGCGATCGGCGGCATCGCGTTCCTCGGCGAGCTCGCGCTGCGCGTCCCGACCGTCGACAACATCATCGCGTACAACGACATCGTCAAGGACCACTCGCAGGCGCGGAAGCTCATCCTCGCGGCGAGCGAGATCAGCGAGAAGGGCTACGAGGAAGACCTCGAGATCCGCGACTACCTCGACGACGCCGAGTCGAAGATCTTCGAGGTCACGCAGCGCAAAGACAAGAGCGGCCCCGAGGCGGTCAAGTCGCTCGTCAAGAAGGTCTTCAGCTCGCTCGACGAGCGCTTCAAGTCCGACGGTGGCATCACCGGCGTGCCGACCGGCTTCGCCGACCTCGACGCGCGCACCGCCGGTCTGCAGCCCACCGAGCTCATCATCCTCGCGGCGCGTCCCGCGATGGGCAAGACGTCGTTCGCGCTGTCGCTCGCGCAGAACGCCGCGACGACGGGTGCCTGGCCGTGCCTCGTGTTCTCGCTCGAGATGTCGTCGACCCAGCTCGCCGAACGTATGCTGTGCTCCGAGGCGCGCGTCGACTCGTCGTCGCTTCGCCGCGGTCAGCTGCAGCGCCAGGACATGACGAACCTGACGTATGCGGCCGCGACGCTGTCGAAGGCGCCGATTCTCATCGACGACACCCCTGCCCTCTCGATCCGCGAGGTCCGCGCGCGCGCCCGCCGCTTCCGCTCCAACAAGGAGCTGTTCCAGGGCAAGAAGACGGGCCTCATCCTCGTCGACTACCTCCAGCTCATGCGCGGCTCTCCGCAGGCGGCGAAGGCCTCGCGCGAGCAGGAGATCAGCGAGATCTCGCGCGGCCTCAAGTCGCTCGCGAAGGAGATCGAGTGCCCGGTGCTCGCGCTCTCGCAGCTCAACCGCTCTCTCGAAAACCGCACCGACAAGCGGCCGCAGCTCAGCGACCTTCGCGAGTCGGGCGCGATCGAGCAGGACGCCGACGTGATCCTCTTCATCTATCGCGACGTCGTCTACAACAAGGAAACCGAGCACCCGAACATCGCCGAGGTGATCATCGGCAAGAACCGTCACGGTGCGACGGGCACGATCGATACGCACTTCGAAGGCCGCTACACGCGCTTCGAGAACATGACCCAGCGGCCCGACACGGGAAATCGCGAGTAGCATGCTCGCGCGCGGGTTGGTGGGGGTGGTTGTTGTTCTCCTCGCGGGCGTGGCGCACGCCGACACCGCGATTCACAGCGTCGGCATCGAGGTCGCGCCGACCAAGGCAAGCGGCGACAAGTGGGATCGCGGCCTTGGCGAGGAGCCCGATCCAGCGATCGAGGTCAGGCTCGACGGCAAGACGATCGCGACGTGCCCGACGAAGAAGGACACGCTGAAGGCCGACTGCGCCGTCGCCGATCATCGGTTCGTCGGTCCCGTCGCGATCGAGCTGCGCGTCGACGACGCCGACCTCGTCAACAACGACCCGGTCGGTACGGCGCGCGGACAGATTCCGTACGACTGGACCGGTACGTTCGCGCTGTCCGTCGACGGCCAGGTCGCGAAGGCATGGGTCGAGGTGATCCACGTCGAAGGCCCCGGCTTCTGGTCGACCTTCACCGCGAAGATCGGCGCGCGCGGTCTCGGCGCGATCCTCGGCATCCTGCTCGCGCTCCTGCTCTATCGCCAGCTCGGTGCAGCGTTCCTGACGCCGTCGGCACCTCGGCGCAAGAGTGACGAGCCGTCGACGAGACGCGAGCGCCCCACCGGCGCCGGCGAGCCTCGCGCTCGCGACGACGAACCCGACGGCATCGACGCCGACGGCGTACGGTTCTGGCGCAGCCCGATCCTGCTCACGAGTGCGGGCGCGTCGATCTTCGGCATGGTGCTCGCGAACCTGTTGCGCGCACCGGGCACGCACCTCGCGCTCGCCTGCATCCCATACGTGCTCGGCGGGTTCGCGATGACCGCGCCGATCATCGACGCGTACAAGGTCGAGCACCTCGGTCAGAAGCGTCTGCGTCTCGTGCTCGCGGGAGTCGTCACGATGCTCGCCGTGCCGCTGTTTGACCTCGTGAGCAACCTCTTCACTGGCATCTCATTTATCGCGGGCCACATCGGCTGGTTTTACGTCCTCGTGATCGTGCTCGCCTGCCTGCTCTAGGGCATGCTCCGCGCATGAAGCGCATCCTGTTCGTTCTCGCGATGAGTGCGGCTGCAGCCGCGTGTGGTGGCAAGAGCTCGTCGGGTCCGACGACGCCTCCGGAGCCGGCGCTGCCGACCACGACCCAGGCGCCGACGGGCCCCTCGGCCCCGGCCGAGCCCGCGCCCCCGACCGAGGAAGCAAAGCCGGCCGAGCCCGCGCCGCCGCCCGCGCCGAAGAAGGCGGTCGCGAAGCTCGAGCCGACGAAGAAGACGAAGTCGAAGGTGACCGGCACGATCGAGTTCACCGAGGTGCCCGACGGCGTGGAAGTCGTCGCGAACGTCGAGGGCCTGACGCCCGGCGATCACGGCTACCACGTCCACGAGAAGGGCGATTGCTCGGCGCCGGATGCGTCGAGCGCCGGCGCTCACTTCAACCCGAGCCAGCACAAGCACGGCGGGCCCGAGGCGGCCGAGCACCACGAGGGTGACTTCGGCAACCTGACCGCCGGCAAGGACGGCAAGGCGACGAAGACCTTCACGATGAAGGGCATCACGCTCGGCGAGGGCGAGACGTCGATCGTCGGTAAGGGCTTCATCGTTCACGCCAAGAAGGACGACCTGAAGTCGCAGCCGGCCGGCAACGCGGGCGACCGCGTCGCGTGCGGCGTGATCGAAGCTCAGTAAGCTCCCGCAGGCGCCGCGACGGCTTAGGATGGTCGCGTGCGCCTCGCACTGATCGTCATTTTTGCCCTCGCCGCGTGCACGAGCGACGAGGGCGACGTGCACGCGCCCAAGGTCCGAGCGAAGACGTCGCGCGAGCGACCGTCGATGTCGGTCGAGGGCACGACGGCCGAGCCCGCACCGCCGGCACCACCGCCGACGCTGCAGGAGCTCGTCGACGGCGGCACGCACTGGCGGATCACGACCGCGCATGGCCCGGTCCACGTATGGATCCCGAAGGGCTACGACGAGCGACGGGCGGAGACGATCGTCTACGTGCACGGGTTCTACACGCACGTCGATGGCGCGTGGACGAACTACAAGCTCGCGACCCAGTTCGCAGCGTCGGCGATCAACGCGATGTTCATCGCCTGCGAGGCGCCGGCGTCGGGCGCCGAGCGGGTGTCGTGGGACTCGCTCGCGGATCTGCTCGCCGCGGTCGAGAAGGGCATCGGAAGGCCGTGGCCGAAGCGGCGCGTCGTCGCGATCGGTCACTCCGGCGCATGGCGCACGTTGCTCGGCTGGCTCGACGAGCCGCGGATCGACACGATCGTGCTCGTCGACGCCGCGTACGGCGAGATCGAGCAGTACAAGGCCTGGATCCTCGGCGACGAGAAGCGCCGCCTCATCGACGTCGGTGATGACACGCGCCAGTGGACGGATGCCCTACATGCGCAGCTCCCGGATACTGTCGTGCTCGACGATTTTCCGTCGCTCGACGAGGGCATGCCGCGCAATCTGCAGCGCGCGCGGATTGTCTACATCAAGTCCAAGATCGGACACATGCCACTCGTGACCGACGGCGTCGCCCTGCCGATGCTCTTGCGTACGCTGCGCGCGAAGCGACTCGTGCGCCAGCCGCTGTCCGAGATCTTGGCCTCGCCCTGACGCGCCGGCTGGTTTACCGTCGAACAATGGGCGTACGTGCAGCAGCGGCATTGCTGATGGTGGTGAGCCAGGTGGCGACGAGCGCGGCAGAGGGCGAGAAGCGCGCGCCACCGCTGGCGTACGACGAGGCGCTGAAGCACGCACGCGACCTCGACCTGCCGCTCGTGCTCGAGTTCGGCGCCGAGTGGTGCGGCCCGTGCAAGATGTTCGCGGCGAAGACGCTACCGGACGCGTCGGTGCAGCGCGCGCTGAACGATGTCGTGTTCGTGAGCTACGACGCGGACACGCCGCCGGGCGATGCCATCACGGCGAAGTTCCACATCGAGGCGTTCCCGACGTTCGTGGTCGTCGACAAGGACGGCGTCGAGCGACACCGCGAGTCCGGCGCACCGAACGTCGAGAAGTTCCTCGTGCTGCTCGCGAAGGCGCGCGAGGTCACCGTCGGAGAGACCGCGCTCATCGAGCGCGTCCGGGCGAAACCGAGCGACGCGAACGCACGGCTTTTGCTGGCGCGCTGGTACATCCGTCGCGAGCGGACCACCGACGCGCTCGCACAGTTCGACAAGGTCACAGCGCTGCGCGGCGCGCCCGCCGGCCTCGTGGCGGAGGCGAAGAATGCCGCCGCCCGCCTGCGGCGCATCGACCGCTGGAAGAGCGAGCTCCTCGCCGAACGAGTCGCGGCGATCCGCGCGAACCTGGCGACGGCCACCGACGAGGATCTGGTCGTCGCGACGATCGATTCGCCGATATCGGCCGGCGAGCGCAGGAAGCTCGTCCACGACGTCCTCGCGGCGCAGACCGAGGCCGAACGCCTCAACGATCTCGTCTACGTCGCGCTCGCCGCCGGCGAGGTCGACGAGGCACTCGCCGCGGCCAAGAAGCTCGTCGAGAAGCGGCGCGATGCCAAGCATCTCGACACGCTCGCCGAGTGCCACCACATGAAGCACGAGTCCCGCGAGGCACTGCAGCTCGGCCGCGAGGCGCTCGCGATGTCGACCGGCTCCCAGCTCGAGCGCCAGCTCCGCGCGAACGTCGAGCGCTTCGACGAAGGCGGCGACGAGTCACGCGACGTGAAGCAGAAGCGGCTGAAGAGCCGCGAGGTCTGGAACCGCATCGCCGGCATCGACGTGTTGCCGGCACGTGTCGAGGATCCCGACCAGGACGCGAAGTATCGCAGCTACCGCGAGAGCTACATGGCGCAGCGCAAGGCGCTGACCAATCTCGAGCGCGCGATCACGAGCGCGTGTCGCGAGTCCGCGGGCAAGAGCGAGCTCGCGATCGTCCGCGTCGATCTCGACGGCACGAGCCACATCAAGTCGCTGAAGCTCCTGCTCGAGCCCGACGCGCCAAAGGGCCTGCGCGGCTGCATCGAGAAGCAGCTCGACGGCGCGGTGATCGCGCGGCAGGCGTTCCAGCGGATGCAGACGCTCACGCTGACGTTCGCGACGCCCAAGAAGGCGCCACCCGCGATGCCGGACGACGCCGACGACTAGACGACCTCGCGCTGGCCGCCGAACATGGTCGCCTTGCGCGGCGTCGAGCGATTGAGCTGCACGAACTCCTTGAAGTACGGGTACGAGCGAAACGCGATGCCGAAGTTCGGCTGCTCTTTCTCGTAGGGCATGACGAGCGCGGCGCCGTCGCCGTGCTGCGCGCAGTGCGGGACATCGAGCGAGATCGTGTGCTGGTCGACGAGCTTGAACATGCCGAGCGTCGCGAAGCGCGTCGCCATGTCGCTGCCAAGTGATGCGTCCTGCTCGTACCGGAGCTGGATGCGAACCGGGCGCGTCGCGGGCTCGCTGCACGCGCAGCACGAGGCCGGCCAGCGCAGCCCCTCGATCGGGAGCTCGGCGCAGTACACCGGCGAGGTCGCGACGTGCTCGGGAGCCGGTTTCACGAGCTTCTTGCCGTCGTAGAGCGCGAACTCGCGGCAGTTGCTGCACACGACCGAGTCCCCGGTCTTCGGCAGCGCGCCGACAATGTAGAGATCGCAGGCCGGGCACTCGAGCTTCTTGGCGCTGCCCGCCACCACGAGCTGCCATGCCACCACCACACCGAGCGCGAAGAACACGAGCCAGAGCATCGGGGGCGACGCTATCAGAACCGTCCCTGGCCGACGCGACAACCGGTAGCAGAGTCTCGTAAAATGGCCCCGTGCCGAACCCTACGCCGGGGACTGTCCTGGGTGCATACCGGGTCGAGGGCCAGCTGGGGGCCGGCTCGATGGGCGAGGTGTATCGCGGCGTCGACACCGGCCTGAACCGGCGCGTCGCGATCAAGATCCTCTCCGAGAAGCATCGCGACAGCCCCGAGCTGCGCCAGCGGTTCGTGCGCGAAGGTCGCGCGGTCGCCGCGATCAGCCATCCGAACGTCGTGCAGGTGTTCGCGACCGGCAGCTTCGACGAGCGCCCCTACATCGCCATGGAGCTGCTCGACGGCACCGACCTCGGCTCCGTCGTCGAGAAGCAGGGCCCGCTGTCGTCGGCCGATGCCGCGCACGCGGTCCTCGACGCCGCGCAGGGGCTCGCCGCCGCGGCGAAGGCGGGCCTCATCCATCGCGACGTGAAGCCGTCGAACCTCGTCCGCCTGTCGAGCGGCGAGGTCAAGGTCACCGACTTCGGCCTCGCGAAGCCCGTCGATCCGGGCAGCGAGCCGGCGCTCACCGCGATGGGCGTCGTCGTCGGCACGCCCGACTACATCGCCCCCGAGCAGGCGCGCGGCGAGACGATCGACGAGCGCGTCGACATCTACGCGCTCGGCGGCACGCTGTACTTCCTCTTGACCGGCATCCCGCCGTTCCGCACCGGCAAGCCCGCCGAGGACAAGTACCTGAAGGTCGTCGCGCGCCACCTGCGCAACCCGCCGCCCGAGGCCGCGTCGACGAACCCGGGCGCCGATCGCGAGCTGTCCGAGATCGCACGCCAGATGATGGCGAAGAAGGCGCCGGAGCGGCCGTCGTATCAGGAGCTGATCCAGCGCCTGACCGGCCTGCTCGCGCGCCTGGATCCGGGCAGCGTCCCCGAGCTGATCGCGACGTCGCGCGAGCGCAGCCGGCCGAACTTCACGCCGTCGGGACCGAGCGCGTCACTCAGCGGCGCGACGATCGACGACGTTCCGCGCGCCCGCGCCGGGCTGCCGGGGTGGCTCGTCATGTTCTCGCTCGCCTGCATCGGCCTGTTCGTCGCCGGGCTTGTCGTGTTCCTGCAGAAGGGGAGCTCGACGACGCCGCCGCCTGCGAGCAACGGCTCGGCGCAGGCCGGCAGCGCGATCGGCAGCGCGGGGAGCGCGTCGGCCGGGAGCGGTTCGGCGGCGGCACCGGCCGTCCCTGCCGGCATGCTGCTCGTGAAGAAGGCCGACGGCACGCCGTGGTTCTACGTCGATCAGAAGCCGGTCTCGCTCGCCGAGTTCCGCGCGGTGTTCGCCGATCACAAGCAGCCCGGCGGCATCGAGGAGCCGGTCGTGATGCTGAAGTACGACGAGGCGCGGTCGTACGCGCGCACGAAGGGCGGCCGCCTGCTCCGCTCCGACGAGTGGGACGCCGCGCGCGACACCCCCGGCTTCTCCGATTCGCCGGCGCTCCTCGAGTGGGTCGAGTCGCCCGAGGGCAAGCGCACGGTCCGTCAGAAGGACAAGACCGAGACCCGGGCCGACAAGGACTACAAAGACGTCACGTTCCGGATGGCCAAGGACATCTAGGGCTATAGTCGCCCTCCGATGTCAGACGTCGATCGCCTCGTCGAGCTCATCACGCAGCGGGTCCAGGAGCGCCTCAAAGGGTCGCCCGCGGCCAGGCTGAACGTGCTGCCGCGCGACCGCGGCGAGTGCAACGACGACACGGCTCCGGGCGAGGACTGCGCCGAGTGCGGATCGTGCGTCGTGCGCCGGCCGTGGTCGGTGCGCGCGCTCGAGGGCGCGGGCGCGATGCGGGTCGGCGCGCCGGCCGGCGTCGGCGAGGTCCCCGCGGATCTCGGCAAGCTGATCGATCACACGCTGCTGAAGCCCGAGGCGACGCGCGACGAGGTCGTGAAGCTGTGCGAGGAGGCGCGCAAGCACCGGTTCGCGTCGGTATGCGTGAACACGACGTGGGTCCCGCTGTGCAAGTCGCTGCTCGCGGGCACCGACGTGATGGTGTGCGCGGTCGTCGGCTTCCCGCTGGGCGCGATGCTGCCCGGCGCGAAGGCCTACGAGGCGCGCGAGGCGGTCCGCCAGGGCGCGAAGGAAATCGACATGGTCATCAACATCGGCGCGCTCAAGTCGCGCGATTACGAGACCGTGTTCGAGGACATCTGCAAGGTCGTCAAGGCGGCCGCACCTGCGGGCGTCAAGGTCATCCTCGAGACCAGCGCGCTGACGCACGAGGAGAAGATCATCGCGACGTCGCTGTCCAAGCTCGCCGGCGCGGCGTTCGTGAAGACGTCGACGGGCTTTGGCAAGGGCGGCGCGACCGTCGAGGATATCCAGCTCATGCGCTCGATCGTCGGCAGCGAGCTCGGCGTCAAGGCGTCGGGCGGCGTGCGCACCGCCGAGGACGCGGTGAAGATGGCGCAGGCCGGCGCGAACCGCATCGGCGCGAGCGCGTCGGTCGCGATCGTAACGGGCAAGACCGACGGCAAGTCGAAGGGCTACTGATGCTACCGGTCCAGCTGATCCGCAAGAAGCGCGACGGCGGCACGCTCGACGATGCAGAGCTGCGCGAGTTCGTCGCCGGCGTCACGCTCGACGTCATCCCCGACTACCAGATCGCCGCGATGCTGATGGCGATCTTCTTCCGCGGCCTCGACGATCGCGAGCTCGCGACGTGGGCCGACGCGATGACGCGCTCGGGTGACGTCATCGACCTCTCGCACATCGCGCGGGCGAAGGTCGACAAGCACTCGACCGGCGGCGTCGGCGACAAGATCTCGATCCCGCTCGCGCCCGCGGTCGCGGCGTGCGGCGTCGCGGTGCCGATGGTCTCCGGCCGCGGCCTCGGCCACACCGGCGGCACGCTCGACAAGCTCGAGTCGATCCCCGGCTTCCGCGTCGACCTGCCCGTCGAGAAGTTCGCCGAGCTCGTCGACAAGCTCGGCGTGTGTCTGATCGGCCAGACCGAGCGGATCGCGCCGGCCGACAAGCGGCTGTACGCGCTGCGCGATGTCACCGGCACCGTCGAGTCGCTGCCTCTGATCGCGTCGTCGATCATGAGCAAGAAGCTCGCGGAGGGCATCGACGGGCTCGTGATCGACTGCAAGGTCGGCAAGGGCGCGTTCATGAAGACGATCGAGAACGCGCGGGCGCTGTGCGCGCTGATGCGTGCGATCGGCCAGCGCGCGGGCAAGCGCATCACGTGCGTGCTCACCGACATGGAGGCGCCGATCGGCCGCACGATCGGCAACAGCCTCGAGATCCGCGAGTCGATCGAGGTGCTGCGCGGCGGCGGTCCCGTCGACACGCGCGAGCTGACGAGCGTGCTCGGTGCCGAGATGCTCGTGCTCGGCGGCATCGCGAAGGATCCCGACGAGGGACGCAAGCGGATCGACAAGGCGCTCGCCGACGGGAGCGCGCTCGAGGTGTTCCGCAAGGTCGTCGAGGCGCAGGGCGGCGATCCTCGCGTGTGCGACTCGCCCGGGAGCGTGCTCCCGAAGCCGAAGCATCGCGACGAGCTCACGCTGAAGCCCGGCCGCATCGTCGCGATCGACTCCGAGGCGCTCGGCATCGCCGCGCTCGTCCTCGGTGCGGGTCGCCGCACGAAGGAGGACGCGATCGATCCATCGGCCGGCCTCGTGATCGATGCGTACCTCGGCGAGGTGATCGAAGCGGGAGCGCCACCGAGCGTCATGCTCCATCACAGCCTCTCACCGGAAGATGGCAGGCTCGCCGAGGCACGTGCGATGATCGAGAACGCCTTCGTGATCCAGCCAGCCGACCACCCTGCCCCGTCCGTCCGCTCGTCTCGAATCCTCGAGGTGATCCGGTGAGCGCCGCGCCCGACGATCTGTTCGACCGGATCCAGGCGGCGGCTTCTGCAGTCCGCGGCAAGACGAAGATCGTCCCGCAAGTCGGACTGATCCTCGGCTCCGGCCTCGGCGCCTACGCCGACAAGCTGTCGGGCGCCGACACGATCGACTACGGCGACATCCCGGGCTTCCCGCGCTCGCACGTCGTCGGTCACGCCGGCAAGCTCGTGCTCGGCGAGCGCCACGGCGTACGCTGCGTCGCGATGCAGGGCCGCGTGCACATGTACGAGGGCCACAGCGCGCAGACGGTGTCGTTCCCCGCGCGCGTGCTGATCACGCTCGGCGCGAAGGTCATCATCGTCACGAACGCCGCGGGTGGCCTCAACCCGCAGTGGTCGCCCGGCACGCTGATGCTGATCCGCGATCACATCGACATGCTCCGCGACCACGCGCTGCGCGGTCCCAACGACGAGCGGCTCGGCCCGCGCTTCCCCGACATGACGAAGGCGTACGCGCCCGAGCTGCGCAAGCTCGTGAAGGACGTCGCCGCCGCCGAGAACATCCATCTCGAGGAGGGCGTCTACGTCGCGATGCCCGGGCCGACGTACGAGACGCCCGCCGAGGTGCAGATGCTGCAGCGGCTCGGCGCCGACGCGACCGGCATGTCGACGGTCCCCGAGGTCGTCGTCGCGCGCCACATGGGTGCGCGCACGATCGGCATCTCGTGCATCACCAATCAGGCGGCGGGCATCAGCGGACACGAGCTGTCGCACGCCGAGGTCACCGAGACCGCGACTCGCGTGCGCGCGACGTTCGAGCGCCTCCTCGACGCGATCCTCGCCGGTCTCCTCGCACGAGGAGAGCTTGCATGAGTCTTCAGGCGCTCATCGATCGCGCGACCGGCGCGCAGCTGCGGGCGTACGCTCCGTACTCGAAGTTCCGCGTCGGCTGTGCCGTGCAGATGAACGGCGAGCTGTTCGATGGCGTCAATGTCGAGAGCGCGTCGTACCCGCTCTGCGTGTGTGCCGAGCGCAACGCGATCGCAGCGGGCGTCAACGCGGGAGCGCGCGACCTCGAGGCCGTCGTCGTGTGCACCGATGCATCGCCGCCGTCTGCACCGTGCGGCGGCTGTCGTCAGGTCCTGCTCGAGTTCGCGAGCGAGCCGGCGAAGGTCGTGATCACCGCGATCAACCCGCAGGGCGAGTCGCGCTCGTGGTCGCTCTCGCAGCTCATCCCCGACGGTTTCTCCGGCAAAGAGCTGCCCGCTTGAGCGAGGTGATTTTTCGCAACGGGACGATCCTCACGATCGACCCCGGCCACCGCGTGCTCGCGGGAGACGTCGCGACGAAGGACGGCGTGATCGTCCACGTCGGCGGCACGTACACGCCCCAGACGAGCGACTACCAGATCCTCGACTGTGCCGGCTGCGTGATCATGCCCGGCCTCGTCCAGGCGCACGTTCACACGTGTCAGACGCTCGCGCGCGGCCGCGCCGACGATCTCGAGCTACTCGACTGGCTGCGCAACGTGATCTGGCCGTACGAGGCGTCCCTCGACGAGGCAGCGATGACCGCGTCGGCCGAGCTCGCGTGCGCAGAGCTCTTGCTCGGCGGCACGACCGCGATCCTCGACATGGGCACGGTGCACCACACCGACCAGGTGTTCGCCGCGGCCGAGCGCTCGGGCATTCGCGCCACGATCGGCAAGGCGATGATGGACGCGGTCGATCCGCAGATTCCGACGGGACTGCGCGAGTCGACGCAGCACTCGCTCGACGAGTCGGCACGCCTCATCAAGCGCTGGCACGGCACGGCAAACGAACGCCTGCGCTACGCGTACGCGCCGCGCTTCGTGCTGTCGTGCACCGACGAGCTGCTTCGCGAGGTCGGCGTGCAGGCGAAGGCGCGCGGCGTCGGCATCCACACCCACGCGAGCGAGAACAAGGGCGAGGTCGCACTCGTCCGCGACCGATTCGGCAAGGACAACATCCATGTCCTCGACGAGCTCGGCCTGCTCGGTCCGCACACGTGCATCGCGCACGCGATCCATCTCTCCGATGACGAGCGCGCGCTCCTCGCGTCGCGCGGCGCGCACGTCTGCACGTGTCCGTCGTCGAACCTCAAGCTCGCGTCGGGCATCTGCGCGCTGCCCGAGCTGATCGCGGCCGGCGTCAACGTCGGGCTCGGCGCCGACGGCGCGCCGTGCAACAACAACCTCGACGGCTTCACCGAGCTGCGCTTCGTCGCGCTCTTGCACAAGCCTCGCAGCGGCCCGCGCACGCTGCCTGCTCCGGAGGCGGTGAAGCTCGCGACGCTCGGCGGCGCGCACGCGCTCGGCCTCGGCACGCAGATCGGTTCGCTCGAGCTCGGCAAGCGAGGCGACCTCATCGCCGTCGACGTGACGCCGCTCCACACACTCCCGGCATCGAGCCCGTGGTCGCAAATCGCATACGCCGCGAAGTCCTGCGACGTGCGTCATGTTGCCGTCGACGGCAGCGTCGTCGTTCGCGATAAATCGCTGCTTACCCTCGATATTGCGAGAATTCGGGCCTCGGCCCGCGACACGGCCGCGCGGTTGTTTCGCTAGCTAGCGGGTGCTATACCGCCCTCGCGTTCTCGTAGAGGGCGATCACGACTTCGCCCTCCGTAGCGGCTGGATGGCGTCTGTCTTCTTTCGAAGCCGCCAGAGAGAAATGTTCGAAATGTCGAATCGTCTGTACGTCGGTAACCTCCCGTTTCACGCCACCGAGGATCTCATCTCGCAGAAGTTCGCCACCTGTGGCGAAGTCCGCGAGGTCGCGCTGATGCTCGATCGGATGACGGGTCGTTCGCGTGGTTTCTGCTTCGTCGAGATGGCGACGCAGGAGGGTGCGGAGAAGGCACTTGCTGATCTGAATGGCCAGGACTTCGAAGGCCGTGCGCTGCGCGTCGACGTCGCGCAGGAGCGCGGCGGTCGCAGTGGTGGCGGTGGTGGCGGCGGCGGTGGTGGCCGTGGCGGCTTCGGCGGCGGTGGCGGCGGCTACGGCGGCGGCGGCGGCTACGGTGATGACCGTGGCGGTGGCCGTGGTGGTCGTGGCGGCCGTGGCGGCGACCGGGGTGGTCGCTGGTGAACACCCGCCTGCGAGGTCGCCCGGAGCGCGTGTTCGTCTCGGTTGACGAGAGCACGGGCAAGTCGACGATCTCGTTCCATCCCGCAGACGTCGGTTCGCCCGTCCAAGTCGAGGACGACAAGACCGGCGCTGCGGCGATGAAGGAAGCACGCTCGATCTCCGAGAAGTTTCCTGGCTGCACGGTTCACGGTCCGCACTTCCATGCGGCACGTCCGCCCGGACGTCCGAAGTTCCGTCGCTCGCGCCCCGCGATCGAGTCCGGTGGCGGCGCCACCGAGGACGCGGGCCGCGACGACTCCGACGACTGAGGGCGAGCTCGGTCCTAGGGTTAAAACCTAGGATCGGGGCGAAAGTCCCGGTGCTATCCTCGGCGTCAGGTGGCTCGATGCTCCTGACGCGCGAGGAAATGACCTTCGATTTCGGTGGGGCCAAGCTCGATCCAGTTCGCGATCGCGAGCTGCTCGAGTGGATGTTCAACCAGTTCCTCTATGGCGAGGTAACTGGCATCCAGGTCGGCCACTGGCTGTACGACGCGCCCGATCTCGAGGCCGCGAAGTTCCTCGCGCGCCAGTCGCTCGAGGAGATGCAGCACGTCGACAACTTCCTCCGCATCATGACGATGCTGGGCTGCCAGCCCAAGCCCGCGCATCCCGCGGTGCGGTTTCTGTCGACCGGCATGATGGGCGGCTCGTGGGCCGAGCACGTCGCGCTCGAGATGGCCCAGGGCGAGGGCTTCGTCCTGCAGGCGTTCTACGCGGTGATCGACACACTCGATCACAAGCCGACCGTCGACATCCTGCGGCGCGCGGTGAAGCAGGAGGAGCGCCACGTCGAGTTCGGTGAGGAGCAGACGAAGAAGGCGATCGAAGGCAAGCCGTGGCTCCGCCGTCGCCTGCTCGGCCTCTCACTCGTGTCGATGTGGGGCGTGCGGAAGCTCGCCGGCTACATGGAGAAGAAGCTGCCCGCCGATCACGTCGTGCTCCGGCACCTGCCCGCGTTCCTCGCGCATGCGAATCACTGCGCGGAGATTCGCCTGCGCCGCATCGGCGTTCTCGATCGCCCGCTCACCGAAATCTCGGGCGCGAAGCGCGCGGCGCTCGTCGCCGAGGCGTACGGCGGCAAGCTCGTCGGTGGTCTCGGCTCGCTCGTCGCGCTGCCGTTCCGCATGTTGCCGTGGTTCAAGCGCAGGCGCGTGACGGACACGTACCTCGCCGACCCTCACGTCACCGGCTATCAGCTGCCTGCGCCGGACTCTGCGACGGCGCAGCCGCAGGAGTAGCAGCGCTCTTCCGTCCGTCGTCGCACGTGATCTGCAGCGGCTTCTCCGAGATGAGCGCCGTGCCATAGACGATCTGCGCGAGATCGATGTCGTCGGTCGGCTGCGAGACGTGGCCCTGGACGATGAACCACTTGTCGACCTTGCCGTCGCCATCGGGGTCAGGCACCGCGCGCTTCTCGAACACGAACGTGCCGCGCAGCAGCACCTTGCTCGCCGGCGTCCCTGGATGCTCGTCGAGATCGGCGACGAGGTTGCCGACCCAGTACGCGATCGTCGCCTTGTTCGGTAGGCCGATCGTCGCGATGCGCGGCCGATCGAGCGTGACCTTGGCGCCGACGAGCCAGCGCCGGATCGTTTCGATCGGCCGGTCGCCGTACCACTCGCTATCGGCGTCGACACCGATCAGATACGTCGGCGCCGGCTGGGTCGGATCGCCGGTTGGCGACCCGCCGGAGATCGTCAGCTCGACGCGCGTGCTCAGCGCCGAGAACAGACCGTTGATGAGGCGGCTCAGCTCGTCGGACAGCCCGCGATCGACGACGGCCTCCGTGATCTCCTTGCCGCGCAGCTGACCATCGGCGGTCGGCGACGGCATGCGCGCGAACGACAGGTGCTCGAACACCTGCACCCAGCGATCGCCGTCGTGCGCGTACAGCGCGGTCATGCGCAGCGGGATCACGGCGGTGCGGTTGCACATCGTGATCCGCCACGACAGCTCGTCGGAGACCC
This sequence comes from Kofleriaceae bacterium, assembly GCA_013368795.1. Taxonomy (GTDB): domain Bacteria; phylum Myxococcota_A; class Polyangia; order Haliangiales; family Haliangiaceae; genus JABFXX01. The sequence goes on from JABFXX010000363.1 coordinate 17,148, forward strand.
ACGCCGCCGACACCTGCTTGTCCTGGGCGAGGTAGATGCGGAGACGCTTGCTGCGCACCGTCGTCGGCGTGCCCGGCACGATCTGCAGCGGCCACCGGCTCGACGCGAGGCGCCGCACGTCCTGGCCGTAGTAGACGTCGCCGGGGCCGACGCCGATGCGCGCCGGGCCGACCTCGGGCGAGATGAGGTTCGTGTCGACCTCGGGCAGCTCGTCGCGCTCGTACGACGACAGGATCTCGTCCTGCAGCTCCGCGACAAGCCGCTCGCGTCGGCTGAGCTCGGAATCGAGCGCACCGCTCGGCTGCTCGATCACCGTCGTCGGCTTCTTCTGCGAGCTCGGACACGCGGCGAGCGCGAGCGCGCATGCGGCGATGACGGATCGCTTCACCGCGCCTCCAGATCGGAGGGCGTGTCGATGTCTCGCACCACGCCGGGGTCGGTTACAGCCACGTCGATGACATCATGCCTCGCGAGCACGCTGCGTGCACCACCGGGCGCATCGGTGCAGGCGGCGAGCGCGGCGAACAGCGAGCGCGCGACGAGCGGCGGGTGGCCTCCCCTGCCCTCGAACACGGGCCGCGCGGCGTCGTGACCGTCGATGGCTGCGAGAAGGCTTCGCAGCGTCGATGCATCGACGTGAGGATGATCGACCGGCCACAGCCACGCGGCATCGCACGTGAGAGCGCCAAAGCCGATCGCGACCGAGCTCGCCATTCCTCGCTCGGGATGTTCATTGACGACCACGCGCGCACCAAGCGCCTCGGCCGCCGCGCGAACCGCATCACCAAACGGAGGTCCGACGACGACGATCGCCTCGCCGAGCCCGATCGTTCGCGCCGTTTCGAGAATCGAGGAGAGAAACGTCGCGCCGTCACGCGCGGGAAGCAGCGCCTTCGCGACGCCGCCCAGCCGCGTGCCCGCACCGGCCGCGAGGATCACGACGCCGATCATCGTGCCCCCGCACCTGCATGTGCACGTGCACGTGCACCTGCACCTGCACCGATTCGAGCACGAGCACGAGTACGAGCACGAGTAATCCGAGCCCGAGCCCGAGCCCGAGCCCCCCGAGCCCGAGCCCGAGCCCGAGCCCGAGCCCGAGCCCGAGCCCGAGCCC
>JABFXX010000077.1 GCA_013368795.1 Kofleriaceae bacterium
AAAGCGTGCGGGCACTCGCGTCAGTGGGCGCCCCCGACGAGGGGCGAAAGGACTGACGGCAGATGAAGACTCTTGGCCTGTTCATGACGATGGTGCTCGGGGCGTGCACGCTCCCCGCGATGATGAGGGGCGCACCTCCTCCGACCGCCCGCGAGACGACGACCTCCTCGAGCTCGCACACCGAAGAGATCAACGGACAACCGCTCGACTCCGACGAGCCGCCGCCCGAGTTTCAGCCGGCCTCGGCGAAGAAGTCGAAGAAGAAGGACCGCGCCGAGGACTTCGGTGCAACGTGCCGCAACAACAGCGAGTGCTCGTCGAAGACCTGCTTCGTCGGCTCGGGCGAGCTCGGCTATTGCACGCAGATGTGCAGCTCGTGGACCGAGTGCCCGACGCACTGGGAATGCCAGCGCGCCGCGAATGCTCCCCAGAAGATCTGCATGCAGGACTCGTGAGGAGGATCGTCATGAACACCAAGCTCGTGATCGCGATCGTCTCGCTCGCCGGCTGCGTACCGATGGGCAATGGCGTCTGGAACGGCGCATCGTACGGCGGCACGTCGACCTCGGCGCCGCAGCAAGGGCAGGCCGCCAACACCGTGCGCGCGCCCGAGAACCTCACCGCGATCGGCGCGGCGAAGTCGCTCGCGCGACTCACCACCGACGAGGCGCAGGAGATCCGGCCGATGCTCGATGCCGACGGCAAGAAGCTGCTCGCGGTGTCGTGGCGCGACGAGGTCGTCGACGGTGTGGCAACCGGCGCGACGATCGATCAGATGATCGTCGGCCTTCGCCCCGACGGCCGCGGCCGCACGCCGTACTCGCGGCGCGGTGCCGCGCACAGCCCGGCGTGGCTGCCCGGCGGCAAGTTCATCTACGTGTCGAACGCGATGGGGACGTGGCAGCTCGTGCGCGCGGCAAAGGCGCAGCCCGGCTCGGCGGTCTCGGTGATCGTCCGCGCCGACGACGCGCCCGGCCTGTCGTCGTTGAGTGCGTCGCGCGACGGCTCGCTGATCGCGTTCCAGACGACCGTCCGCGACGTGCTGACGATCGGCACCGTGCATCCCGACGGCAGCGAGCTGATGATGCTGACCGAAGGTGCGAACCCGAAGATCTCGCCCGACGGCAAGCGCATCGTGTTCGAGCGCCCGGTGAACGGCGTCTGGCACATCTTCACGATGGACACCGACGGCGGCGATCTCACGCAGGTCACCGAGGGCGACTCGACCGAGGGCAGCGCCGACTGGTCGCCCGACGGCAAGTGGCTGGTCTACGCGTCGAATGCCGGCTACCAGCGCTTTCCCAATGGCGCCGGTGACACGACGTGGAACCTGTTCGCGATCCATCCCGACGGCACGGGCGCGACGCAGCTGACCGACGGTCCGCGCAAGTCGACCGATCCGTGCTGGGGTGCCGACGGCTGGGTCTACTTCGCGAGCAACGAGGCGGGCAATTTTGACCTGTGGCGGGTCAAGGTCCCGGCGGCCTCGCTCGACTGACGCCGTCTGCTGCATCTGCACTTGCACTTGCACCTGAATCTGCTGGCCAATGCGCTGGGAAGCTCCGTCTGTCCGACCACGAATCGCCGGATGGCGAGGGGCGTTTGCTGCGGTGGCCCGCGCGCGCAGCAAGACCCCGTCCCGTGCCGGGTGCACTCGATGGCCACGCGCATGTTTGGTGCTGTCGGCCCTGAGGTGCATGTGCATGTGCAGGTGCACGTGAACGTGCACGGTTCGTCGGCTATCCTTCCTGTCAGTGGCCGACAAGCTCGCACCGCTGATCGCTCGCGCACGCGCCGAGTATCCCGGCATCGAGCTCTCCGACGATGCGTTCGCGTCGTATCTCGAGCAGGTGCGGCCGCTCGCCGAGCTGCAGTCGCTCGACGCGCTCCACGCGGGCGACCTCCTGCTCGCCGCGGGCTGTGTCGCGAAGGACGATGTCGCGCTCGAGATCTTCGAGAAGCGGCTCGTCCCGGAGCTGCGCGCGGCGCTCCGCACCGTCGATCCCAGCGCGAGCTTCGGCGACGAGATCCTCCAGAAGCTGCGCGAGAAGATGCTCGTCGCCCAGGGACAGAGTCCGCCGCGGATCGCGAGCTACGCGGGAACCGGTCCCCTCGGTGGCTGGCTTCGCGTCGCGGTACTGCGCGAGGCGATCAGCCAGCGCCGCGCCGGCTGGCGCGAGGTTCCCGTCGAGGACGGCCTCGCGGCGCTGCCTCACGCCGCACGTACGCCGGAGCAGGACGTCGCGCATCGCCAGCACGCCGAGGTGTTCCAGCGCGCGTTGCGCGAGGCGGTCTCGGCGAGACCGAGCCGCGATCGCGCGCTGCTTCGCTACTACTACTCGGACGGCGTCGGCGTCGAAGAGCTCGGCCGCATCTACCGCGTGCATGCGAGCACGGTGTCGCGCTGGCTCGCCCAGGCGCGCGAGGCGATCCTCGTCGACACGCGCAAGAAGCTCGCCGCGGCGCTCGCGCAGAGCGAGGGTCAGGTCGACAGCCTGCTCGGCCTGACGCACAGCCTCGAGGTCAGCCTGAACACGCTGCTGCGCTCGGCTTAGCTCTCGATGTGGATGCCGATCCGGACGAGCAGGCTCTTCACGATCGTCGTCGCGCGGAAATCGTCGACGAGATCGTCGAGCTTCGAGATGCCCGTGAACGCGGCGAACCGGCGCAGTAGATCGGCCGCCTGGGCCGCCGCGCGGATGCCCATCATCTCGAACAGGTGCGGCCGGCCGCTCTGGTAGAGCCGCTCGTCGAGCTTCTTCCACGCGTCGAATCGCTCGGACTCGAGGAGCGGCCACGTGTCTGCGCGACGCGCGGTCGACGCCGAGCGCTGGAGGATCACGTTGACCGCCTTGCGCGCGGCCTCGTTCGCGCCTTCCATCGACGCGAGATCGGTCGAGGTGCGCACGTAGTCGGAGGCGAGCACGAGGTTCTCGATCGCGGTGCCGGCCTCCGGGCGCAGCGCCCACGACCCGGGAGGATGGACGAGCAGGCGCGAGTTGTTCTTCGGCGGCAGGGTGCCGCCCGAGTAGTCGAGGTCGTCGTCGAGGTGCCAGCTATGGAGCAGCTCGTCGCGCAGCACGTCCTCGCCGGGCCTCGTCCCGTTGAGCGCGGCCTTGAGCTGCTCCCAGACCTCCTTCGCGATCTCCGCCGGCGTGCACTGCTTCGCGGTCTTCGGGATGTACGTGCCGGGCGTGTCCCAGTCGCTGATATCGACGGAGATGAGGCCGCCGACCTCGCCGTCACCGTACGTGCGGCGGAACAGCCCGAGGTCGCGCCAGAACTGCGGCTGCGAGATCGTCGTCAGCGCCCACGGCGAGTCGGGATAGAACGTGTGACCGCGGACGAGCGGGACGTCCTCGTAGAGGAAGTACTGGATGCCGACCATCCACGACACGAGGTCGTCGACGTTCTGCGTCGCGAGCTGCGCGAGCACCGGATCGGCCGCGGCCATGGCCGGCGTGATCATCGGGATGACGACGTCGAGCGGGACCGCGAGCACATAGTAGTCCGCGGTCGCCGTGGCGCCGCTGGTCAGCGTCACGCCGCTGATCGCGTTGCCGGTCATCGCGAGCGCGTCGACGCCGACGCCCTGGTGCAGCGTGACGCCGAGCGACTGGAGGTGCGCGATCCACGGATCGATCCACATCTCGCTCGTCGGGCCGCCCATCGTGCGGTCGTTGTTCACGCCGGAATCGGCGTAGTCGAGGATCAGCTGCATCGAGATCGTGCCGACGGTGCGCGCCGAACCTCGCTTCGGATCCATCGCGACCATCGTGCGCGGCACCGCGCGCAGCTGGCGCTGGAACCTCGGCGAGTAGAGGTCTCCCTCGAGGAAGTCCCACCACGACATCTGCTCGTACTCGCCGAGCCGGCGCGCGTCGCTCGACGTGAGGAACTGCAGGATCTTCGCCGCGAACAGGCCGATGTCGCCCTGATCGAAGTCGAGCTCCTGGAAGAACAGCTCGAGCGCCTCGAGCACGTCGAACGGCTTGAACACGCGCCGGCGGTAGAACCGGTACCAGGTCGTCTGATCGACGAGTGCGATCGCGCTCTCGGTCGTCGCGCGCAGGCGATCGACGACGTGGCCGCCGAGCGGCGACGGGATGCGCGCCATCGTGTCGATCACGTGCTTGTAGAACCGCGGGTAGAACCGGAAGCCGTGCTCGCCGGGCAGGTCCTTGCGCCCGGAGGTGCCCGATGCGCCGACGGGCTGCGAGCGCGCCTTGCCGCCCCACGCGGGCCGCGCGTCGTAGACGTCGACGGTGAAGCCGCGCTCGATCAGCTCGTGCGCAGCAGTGAGGCCGGCGACGCCGCCGCCGATGACGATCACTCTCGGATGGGCCATGACTACTCCAGTTCGACAACACCGCCCGTCGACCACCGCACCGCGAACGCGAGCGGATCGCGCTTGCTCATCACCGGCTGGGCACCGGAGAGCGCGAGGATTGCAAGACGATCGACCTTGCCGCCGCGCTCGGCGGCGACCGCAGCGGCGCTCGCGAGCACGTCGCGTGCGTCGCCCGCGTTGCCGAGCAGCAGCTCGGCCTGCGCGACGAGCCGCAGCGCCGT
>JABFXX010000492.1 GCA_013368795.1 Kofleriaceae bacterium
CGCGAAGGCGGCAAGACCGTCGGCGCCGGCGTCGTGACCAAGATGCTGGCCGATGTCGCGAAGAAGAAGGACGAGAAGGCCGCCGCGGCCGCTCCTGCCAAGAAGTAACGAGAGAAGCCAATGACCACTCCACGCATCCGCATCCGTCTGAAGGCCTACGATCACAAGCTGCTCGATCAGAGCGCTGGCGAGATCGTGGAGACCGCGAAGCGTACTGGCGCCAAGATCGCCGGTCCGATTCCGCTGCCGACCAAGATCAACAAGTACTGCGTGCTCCGTTCGCCGCACACCGACAAGAAGTCGCGCGAGCAGTTCGAGATCCGCACGCACAAGCGCCTGCTCGACATCCTCGAGCCGACGCAGCAGACGCTCGACGCTCTGATGAAGCTGGACCTCTCGGCCGGCGTCGACGTCGAGATCAAGACCTGAGGAAACAAGGCGAGCCATGAAGATCGAAGTCAAGAACACCAGCGGCAAGGGCGTCGGGTCGATCGACCTCGACGACGCCGTCTTCGGTGCTGAAGTCCACGAGCACCTCCTCTGGGAGGCCGTGAAGTGGCAGCTCGCGAAGCGCCGCGCCGGCACCGCATCGACCAAGCGCATCGGCGAGGTCCGTGGCTCGGCGAAGAAGGTCTGGAAGCAGAAGGGCACCGGTCAGGCGCGCCAGGGCAGCCGTCAGGCTCCGCACTGGGTCGGCGGCGGTTCGGTGTTCGGTCCCAAGCCGCGCAGCTACGAGTACCAGCTGCCGCGTAAGACGAAGAAGGCGGCGCTCCGCGCGGCTCTCTCGCTGCGCGCTTCGGAGCAGAAGCTCGTCGTCCTCGACGCGTTCGGCACCGACGGCAAGACCAAGAGCGTCGCCACGGCGCTCGCGGCGATCGGCGCGTCGAAGAAGACGCTCATCGTCGACGCCAAGTCGAACGAGCTCCTGGTGCGCGGCGCGAAGAACCTCGCGAAGTCGCAGTGGCTCGCGCCCGAAGGCATCAACGTCTACGACATCCTCCGCCACGAGACGCTCGTCCTCACGAAGGACGCGGCCGACCTCGTGACGAAGGCGCTGAAGGGCAAGGAGTAAGTCCGATGCGTAGCGCTCAGTCCATCATCAAGCGTCCGCTCCTCACCGAGAAGAGCGCGCGTCTCCGCGAGACCGGCGGAGCGGCTGCGGCCGCCGCCGAGGGCGCCGAGTACTCGCAGAAGGTCCTGTTCGAGGTCGCTCGCGACGCGAACAAGATCGAGATCCGCCGCGCGGTTCAGGATCTCTTCAAGGTCACCGTCACCGACGTCCGCACGCTCGTCGTGCGCGGCAAGGTGAAGCGCGTGGGCCGCTTCAGCGGTCAGCGTCCGTCGTGGAAGAAGGCGTTCGTCACGCTGAAGCCCGGCGACAACATCGAGTTCTTCGAGGGCGTCTAAGCCATGGCCATTCGTTTTTACAAGCCTACTTCGCCGGGTCGCCGTGGCATGTCCACGCAGGACTTCGCCGAGATCACGAAGCACACGCCCGAGAAGAGCCTTCTCGAGCACAAGGTGAACAAGGTCGGCCGTAACAACCACGGTCGCATCACCTCGCGCTTCCGCTCGGCCGGTCACAAGAAGCGCCTCCGCGCGATCGACTTCAAGCGCAACAAGACGGGCGTGCCCGCGAAGGTCATCGGGATCGAGTACGACCCGAACCGCACCGCGCGCATCGCGCTCATCCAGTACGCCGACGGCGTGAAGTCCTACATCCTCGCGCCGCAGAAGCTCGCGGTCGGCGCCGAGGTGATCTCGGCGAACACCGCCGACATCAAGCCCGGCAACTGCCTGCCGCTCCGCTTCATCCCGGTTGGTACCGACGTCCACGCGGTCGAGCTCAAGGTCGGCCGTGGTGCGCAGGTCGGCCGCTCGGCCGGCACCAAGGTCACGCTGATGGCGAAGGAAGGCCTCTGGGCCACGCTCCGCATGCCGTCGGGCGAGATGCGCCGCGTCCACATCGACTGCCGCGCGACCGTTGGCCAGATCGGTAACTCCGAGCACGGCAACATCCAGTGGGGCAAGGCCGGCCGCAAGCGCTGGCTCGGTATCCGTCCGCACAACCGCGGCGTTTCGATGAACCCGGTCGATCACCCGATGGGTGGTGGCGAGGGTCGCAGCTCGGGTGGTCGCCACCCGTGCACCCCGTGGGGCGTGAAGACCAAGGGCCTCAAGACCCGTCACAACAAGCGGACCGAGCAGTTCATCATCCGCCGTCGCACCAAGTAAGACGAAGACCAGAGAGATATCCAGATGCCTCGTTCACTCAAAAAGGGTCCCTTCGTCGACAAGTACCTGACGAAGAAGATGCAGACGGCCGCGAAGGAAGCCAACCCGGCCCGCCGCGTCGTCACCACCTACTCGCGTCGGTCGATGGTCATCCCCGAGATGGTCGGCCTCACGTTCGCCGTCTACAACGGCCGTAAGTTCATCCCGGTGTTCATCACCGAGCAGATGGTCGGCCACAAGCTCGGCGAGTTCTCCCACACCCGGACGTTCCACGGTCACACCGGCGAGCGGAAGAAGTAAGCGTCATGCAGGCACGTTCACTCGTTCGTGGCATCTCGATGTCGCCCCGCAAGATGCGGGTCGTCGCGGCCCTCGTGCGCGGCAAGAAGGTTGAAGAGGCCGTCGGTCTCCTCGACCTCATGCCGAAGAAGGCGGCCGGTATCATCTCCAAGGCGATCAAGAGCGCCGCGGCTAACGCCGAGGACAAGTCGGGTGGCGACGCGTCGGTCGAGAACCTTCGCATCCACACGATCGCCGTCGACGGCGGAACCATTGCGAAGCGGTGGATGCCGCGCTCGATGGGTCGCGCCAACCGTATCAACCACCGCACGTCGCATCTGACGATCGTCGTCACGGACGAGAAGTAGGCACGCAATGGGTCAGAAGACACATCCGACTGGGTTCCGCCTCGGCATCATCAAGACGTGGTCGTCGCGTTGGTACGAGGAGAAGAACTACGCCAAGTGGCTGCACGAAGATCTGAAGCTCAAGGGCTTCATCAAGAAGAAGCTGCACCACGCGGGCGTCTCGTACATCGAGATCGAGCGCGCGGCGAACAAGGCGAAGATCAACATCCACACCGCGCGCCCGGGCATCGTCATCGGTAAGCGCGGCGCGGGCGTCGAGACCCTGAAGAAGGAAGTCCAGGCGCTCACGGAGAACGAGGTCTTCCTCAACATCATCGAGGTCCGCAAGGCCGAGACCAACGCGCAGCTCGTCGCCGAGAACATCGCGACGCAGCTCGAGCGCCGCATCGCGTTCCGCCGCGCCATGAAGAAGGCGACGCAGACCGCGATGAAGTTCGGTGCCAAGGGCATCAAGGTCGCGTCGGCCGGCCGCCTGGGCGGCGCCGAGATGTGCCGCCGCGAGTGGTACAAGGAAGGTCGCGTTCCGCTGCACACGCTGCGTGCGGACATCGAGTACGGATTCACCGAGGCTCACACGACGTACGGCTCGATCGGCGTCAAGGCGTGGGTCTTCCACGGCGAGGTCCTCCCGACCGCGCGCAAGACCACCCCGCAGGGCGCTCCGCGGACCTAGAGGTAACCAGTCATGTCGATGCTTTCACCCAAGCGGACCAAGTTCCGCAAGATGCAGAAGGGCCGCACCCGCGGCCTGTCGAAGGGCGCCAACGAGGTTTCGTTCGGCGACTTCGGTCTTCAAGTTACCTCGCCGGGCTGGATCACGGCGCGTCAGATCGAGGCGGCTCGTGTCGCCATCTCGCGCTCGGTGAAGAAGTTCGGAAAGATCTACGTCCGCGTCTTCCCGGACCACCCGTTCACGAAGAAGCCCGCCGAGACCCGAATGGGTACCGGTAAGGGCGGCGTCGAGGGCTGGGTTGCCGTCGTGAAGCCGGGCCGCGTCATCTTCGAGGTCGAGGGCTGCACGCAGGAGATCGCCGAAGAGGCGTTCCACCGCGCTCACCACAAGCTCCCGGTCAAGACCCACCTCATCAAGCGGGAGAGTGCGCTGTGAGCAAGTCGAGCGAGAACCTCACCAAGCTGCGCGATCTGCCGGACGACGAGCTCCAGCAGGCGCTCGCCACCACGCGTGACGAGCTGTTCCGCCTCCAGCTGGGCCAGTACACGAACCAGGTGACGTCGACGGCGGCGCTCACCACGAAGCGCCGCGACATCGCGCGCATCCTCACGATCCTCAACGGCCGCAAGAGCGGTACCGAGAAGCAGGCGCAGAAGTCGGCGTCGGCAGGCGAGGGCGCTGCGGAAGCGGCCCCGAGCGAGAAGAAGAAGTCGACCCGTAAGGCGAAGGCGAAGTCATGAGCCCCGAGACCACCACCCAAGACACCCGTGGCAGCCGCCGCGCGATCCTCGGCACGGTCACGTCCACGAAGATGGACAAGACCGCGGTCATCACGGTGATCCGCCGCGTTCGCGACCGCCGCTTCCACAAGTTCGTCACGCGCCGCGTGAAGTACAAGGCGCACGACGAGAAGAACGCTGCCAAGGTCGGTGACCTCGTCGAGATCATCGAGGCGCGTCCGATGTCGCGCACCAAGCGCTGGCGCATCGTCCGCACGATCAGCCACAACGCCGAGGTCGCGCTGGCCGAGGGTGAGAAGGCTGCGGCCGAGGGGGGCAAGTAGTCATGATTCAGATGACCTCTGTCCTCGACGTTGCCGACAACAGCGGCGCGAAGAAGGTGTTCTGCATCAAGGTGCTCGGCGGCTCGCGCCGTCGTTACGCCTCGATCGGTGACGTCGTGATCGTGTCGATCCGCGAGGCGATTCCGGGCGCCAAGGTGAAGAAGGGCGAGGTCGCGCGTGCGGTCATCGTCCGCACCAAGCGCGAGCTCGCTCGCCCCGACGGCAGCTACATCAAGTTCGACGGGAACTCGGCCGTGCTCATCTCGAAGGAGAACGAGCCGATCGGTACCCGCATCTTCGGCCCGGTTGCTCGCGAGCTCCGCGCCAAGCGTTTCATGAAGATCATCTCGCTCGCTCCCGAGGTGCTGTAATGCCGCACGTTCGTAAAGGCGACCAAGTCGTCGTCACCGCTGGTGCCTACAAGGGCAAGCGCGGCCAGGTCCTCAAGGTCGTCGGTGATCGCGTGATCATCGAGAAGGTCGCGATGATCAAGCGCCACACGCGCCCGACGCAGAAGAACCCGCAGGGCGGCATCGTCGACAAGGAGGGCAGCGTTCACATCTCGAACGTCGCGCTCTACGACGAGAAGACCTCGCGTGGCACCCGTACCAAGATCGTTGCCGACGGTGACAAGAAGGTCCGCGTCGGTGTGAAGAGTGGAACCAAGTTCCCGACCGCGGGGATGTAAGTCATGGCCGACGAAAACAACAACGAAGACGCCAAGGCTGCGGCCGAAGCGAAGAAGAAAGAGCGCGCGGAAAAGGCGAAGGCCAAGGGCGGCGGCGGCAAGAAGGCCGCCGAGCCGACCGGTCCTGCGCCGAAGTACAAGCGCGAGAAGGCTCCGCGTCTCAAGAAGACGTACGACGACACCGTGCGCGCTGCCATGATGAAGGAGTTCTCGTACAAGACTCCGATGCAGGTCCCGCGCATCGTCAAGGTGACCGTCAACATGGGCCTCGGTAAGGCCAAGGACGAGCCGAAGATGATCGACAACGGCGTCGAGGAGCTGAAGGCCATCACCGGCCAGTCTCCCGTCGTGTCGCGCGCCAAGAAGGACATCGCGGTCTTCAAGCTCCGCAAGGGCCAGAAGATCGGCGTGATGGTCACGCTGCGCCGCGAGCGCATGTGGGAGTTCCTCGACCGTCTGATGAACATCGCGCTGCCGCGCGTCCGCGACTTCCGCGGCGTGTCGCCTCGCGGGTTCGACGGCCGCGGCAACTTCACCATGGGTGTCCGCGAGCAGATCATCTTCCCCGAGATCGAGTACGACAAGATCGACTCCATCAAGGGCCTCAACATCAGCATCGTCACGACGGCAACGACGGATGCCGAGGGTCGCGCACTGCTGACCCACCTCGGCATGCCGTTCCGTCAGCCCGCGCCCGCTACCGGTACTGGAGCTGCAGCATGAGCAAGTTGGTCGATCGGCTTCCCAAGAAGCAAAAGTTCAAGGTCCGCGTGAAGAGCCGCTGCAAGCGTTGTGGTCGGTCGCGCGCCTATCTCCGTAAGTTCGAGATGTGTCGCCTCTGCTTCCGCGAGCTCGCGCTGCGCGGCGACATCCCGGGCGTCATCAAGTCGAGCTGGTAGCGAAGAGGAAATATCGAATATGTCGATGACTGATCCTATTGCTGATTTCCTCGCTCGCATCCGCAACGGAATCCGCGCGCGCAAGCAGCAGATCGAGCTTCCTCGCTCGAACATGAAGCTGCGCCTCGCGGAGATCCTGCGCGACGAGGGTTTCGTTCAGAGCGTCGCGACCTCCGAAGACAAGAAGCAGGGCATTCTCAAGCTCGAGCTTCGCTACGACGGTCGTAATTCGAACGCGATCACCGGCATGCGCCGCGTGTCGCGCCCCGGCCAGCGCCACTACGTGCCGGCCAAGGATGTGCCGCGGGTCCGCAACGGCCTCGGCATTGCCATCATCTCCACGTCGCAGGGCGTGATGACCGACAAGGAAGCCCGTAACAAGGGCGTTGGCGGCGAAGTCCTCTGCGAGGTCTGGTGAGTCATGTCCCGCATCGGTCGTAAGCCTCTCGAAATTCCCAAGGGCGTTCAGGTGTCGATCACCAAGGACGCCGTGTCGGTCAAGGGCCCCAAGGGCACGCTCAACATGAAGCGCCAGGGGACCTCCGCCAAGGTCGAGATCAAGCAGCAGAAGGATGAGGACCAGAAGGACGTCCTCGTGTTCGAGCGCAAGGGCAACGAAGGTCAGGAGCGCGCAGCTCACGGCCTCACGCGTGCTCTCGTCGCGAACATGATGAAGGGCGTCACCGACGGCTTCACCCGCGAGCTCGAGATCAACGGCGTTGGTTACAAGGCCGAGGTCAAGGGCACGAGCCTCACGCTCTCGCTCGGTTACTCGCACCCCATCGAGTTCAAGCTGCCCGAGGGTGTCAGCGCGAAGACGGACAAGAACCTGCTGATCCTCAGCGGCATCGACAAGCAGGTGCTTGGCGGCGCGGCGTCGAAGATCCGTAGCTTCCGTCCGCCCGAGCCGTACAAGGGCAAGGGCATCAAGTACAAAGAAGAGACGATCCTGCGCAAAGCGGGCAAGACGGCAGGTAAGTAGCCATGGCTGGACACGAGAAATTTGGCAGCGAGAAGACCCGCAAGCGGGTGAAGCGCAAGGGCTCCATCCGCAAGCGCATCACGGGTACGGCGGAGCGTCCGCGTCTGTCCGTGTTCCGTTCGGCGAAGCACGTCTACGCCCAGGCGATCGACGACGTCACGGGCCGCGTGCTCGCGGCGGCGTCGGATACCGAGGCGAACCTCAAGACGGGCGTCGCGGGCAAGCCGAAGAAGGAGCGCGCTCGCGCGATCGGCAAGGCGATCGGCGAGAAGCTCGTCGCCCTCAAGGTCACGTCGGTCGTGTTCGACCGCAACGGGTTCATCTATCACGGCCGCGTCAAAGAAGTGGCCGACGGAGCCCGCGAAGCGGGTCTGCAGTTCTAAGGACTATCGATGCTGATCAATCCTGAAGAAGTCGGCGAGCTCGTGGACCGCGTGGTCCACATCAATCGCGTCGCGAAGGTCGTCAAGGGCGGCCGTCGGTTCTCGTTCTCGGCGCTCGTCGTCGTCGGTGACCAGCACGGTCACGTCGGTGCCGGCCTCGGCAAGGCGAACGAAGTTCCCGAAGCCATCCGCAAGGGCACGGACCGCGCGAAGCGCAACCTGTTCAAGATTCCGCTGGTGAAGGGCACCATCCCGCACGAGATCGAAGGCTTCTTCGGCGCGGCGCAGGTCCTGCTCCGCCCGGCGAGCCCCGGTACCGGTGTCATCGCCGGCGGCGGCGTCCGTCCCGTCCTCGAGGTCGCCGGTATCACCGACATCCTCACGAAGTCGATCGGCACGTCGAACAAGCACAACGTCATCCACGCGACCGTCGTCGCGCTCAAGGCGCTCCGCTCGCTCGAGCAGGTCGCCAAGACCCGCGGCAAGAACGTGAGTGACTTCCACCAGCCGCGCCGCCAGGTGCAGGTGTAGTCGTCATGGCGATCAAGCTCAAAGTCACCCAGGTCAAGAGCGGCATCGGCCGCCCCGACACCCAGCGCAAGACCCTCGAGGGCCTTGGCCTCCGCGGTCCGCACCGCTCGGTGATCCTCCAGGATACCGACGCGGTTCGCGGGATGATCCGCAAGGTCAGCCACCTCGTCACCGTCGAGTCGGCAGACTAAAGCCGCCGGTACCTGGCCAACGCGGCAGGTACCGATCTACTCAGTTGCTCTTCCGTTAGTTCCGCGCCAGATTCCTGGCGCCGCGCGAGAATACCCATGTCGATCACGCTGCATAATCTCCACCCGAACCCCGGGGCCACCAAGACGAAGAAGCGCCTCGGCCGCGGCCGCGGCTCGGGCACTGGCAAGACGTCCGGTAAGGGCGTCAAGGGCCAGAAGGCTCGCCCCGGTCACCACGGCGCTCGGTTCGCCTTCGAGGGTGGTCAGATGCCGATGCCTCGCCGCATCCCGAAGCGCGGCTTCAAGAACCCGAACCGCGTCGAGGCGTTCCCGATCAACGTGTCGACTCTCGAGAAGATCTTCGACGCCGGCGCCACGGTCGATATCGACGCGCTGCGCGCGAAGGGCCTCGTGCCCAAGCTCGCCGAGCAGATCAAGATCCTCGGCGAGGGCGAGCTGACCAAGAAGCTCACCGTCAAGGCTCACCGCATCTCGGAGACCGCGCGCAGCAAGGTCGAAGCTGCCGGCGGCACCATCACGCTCGTCGAGACCGAAGCGACGCCCGCCGCCTGAGGATCTCCCTTGGCCTGGTCGATCTCCAATATCGCTAAGATTCCCGAGCTTCGTCGGCGCATCCTGTTCACGCTGGCGATGCTGGCGGTCTACCGGGTCGGCGTGTTCGTCACGATCCCCGGTGTGAACCGCATCGAGATGTCGCATGTCGTGACGAAGGGCGGCTCCGGCTCGTTCCTCGGCATGTTCAACATGTTCTCGGGCGGCGCGCTGCAGCAGATGTCGATCTTCGCGCTCGGCATCATGCCGTACGTGACGTCGTCGATCGTCATGCAGCTCCTGACGGTCGTCGTACCCAAGCTCGATCAGCTCAACAAAGAGGGCGAGCAGGGCAGGCGCCGGATCAACCAGCTCACGCGCTACGGCACGATTCTCGTCGGCGCGGTGCAGTCGTGGTTCATCGCAACCTACGTCGAGAGCCTCTCGAAGGGCGGCGCCGAAGTCGTCGCTTCGCCGGGTCTCGGCTTCCGCCTCCTCACCGTGCTCACGCTGACGACGGGCACCGTCGTCATCATGTGGCTCGGCGAGCTCATCACCGAGATGGGCATCGGCAACGGCAGCTCGCTGATCATCTTCGCGGGCATCGTCGCCGGTATGCCGGACGCGCTCGTTCGCTTCGTCAGCGGCGGCTCGGGCACTGGCGTCGGCGGTCTGACGATCC
This sequence comes from Kofleriaceae bacterium, assembly GCA_013368795.1. Classification (GTDB taxonomy): domain Bacteria; phylum Myxococcota_A; class Polyangia; order Haliangiales; family Haliangiaceae; genus JABFXX01. The sequence continues at coordinate 9,527 of JABFXX010000492.1, forward strand.
TGTTCATGGCGATCCTCGTCATCGGCACGATCGCGGCGATCTGCTACTTCGAACGTGCGCACCGACGGATCCCCGTCCAGTACACGAAGCGGCAAGTCGGTCGGAAGATGTACCAGGGCGCGCAGAGCTACCTGCCGCTCAAGATCAACGTCGCCGGCGTCATCCCGCCGATCTTCGCCTCGTCGATCCTCATGTTCCCGTCGCAGATCGCGAACATGTCGGGCTCGGGCTGGCTGCAGGAGTTCGCCTCGGTCTTCCACCAGGCGGACTGGCGCTACAACCTCGTGTTCACGATCCTCGTCGTGTTCTTCGCGTTCTTCTACACGTCGGTCGTGTTCAACCCGGTCGACGTCGCGGACAACCTGAAGAAGAGCGGCGGTTTCATCCCGGGCATCCGTCCGGGCAAGAACACGGCGACGTACATCGAGCGCGTGCTGTCGCGCATCACGTTCGCAGGTGCGCTGTACCTGTCGGTCGTCTGCATGATCCCGGCGCTGCTCCAGAAGTACATGCAGGTTCCGTTCAGCTTCGGCGGTACGGGCCTCCTGATCGTGGTCGGCGTCGCGCTCGACACCGTCCAGCAGATCGAGTCGCACCTCATCACGCGCAACTACGAAGGCTTCGGTGGACCGAAGGGTCCGCGCATTCGTGGTCGAATCGGCGGACGCCCCGGCGTCGCTGGCGCCCCGACCTGAGCGATCGCGAGCGATCGCGAGGCTGATGGGAGCGAGGTAGCGCCGTGCGGATCATTTACAAGTCTCCGGACGAGATTCGCGTCATGCGCGAATCCGGTCTGATCGCCGCCGAGATCCTCGAGGAGCTCTGCCAGGCGGCCAAGCCGGGGGTCTCGACCTGGGATCTCGATCAGATCGCCCGGCGCGGGATCGAGAAGCACAAGGTGAAGTCGGCGTTCCTCGGATACGCCTCTCCGCCGTACCCCGCCGTCCTTTGCACCTCGATCAACGAGGTCATCGTCCACGGGATCCCTCGCAAGAACGAGATCCTCAAGGACGGCGACATCATCGGGATCGACTTTGGAATCTTCCACAAGGGCTACTGCGCCGACACCGCCCGGACGGTGATGATCGGGCAGGTCAGCCAGGAAAAGATGGATCTCGTGACGACCGCTCGGGACGCCCTGGAGAAGGGCATCGAGCTCTGTCGAGTCGGCAACCGGCTTGGCGACATCGGCCACGCGATCCAGAGCTACGCGGAATCACACGGGTATTCAGTCGTCACGCAGTTCGTCGGTCACGGGACCGGACGGCAGATGCATGAAGATCCCCAGGTTCCGAACTATGGCAAGCCAAATGACGGGAAACGCATTAAAAGCGGTCTTGTCATCGCTGTTGAACCCATGGTAAACGCCGGGGCCCCTGAAGTAGAGGTCCTCGACGATAACTGGACAGCCGTGACCAAGGATCGCTCGATGTCCGCACACTTCGAGCACACGATCGCGATCACGGACGACGGACCTTGGGTGCTTACCCGACCGTCATCTACCCCAGGCAACGTTGGATAGAGAGCTAGCAATGAAGGTTCGCGCATCCGTCAAGCCGATTTGTCCCAAGTGCAAGGTCATCAAGCGCAAGGGCGTCGTTCGCATCATTTGCACCAACCCCCGCCACAAGCAGCGCCAGGGTTAAGAGGAAGTCATGGCACGTATCGCAGGCGTCGACCTCCCGCGTAACAAGCGCATCGAGATCGCACTCACGTACATCTACGGTCTCGGCCGTCACGCGGCCAACGTCGTTCTCAATGCGGCGGGCATCTCGCCCGACAAGAAGAGCGACGATCTCGACGAGGCGGACGTTCGCAAGATCCGCGATGCGATCGAGCAGAACTACCGCGTTGAAGGCGATCTCCGCCGCGACGTGCAGCTCAACATCAAGCGCCTTGTCGATCTCGGCAGCTACCGCGGCATGCGTCATCGCCGCAACCTGCCGGCTCGTGGTCAGCGCACTCACACGAACGCCCGTACGCGCAAGGGCCCGCGCCGCATGGCGGTGAAGAAGATGGGCGCGGTCACGAAGAAGTAACGGGGACGAATCATGTCGACGGTCAAGGCCAAGCAAAAGAAGAAGGTCCGGAAGAACATCCAGACCGGCGTCGCCCATATCTCGGCGACGTTCAACAACACCATCGTTTCGATCACCGACGTTTCCGGCAACGTCGTCGCGTGGTCGAGCGCCGGCACGTGCGGCTTCAAGGGCTCGCGCAAGTCGACGCCGTTCGCCGCGCAGCTCGCCGCCGAGGACGCCGCCAAGAAGGCGATGGAGCACGGCGTTCGCAACGTGACCGTCTACGTGAACGGTCCGGGTTCCGGTCGTGAGTCGGCGCTCCGCGCTCTCAACGCCGCCGGTTTCAAGATCAACCTCATCCGGGACGTGACGCCCGTGCCGCACAACGGTTGCCGGCCGCGCAAGCGTCGTCGCGTCTGATCACCTCCCTGCAGGACTAGAAGAAGATGGCTCGTTACACGGGTGCAGTTTGTCGGCTCTGCCGGCGTGAAGACATGAAGCTCTTCCTCAAGGGAGAGCGTTGCTACACGGACAAGTGTGGCTACGAGCGTCGTGCGTATCCTCCGGGTCAGCACGGCCAGAACCGCCGCCGCAAGCGCTCCGACTACGGTGAGCAGCTGCGCGAGAAGCAGAAGGTCAAGCGCATCTACGGCATCGCCGAGCGCCAGTTCCGCGGCTACTACCACAAGGCCCTCAAGAGCCCGGGCGTCAGCGGTCACACGCTGATCCAGCTCCTCGAGCGTCGCCTCGACAACGTCGTGTACCGCATGGGCTTCGCCTCGGACCACGCCGAGGCCCGCCAGCTGGTCCGCCACGGCCACTTCACGATCAACGGCAAGAAGGTCAACATCCCGTCGTACCTCGTCCGTCCCCGCGACGTGATCCAGGTCCGCGAGTCGAGCCAGAAGATCGTCCGCATCAACGAGGCGCTCGCCGCCGTTGATCGCCGCGGTGTTCCGCAGTGGATCCAGCTCGACAAGGAAAACTTCCGTGGCGCCATCGTCCAGCTGCCCTCGCGCGAGGACGTGACGCTGCCGATCCGCGAGCAGCTCATCATCGAGCTCTACTCGAAGTAATCAGCACGTAGCTTCCACTTTGGAGCGGGCCTCGAAGACCCGCAGTCAACCCACATCGGCCGTGATGAAAGCGCGCCGACCAAACGGAGAAGAAGATAGATGGAACCGACCCCCGAGCAGACTGCCTTCATGGCCAAGAACTGGCGCGATCTCATCCGTCCGCGGACGCTCGAGATCGAGGAGCGGTCTGATACCTACGGCAAGTTCTCCTGCGAGCCCCTCGAGCGCGGCTTCGGCACCACCCTCGGTGTTGCCCTCCGTCGCATCCTCCTGAGCTCGCTGCAGGGCGCCGCGATCACGCACATCTCGATCGAGGGTGCGCTTCACGAGTTCACCGCGCTCCCCGGCGTTGTCGAGGATGTCACCGACATCATCCTCAACCTCAAGGAGACCCTGTTCAAGGTCGAGCACGACAAGACCTATACGGTCCGCATCGACAAGCAGGGCGAGGGTGTCGTCACCGCTGGTGACATCTCGCTCGTCGACGGCGTCACGTGCCTCAACCCGAACCACAAGATCTGCACGCTCTCCAAGGACGGCAAGCTCGCCATGGAGATCACGATCGCGACGGGTCGCGGCTACGCGCCGGCCGAGCGCCACAGCTCGGACCTCCCCGTCGGCACGATCGCGATCGACGCGCTGTTCTCGCCGATCCGCAAGGTGAACTTCACGGTCACCAACGCCCGCGTCGGTCAGCAGACCGACTACGACAAGCTCACGCTCGAGGCCTGGACGAACGGCTCGGTCCGCCCGGACGACGCCGTCGCCTACGCCGCCAAGATCCTCAAGGAGCAGCTCAACCTGTTCATCAACTTCGAGGAGATGGCGGAGCCCGTCGAGGCGCCTCGTGACGAGGCCGCCGAGAAGCTCAACGAGAACCTCTGGCGCACGGTCGACGAGCTCGAGCTCTCGGTCCGCTCGGCGAACTGCCTCCAGAACGCCAACATCAAGTACATCGGCGAGCTCGTTCAGAAGACCGAGTCCGAGATGCTCAAGACGAAGAACTTCGGCCGCAAGTCGCTGAAGGAGATCAAAGAGCTCCTCGCCGAGATGGGCCTGCAGCTGGGCATGAAGCTCGACAACTGGCCCGGCCCGAACCCGCTCAAGAAGCCCTGATCTCGAGATCGAAGAAGAGAAGAGAGTGTCATGCGTCACCGCAAGTCAGATAAGAAGCTCGGCCGCAAGTCGCCCCACCGCAAGGCGCTGTTCAACAACCTCGTGACCTCGCTGCTCACCCACGGGCGCATCGAGACCACCGAGGCGAAGGCCAAGATGCTGCGCGGTTTCGCTGACGCGACGATCACGCGCGCCGTCGGCGTTCACGCGCTCATCGCGAAGGGCGACAACGCGTCGCCGGCAGAGCGCGCCAAGATCGTCCACGCGCACCGCATCGCGCGCCTGACGGTCAAGACGCCGGAGGCCCTGCAGCGCCTGTTCGCCGAGATTGGCCCGCACTTCGCGTCGCGCAAGGGTGGCTACACGCGCATCCTCAAGACGCGCGTCCGCAAGGGCGACGCGGCGCCGATGGCGTTCGTCGAGCTCGTGGGCCTCGGCCCGCAGGCCGCCGCGGCCTAGCGCCACCGACGCTGTGCAGCGTGCAATTCGCACGTTGTCAGCGTCGAAGTCGCAACGAACATTTCACGATCTCCTGTGACACCCGCCGCATGGCGGGTTTTCGTTTTTCGGTATACAGGCGCGCGGCCATCGCAGTATTCAAGCGCCGCTCATTTCCTCGGAGAAGTCATGCGTAAGCTCTCGCTTCTGGCTCTGGTTCTCGGTTTCGCAGCGTGCCGCGGTGATGACACCAGCGGCGATGACATGCAGGGTTCGGACGCCAACCCGCAGAAGACCGAATACACGATCCAGGAGATCCAGAACGACTCGCTGCCCGCGTGCGATCCGGCGACGCCGACCACGTGCGTGCAGCTGACCATCAAGGGCGTCGTCGTCACGGCGATCGACACCTACGGCACCAAGACCGGCGATTTCTGGGTCCAGGAGCCCGAAGGCGGCCCGTTCTCCGGCGTGCACGTCTACGGCGCACCGCTCGATCAGGTCGCGGCTCTGCAGCTCGGCGACGTCGTCGACATCACCGGCGCCCAGAAGGCGGAGTTTGCCCTGACCAGCGATACGTCGGGCAACAAGCTCACCGAGCTCGAGCCCGTCGAGGGCGGCACGATGACGGTCACCAAGGTCATGAGCGGCACCCCGCTCGAGCCGACGGTCGTCGACGCGCTCGCGATCGGTCAGATGAGCGATTTCATGGCGCGCGCTGCAGAGTGGGAGAAGTGGGAAGGCGTTCTCGTCAAGGTCAACAACCCGCAGGCGTTCAGCAACGACAAGTGCGTCGGTAGCGCGTGCAACGACGCGACGCTGCGCAGCTTCGAGCTCACCGGCGACGTCCTCGTCGAGTCGGCGCTCGCGGCCATGCCGGACCCCGCGGTCAAGCTGGGTGACTGTTTCACCAGTGTCACCGGCGTCGTCGACTACTTCTTCGACTACCAGATCCTCCCGCGTACGACGGCCGAGATCGCGTCGGGCGGCACCGCGTGCCCGCGCGAGAACGACGCAACCACCTGTGGTGACGACATCGATAACGACGGCAACGGCTTCAAGGACTGCGCGGATTTCAGCTGCCAGGCAGCGGTCAGCTCGTGCGCCTCTTCGGCAACGGTCGCCGCGATCCAGATGGGCACGACGACCGGCACGGTCACGTTGAGCAACGTCGTTGTGACGGCGCGTGATGAGGCTGGCGGTACCCGTGGCATCTACGTTGCCGATGCGCTGCAGGCCGCCCAGTACAACGGTGTGTTCGTGTACATGGGAAGCGCTTCACCGCCAGCCAACCTGGTCGTCGGTGCGACGGTGAACGTTACGGGGAACGTCCTGGAGTTTGACGTAGGAAACGCACAGAACCCAGCCGTGGGCGACAAGATGACGGAGATCTCGAACTCGACCGTCACCTTCGTTGCTGCGCCGACGGGCACGCCGATGCCGGCAACGACCGCCAACGCCCAGACCCTCTCCGACATCGGCGCGAACGGCGAGCCGTGGGAAGGCGTCTTCGTTCAGCTCACGAACCTCAAGGTCACAAACAACGCGCTCGGCAACAACAAGGTGCAGCTGACCGACAACAACGGCGTGAACATCGTGATGGACGATGACCTCTTTGTGTATCCCACACCCGTCACGTTGCCGGCGAACAACACGTGCTTCGCGACCGTCACGGGCGTCATGAACGTTCAGCTTAATGACGACATCCGCACGATCAATCCGCGCACGATGGCCGACATGGTCATCGGCACGGGCTGCAACTAGCCTCGATACTGCCTGGGACTGAAACGCCGGCTCGCGAGGCCGGCGTTTCTGCTTTCGGCACTCAGCGCGTCTCTAGCGTGCCGGTCGTAAGCGCTGCTGCTTCGATGGTGCTGCTCGCCTTCGTGTAGCTGCCGTCGCGCGTGTTGATTCGAACGCGGCCGAGCCCACCGCCTCCACCACCTCCCCAGAATCTCGTGACGGAGGTTGTGTACGAGGCGCAGCCGCCGTGCGTGGCAGCGATGTCGACTGCAGCACCGTTTCCGCCCACGCCGCAGTAGGGGCTCGACGTCGAGCCACCGAGAGCCACTGCCATGCTCTCGGATTGCATAGCGTAGGCAGAGCAGGATGGACCACTGCCACCGTTGGCAAGTAGCTTGGCCTGAGCACCCAAGACGACGCTTGGTGCCTCGAGGAGAATGCCGCCGCCAGCACCACCACCTGACTGGGAGTCCTGTGCCGGCTGGACAATTCCTCCGTTGGCATTGATGACACCGACGACCTCGATTCGAGTGCGGCTGCTGAGCTGGAGCGCGCCGCCGCCCGACGCGCCACCGCTCGAGCAACCGCCCCGCAACGGAACCAGGGTCTCGGTCCCGGAGACCCCGCCGCCATCACCGCCACCGATGCCTGCTTGAAAATCAACTCCGCCGCCGCGGCCACCCGGCGTCGCATGCCCTCCGCCACCGTAGGCGGTGTAGAGTTCCTGGCTGCCCTCTCTACGCAGGTCGCCGGGGCCGCCGCTGCACCCCGCAAACGACACGCCGCCGGCGGTCGGGCGATCGACGTCGGTGATGTCGATGCGACCTTCGACGGTGATATCGCCACTCGCGAGAATTGCGAGGGCAGGACCATCCTCTGCGCCTCCAGGGATGACGCTCACGTTCCCTAGCCGAACGCGTCCGGCAACGATGACGCGAATCTTGGCGCCGTTCGCCGGCGCCGAGACGAGGAAGCTCGGTACGGTCATCGAGCCGGTGCCGGTCGTCACCGTGCCGGTGACCGTCTCGATGGTCCCTCCGCCCGACAGGTCGAGCTCAGGCGCGTTCGGCACCATGTCCAGGTACATCGCCAGGTTGTTCGACGGGATGATGTCACGGCAGCGCGGTTGATCCTCGAAGCAGCCGAGTGCGCAGGTCTGCTTCGAAACGATGGCGCCGTTCTCGTTGCACGTCGCGAGCGTTCCGTTCGTGCACGCGGTCTCGTTCGGACTACAGAGTCGGCAACCCTCGGCCGCCGCATCGCAGCCGCGCTCGCACTGCACGACGTCGTAGTTGTTGCCGGTGGCGTTGCATCGAACCTCGGCATCGCCACGGCACTCGCCAAACTCGCCGGCGTTGCACGTGACGGCGATGCACGTGCCTTCCTCGCCGCCGATCGCGCCGGTGACATCGCAGAACGGATAGTTCGGCGTGGTGCAGGTGCCGTCGGTGCAGTGCTTCGCCGGATTCGGCTTCGTGCAGGCGGCGGATAGAACAAGAGATGCGAACAACCAACCCCAACTGCGCATGACTCGATTGTATCGGACGTGGTCGATGGACATGTGGACCGTGTCGACCGCGATGCGTTCGAGTTGCGCACAAATGTGCGGCTGCCTAACGGCTGGAATCTACTTCGGTCGTGGTGCAACGAATTGCTGCACCTGGCGGACGCGGCGATTTCGACGCAACCGTAGACGCTCGGGTCGATAGGCGTCGGCACGGTCGCCACCTACGACCGAAGAAGGAGATGCGCGTATGTCGATGATGGGAGAGCTCCGGCAGATCACGCCGGACCAGATGGCGAAGTTGAAGGACAAAGCGGTGATCGAGAGCATCATGGCCAGTGACGGCCTCGGCCTCGACAAGCTCTGGAACGCGCTCCACCACGTCCTCGGGGGTGGAGGAGGCCAGAGCGCAGCGTTCGACGGGAAGGCGCTCTATCACTACGACACCGGCTATGGCCCGCCGATGTATCTGACCCCGAGCGAGGTCGCGACCTACGCGCAGGAGCTGGCGAGCATGACGGAGGAGCAGATTCGCTCGCGTTTCGATCTGGATGACATGGAGGACGACGACGTCTACGTGATTCCCGACGATCCCGAAGAGCTCGTCGAGCTGCTGGGCGAGCTGCGCGCGTTCTACCAGGACGCCGCGGGCAAGGGCCACGGCATGCTCATCTACCTGACGTGACGGGCGGCGCACGACGGCTACGAGGGAGGAAGACGATGGATGACCGCGAAC
>JABFXX010000234.1 GCA_013368795.1 Kofleriaceae bacterium
GACCGGTTCTCCGTCGACGATCCCGGCTCGGCGCCGCACGATCTCGCGTTCGATCTCGAGTCGTCGATCCCTCCCGGTCCCGGCGTGTTCGTCGCGACGCGCACGACGACGTGGCTCGCGCTCGCGCACGAGGCAACGATCGCCGGCGCCCGCCCCGACCTCGCGCTGGTCTCGCCGCGTCCGTCCGACGAGGCCGACACGATCGTCGCCGATACGCTGCGCGCCGGTCGGATTGCCGCCGCCGACGCCGCGACGGTCGGCCGCCTCGATCCGCGCCGCACGATCCCGCGCGGCCGCGGCTTCCAGCTGGTCCAGGAGATTCCCGAGCGCGCGATGCCCGTCGCGCCGCCGGCGACCTACGCGACGCCGACCGGCCGGGAGCAGGGAATTCTCCTCGCGCTCGAGCGTGCGCGCTTCGAGTCTGCGAGCGGTCGCTACGATCTCGCCGCGCGCGCCGTCGGCCTGGCCGATCGGTTCGGTGCCGCCGACCTCGCCGTCCTCGCCGCGACGACGGTGACGCCGCTGCGTCCTCCGCTGTTCGAGCACCTGCCGCTCGGCGGCGAGCCGGTCGGCCCGTGGCTCCTCGATCTCTACGGCGATGACCTCGCCTGGATCGCCGGCTTGCCCGAGCCCGAGCTTCCCGCCGACGCGCCGATGCCGCGAAGGCTCCACGCGAAGTGGCGCGAGATCCTCACCGGCAGGACGACGCCCGACGATCCAGCGATCGCCGCGATGGGACTGCCGGCGATCATCGCGACGCGCACGCGGTTCGTCGCGAATCACTGAGCCGAAAAAAAAACCGCCGGCGACCTGGGGGAGGTGCACCGGCGGGACCCGCGCTGGGGGGCGCGGGGGTCAAGGCGACCTGCTTGCGCGGGTGGAACACAAGCCAAGGACGCCGTACGAACTGTTGGGTTATCGGGGACCATCTCCCCGCGATGGACGAGACCATGTGCACGCTCGATACCAACTGATGTGACCGCCGAAACTCGGCCGGTTTGATCGCAGATCGCGTGCTTGGACGCTCTCCAGGCCGCGCGTTTTCGCCACAGCGCGCGCCCGCGCTCGTCACGCTCCGGGACTTGGAGCGATGTCGCGGAGTTCCCGTTGGCATTTCGACTGCACTTTTCCGGCTCGACCAATGCGGCCTTGCTGGACGCGCGCGAATGCGCTCGCACCTCGGTGCATCGCTGAGACGAGCGAGCACAATCAACATGCTCGCGGCCGGAGCTCGGAATGAGCGAAGACGCTCTGCAGGACGGCGAGGCCTGCGAGGAAACACCAACCGAGCATCACCCGCGGTGGCTGAAGTGGGTGACGCGCATCTCGCTCGTCATCGGCATCACCGCACTCGTCGTGACGACATGGATCGTCGGGCCGAGTGTGATCCTCGAGCACCTTCGCACGATCGGCTGGGTGTTCCTCGGACTGTGCGGGATCGAGATCCTCTCGTCGATCTGTGATGGGACCGCCGTCTATTACATGTCCCACGGTCCGGGTCAGCCGACCTGGCGACATGCCGTCGTCGCACAGCTCGCCGGGCGCGGCGTCAACGCGGTCACGCCGGGAGGCAATCTCGGCGAAGCGCTGAAGGTGAGCCTTCTGTCTCACGAGTGCTCGCCGCGCCGGATCGTCGCGGCGGTGATGTACGTCAACCTCGTCGCGGTCGTGATCTCGTTCACCGTCGTCGGCGTCGGCAGCGCGGCGACCGCGTTCTTGTTCGACGTGCCGACCAGTGGCGCGATCGCGCTCTGTCTCGGCGGCGTCGTCGGCATCGGCATCGCCGTCGGCATCGTCGTGCTCGTGCGCCGCGGCATGCTGTCGACGCTGTCGAACGCGCTCGCGCACGTCCGCATCATCTCGAAGAAGCGACGTGAGAGCTGGAACAAGACGCTCGAAGAGGTCGACGCCAGGCTCCGTGGTTCCGACGACGGCGCACAGCGGCGCAAGGCGATCGCGTTCATCCTGATCTCGCAGTCGCTGCAGAAGGCGCTCACGTACCTGACCGTCCTGTCGGCGGGCTACGCGCTCTCGGCCGGTCAGTTCCTCGCGCTGCTCTCCGCTGGCGTGCTGCTCGGCTGGGTCTCGACGATCATCCCGATGGGCCTCGGCATCAGCGAGGGCGGCAACGTCGCCTTGTTCTCGGTGATCGGCGCACCGCCGGCACTCGGGCTCGCACTTGCCTTTGCGCGGCGCGTGAACCAGATCGTGTTCGCGGTGATCGGATTTGTCGTCCTCACCGCCGATCGACTCGCGTCTCGCGTCCACGGTCGGTTCAGCGGTCGCTCGTCGAAGTGGTCGCTCGGAGACGCGCAGCGCCACGCAAAGGCGACACATCCATGACGATCCACGAGAGATTTCGAAAGATCGCCCGCAGCGTATCCAGCGCGATCGGAACGCCGTACGCATTCGTCGCGGCGTTCCTGTTCTGCCTCGTCTGGGGCGTGTCGGGGCCGATGTTCGGCTACTCGGACACCTGGCAGCTCGTCATCAACACGTCGACGACGGTGATGACGTTCCTGATCGTGTTTCTGATCCAGAACACGCAGAACCACGACTCGAAGGTTCTTCATCTCAAGATCGACGAGCTCATCCGGTCCATCAAGGAAGCTCGCAACGGCCTACTCGACCTCGAGAACCTTCCCGACGAGGAAATCTCCAGGCTCGAGAAAGAATTTCACCGTCTCCACAATCGGAGCCGACGGCGAAATACCGAAAGCCGTGCGGGTTGATCCAACCTGCGCGGGGCCTGGGCGCTCATCGAGCGCCAGCGCACAGTACTTGTAGCGCCTGCGCACTCCAACTGTGCGGATCAGAGGGTTCGGTGTGCGGCACGAGATACGCAAAGGGCTCCCCACGCAGGAGAAAAACTGCAGAACCTCGCCGCAACCAGCTCGGCAACCCCGCATGAAGACGGGGGTTCGCTGGGGCCGCCCTGGATGCGAGCACGCTCAAACGTCTGATTTGTTACGCTCGGCGGCAGAAAGGTAAGAGTTCGAGGTGAATGGAACCATTCTAATCGTCGACGATGACGAAGACACCGCTGTTCTTTTGCGGGACTCCCTGCGGAAGCGTGGCTTCGATGTCGATGCCGTCACCTCAGGCCAGGCGGCGCTGGAGCACCTGCGCACCTCGCCGGCCGACGTGGTCGTCACCGACGTCCAGATGGCCGGCATCTCGGGTATCGAGCTCTGTCAGGAGCTCCGCCAGCGCCACCCCGACCTGCTCCCGATCGTCCTGACGGGTCAGGGCGGCCTCGACACGGCCATCGCCGCGATCCGCGCCGGCGCCTATGACTTCATCACCAAGCCGGTGAAGGTCGACGCGCTCGCCATCTCGGTGGGCCGCGCGATCGAGCACCTCTCCCTCAAGCGCGAGGTCAAGCGCCTCCGCTCGGCTGCCGACCGCGACGTGCCGATCGACGGCATCGCGGGCAACAGCCCGGCCATCCGCGAGACGATCGAGCTCGTCCGCCGCGTCGCCGACAGCGATGCGACCGTGCTGGTCACCGGCGAGTCCGGTACCGGTAAGGAGCTCGTCGCCCGCGCACTGCACAACCTCTCGCCCCGCCGCGAGCAGCCGTTCGTCGCCGTCAACTGCGCGGCGATGCCGGCGCCGCTCCTCGAGAGCGAGCTGTTCGGTCACGTCCGCGGCGCGTTCACCGATGCGAAGCGGTCGCGCGCAGGTCTGTTCGTTCAGGCCGGTGCCGGCACGATCTTCCTCGACGAGATCGGTGAGATGCCGATCGAGATGCAGGTGAAGCTGCTGCGCGTCCTCCAGGAGCGCAAGGTTCGCCCCGTCGGCGGTGACGAGGAAGTCCCGTTCGAGGCGCGCGTCATCACCGCGACGAACCGCGACCTCGAGACCGAGGTCGACGAGAAGCGGTTCCGCGAAGACCTCTTCTACCGCATCAACGTCGTCGCGATCCCGGTGCCTCCGCTCCGCGCTCGCGCCGGCGACATCCTGCTGCTCGCGCAGTACTTCCTGAAGCGCATCGCGTCGCGCACGAACAAGCCCGTTCAGGGCATCTCGGGTCCGGCCGCTCGCCTGCTCATGGATTACGACTGGCCGGGCAACGTTCGCGAGCTCGAGAACTGCATGGAGCGCGCGGTCGCGCTGTGCCGCCTCGACGAGATCACCGTCGACGACCTCCCCGCGAAGATCCAGGAGCACCAGAGCTCCAAGATCGTCATCACGACGGAGTCGCCCGGAGAGCTCATCACGCTCGACGAGATGGAGCGCCGTTACGTCCGCCAGGTGCTCAACGCCGTCGGCGGCAACAAGACGCACGCGGCTCGCATCCTGGGAATCGACCGTCGCTCGCTGTACCGCCGGCTCGAGGAGCCGCGCAACGAGCGCAAGGACGACGCAAAGCCCGGCGAAGTGCCGCGCGCTGCGGTGCCGGTCGACCATCGGCCGCCTACCGCTCCGCCCGCGCACCCGGCTGCGCCTCCGATGTCGGCCGCAGGTGGCCAGCCCGGAGAGCTCGAGTAGCGACTGACGTGCTCTACTTGATGCAATGAGCGAGAAGCTTCGTCTCCTCGTCATCGATGATGATCTGGTCGATCGCCTGGCAATTCGCCGGGCGGTCGAACAGAGCGGGCTTGGTGCGTCCATCGAGGAAGCTGGCAATGCCGACGAGGCGCTCGCGCAGGTCGCGTCGCACGAGTTCGATTGCCTGCTCCTCGATCAGGATCTGCCGGGGATGTCCGGTATCGAGCTGACGCGTGCGCTGAGGACGGCCGGCAAGCTGATGCCGATCGTATTCGTCACCGGTCGGCAGGCCGAGGACATCCTCCAGGAAGCGATCGACGCCGGCGTCACCGACTTCATCCCGAAGAACGACCTGTCGCCGCGCCGGCTTGGCCTGCGGATCAGCTTTGCGATCCGCATCGGCAAGGCGGAAGCGGAGTCGGCGCAGGCCGTGCTGCGCGCGACGAGAGCGGCGCGGGGGCGCGACGAGATCCTCGCGGTCGTGTCACACGATCTGCGCGGCCCTCTGCACGCGATCAGCCTCGCGACCGAGGCGCTGCGCGACGAGATCACCGGCGCACCGGCGCGTTATCTCGGCGCGATCGAGCGCGCGTCGCTGCGGGCGGAGCGCTTGATCGCCGACCTCCTCGAGGCGAGTGCGATCGAGAACGGCGCGCTGACGCTGGCGCGTGCGCCCGTCGACGGCGGCGCGATCCTGCGCCAGGCCGCGGCCGACCACGAGCTGCTCGTGAAGGAGACCGGCGGCAAGATCGTCGCCCACATCCCCGAGGAGCAGATCGTCGTCTCTGCGGACCGCGATCGCGTGCTGCAGGTGCTCGGCAACTTGATCGGCAACTCGCTCAAGCACGCCAAGGGCGCGCCGATCGATCTCATGATCGAACGCCAGAACGACCAGGCGCTGATCTCGGTGCAGGACCACGGTCCCGGCATTCCGGCGACCGAGCTCCCGCACATCTTCGATCGCTACTGGTCGGGTCGCACGAAGAAGGGCGGCGCGGGCCTCGGCCTCGCGATCGCCAAGGGCATCGTGTCGGCGCACGGCGGCAATCTCGCCGTCGACAGCCGTCCCGGTGACGGCGCGAAGTTCTTTTTTACACTCCCGCTCAACCGCTAGCGCAGACGCCAGAGCCTGCGTGTCACAGCGAGCGAGCGCGCCGCGGGGATCCCTACGTTTCAGCGCGCGCGTGATGGTTCGCAGTGGCACGACGCGTGCTGATAGCCGCGGGAATGAAAGAGGCTGATCACCCGCGTATCCTCGAGCTCGCGCTCGGTCGCATGCTCGAGCTCGTCATCTTTTCGGTCGAAGGTGTGAGAGGACGGTTTGCGCGACGCATCGTCGTGCACTGACCGTACGTAAGCTGCGTGACGTGGCTCGTGCCTTGCTCGATAGCGAGGCATGCCGCGTAATAACAGCAAAGACTTGGAAAATCAGGAAAACGACGAGGAACGCGAGATCGGATCAGCCCATCGCGACCTCGACGAAGAGCAGGAGCGCACGCCGCAGAAGTCGAGCGTGCACAAGAACGAAGAAGAGCGCGACGAGGACTCCGACGAGGATACGGCGGAGGACATCGACCTCGACGATCTTCAGGCGATGGAAGGCCCGGACGCCTAGCGTCTGCATGGGGCCAACCGCGAGCGCCACGTCGTTGCGAGACGGCGTGGCGCTTTTACTTGTGCTTGGTCGACGCCGACGTCGGCCGCAGCAGCACGGTAGAGGGCTCGTCGAGGTCGAGCTCGAGGCGCGGCCGCGGCTGCGTGCCCTCGTCGACCGCATAGAACGTGTACGTCGGCGCGAGCGTCTCGGAGCGGAGCCGCGCGACCCGCTCGCCGACCTCGCCGGCCGTCGGCCTCTCCTGATAGCGCTTCGCGAGCATCTGCTCGACGAGCTCGACCAGGCCAAACGGTGCGTCGGGGCAACGCGGCGCGAGCGCGGGCGCGGGGCGATTGAGATGCTGCACGAGGATCTCGACGGACGTCGAACCGACGAACGGCGGACGCCCCGCGAGCGCCTGATACGCGACGACGCCGAGCCCGTAGACGTCGCAGTAGCCGTCCGTCGGGCCGCCGCGAGCCTGCTCGGGAGCCATGTACGTCGGCGTTCCGATCGCCTCGTCGTGATGCGTGTAGCGAGCGCCCTGGAGATGGTGGGCGATGCCCCAGTCGATGACGCGCACGGGGTACGTCGGATCCGTCGGCGTGAGCAGCACGTTGTCGGGTTTGAGATCGCGATGCGTGACGCCACGCTGATGCGCCGCTGCGAGCACACCGGCGACGTTGCCGAGGAGGTCGAGGACCATGGCGTGATCGAGCGGTCCCTCGGCGATCCGGAGCGAGAGCGGAGTGCCCTCGACGAGCTCCATCGCGATCCACGGGCGCCCATCGTCGAGGAGCCCGCACTCGAAGAACCGCGGGATGCCGCCGTGATTCACGGTCGCGAGGATCTGCGCCTCGCGCATCATGCGGTCGATCGCGCGCTCCTGGCGAAGCTGGTCTTCGCGCAGGATCTTGAGCGCGACGCGGCGGCCATCGAGAACGTGCTTCGCCGCGTAGACCCAGCCCATGCCGCCGGTGCCGATCGGCCGCTCGACCTCGTACGCGCTGACTCGTGCCCCGATCCGGAGTGCGTCGTCGTGACGCTCCTCCGAGGTGACTTTGGCCTGACTACCGACCATCGCTGGCGCGTTACCGAGCACGCTGCGTGCCAGGCGGCGCGGTGTGATCGGCCGCGTGACAAAACCGCTCTGATCCACGACATGCGACCAGTACTTTCCGGTCCGAAATTGTCGGCAAGCTTCCTGCACAAAGGCCAGGCATGACCTCCGAACCTGCTGTCGAGCTCGGCCCCGATGTGGTGGTCGGCTCGTACCGGCTCGTGCGCGAGATCGGACGCGGCGGGATGGGGACGGTCTACGAAGCCAAGCACCTGACGCTGCCGCGGCGTGCGGCGGTCAAGGTCATGCACGCCGAGCTGCGCAAGCAGCCGGGCATGGCGACGCGCGTGGTGCAGGAGGCGTCGATCCTCGAGGACATCCGGCACCCCGGTGTCGTGCGCGTGTTCGAGTGCAGCCTGCTCGCCGATCATCGCCCGTGGATCGCGATGGAGCTCGTCGAAGGCGAGACGCTCGCGTCGCGGCTCACGCATCAAGGCCCGTTGCCCGCGTACGACGTCGCGGCGATGCTCGCCGAGATCTGCGACGTGCTCGCGTCGGTGCACGCGCGCGGCGTAGTACATCGCGATCTCAAGCCCGACAACATCCTGCTGACGCCCGCCGACCGCGAGTTCCCGCTGCGCGTGATCGACTGGGGCGTCGCGCGGCTCGGACCGATCGGACGCCTCACCCTCGACGGTCTGACGCCGGGAACGCCGATCTACATGTCGCCCGAACAGGCGATGGGCCGGAACATCGGCGCGCCTTGCGACATCTACTCGCTCGGCGTGATCGCGTACGAGTTGCTCACCGGTCACCCGCCGTTCGACGGCCGCACGCTGGCCGAGGTCGTGTCGATGCACCTCGCGAGCGAGGCGGTACCACTCGACGAGGTGACGAAGGCGCCGAAGGAGCTGTGCGAGCTCGTGCATCGCATGCTCGAGAAAGATCTGACGCTGCGTCCCGGCGCGATCGAGATCCGGCAGATCGCGCGGGCACTCGCGCTCGAGCTGTCGACCGCGTACGAGAGCATCGAGGTCATCGGTGCCGATACACCGGCCCCCACGCCGGCGCGCCAGCTGCCCCGCGCCGTTCGCGCGCGTCGCAACCTGCCGCTCGCCGCGCAGCCGACCGAGGACCTCGTCGTCGTCGATCCCGATGCGCTCGAGTTCGGCGTCACCGAGATGGTGCCGACGATCCGCAAGCCGCGGTGGACCCCCGAAATCGGGCTCGCCCCGCCCCCTCGCGCGCCGATCACGCCGAAGGGCGTTCGCGATCAGGTCGCCGGCGAGATCGCGACCGCGCCGAAGCGTCGCTGACCGTTAGCCCGTCTCATTTTGTGTGGCGAAAGGCGACGATCTCGCGAGCGCTCGCGCTCGGGCGTGGCGTGTGGGCACAGCGAAAGGCTGGACCTATCGCCTACGCAACTCGCGCACGGGCTTTACGCACGTCGGGTCCGTCGCGCACGGCGAGTTGCGACCAAAGCGCCTTACATCGGCCGCGCTGCGCGTCGTCGTCGGGGCACGCGTGTTGCTCTTTGATGACCTCGTCATCACTCAAGGGAGAATCACGATGCAGAAGAACGGATCGGCGTCGGCTAGCCATCGTCTCGACTCGCTCAAGCAAAGCGTTCGCAATCTCGTCGACGCCGGTGGCGAGCGCGCCGGTCAGGTGAAGAAGAAGGCGATCGACGTCAAGGACACCGTCTTCGAGAACAGCAGCGAGGCGCTCACGCGCGCCGGCTCGCTGATCAAGGAGCACCCGATCGCCGCGATCGCGATCGCGTTCGGCGTCGGTTACCTCACCGTCCGTCTGCTCCGCCGTTAAAGGAAGGCGCCATGGAGATCATCGAACAAGACACGGCCGCCAAGGACACCTACGAGCCGTCCGCGTTCAAGCAGCGCCTGGGCGAAGTCCGTCGCCGCATCAAGAGCATCGATCTCCGCGCGGCGGTGATCGATCATCCGTTCCCCGCGGTCGGGATCGGCTTCGCGGCGGGCGCGCTCGTCGGTCTGATCCGTCCGATGCCGAAGCGCGGCCCGATCTCGAGAGCGCTGTTCGCGGCGGGCACCGCGCTCGCGCTCCGCTACGTCCGCGAGCAAGCGCTCCACCGTCTCTCCGTGTACGCGCGCGACCTGATCTCGAACAAGGAGCGCGAGGCGGGCAGCGTCGGCGAAGACCGCCCGTTCTGATCGAATCCAAAGGGGAGCGCAGGTAGAGGTTGCGGCTGCAGCCTGCCTGCGCTTCACGTGTTCATGCGGACCCTCGTTGCACTCACGACGATCGTCGTCCTCGCCGGCACTGCGCGCGGCGACGGCTTCTACTACGCGCAGAGCTACGGCATCTCGTCTGCTCGTGGCGAAGCTCGACCGATGATGGGCGAGTCGCTCCAGCTGCGCATCAACATGGGATGGCGCTGGGGCGAGCTCTCCGTCGGGCCGTGGTTCGCGGGTCACCTCGCGATGGAGCGCGAGGGCGCGCTCTACGGCATCGTCGGCGGCGACCCTCCGGAGGGCGACTCCGATCTCGAGGGCGTTGGTGTCGACGCGAGGTACAACGCGCCGCTACCGTTGGAGCATGTTTCGATCTACGTGCGAGGTGGGCCGAGGTTCAGCAGTGGGATCGGCGCGCTCGAAGGTTACAAAGGATTTGGCGTCGGCGTCGGTTCTGGGGTCCAGATCACAGGGCAGGTCCGCGCGCTCGGCTTCTTGTTCGCTCCGTTCTTTTTCATGAAGAAGGGCCCGATGATCAACGCGGTCCTGTTCGTCGATCAGAACGTCGATTGGTACCGGCTGACCGCGGCCGACATGTCGACCGTCTCGCTACCACTCGTCGGAGCGAGCATCGGTTTTGGTGCGGGCAGTTTTTTCTAGCGGATGGTCGGCTTCTCGAACGGACGCGATCACTATCGCTGCGTTTCGTGAGATGGAATTATTGTGGAGGCCTGCGTGGACGACGGTGGTTCTATTCTGGACGAGACGCACGAATGGTCGCCGCTCGAGCGGATACGCGCGAGCTACGACACAATCGCCGAGCGCTACGCGTCCGAGCTCGCGGACGAGATGGTCAGTCGACCATTCGAACGCGGGATGCTGCTCGCGTTCTCGGAGCTCGTACGCAGCACGGGCCTCGGCGTCGTCGGTGATGTCGGTTGCGGGCCAGGACACATCGCGAAGCACCTCGCCTCGCTCGGCGTACGCACGCTCGGCATCGACATCTCCGAGGAGATGATCGAGCAGGCGCGGCGCAAGTTCCCCGAGGGCGAGTTCCGCGTCGCGTCGATGTTCGACCTCCCCGTTCCGACATCGGGCTGGTCGGGCGCGGTCGTTCGCTACGCGACGCTGCACTGCAACGCCGACGAGCGCCTGCGCGTGTTCCACGAGCTGCGCCGCGTGGTCCGGCGCGGCGGCTACGTCACGCACAGCTTCTACGAATCGGCACCCGACCAGCCGGTCGGCAGCGTCTACCATCTGCAGACCTGGTTCGGGTCCCGCGTCGACCTGCACACGTACTTCGTGTCCGTCGACAATGCAGTCGCCGAGCTCGAGTCGTCGGGATTCGACGTCGTCGCGGCGCTCGCCCGCGAGCCGATGTCGGCGCGCGAGCTGCCGGCGCGGCGCTGCACGATCGTCGGCAAAAGACGGTGACCGCTCGATTCGAGCGCTGATCGGCTTCCGATTTCGGAGCGTGCGGCTACGCTGCACGGCACATGCGGTGGACGTGCACGCTGCTCGTGCTCGCGACGCTCGTCGCGCGTCCAGCGGCGGCCGAGCCCAAGCCGGAGATCTCGACGGCGCGCCGCGCGGGAGCGATCGCCGCCGCGATCTTCCCCGGCGTCGTCGTGCGCGGGCTCGGGAGCTACCTCGTCGGCGAGAAGCGCGCGGCGAAGCGCCTGCTCTACTCGGCGGCGGCAGGCGGCGCGCTCATGGCAACGGGCGGCGCGTTCGTCGGCGCCACCGGCGGCAATCCGTACGTCGTGTGGCCGCAGGTGCCGCTCTTGCTCGTCGGCACGGGAGCCTTCGTGTCGTCGTGGTTCACCGACATTTACGTCGCCGCGGGCGGCGGCGAGATCGACGCTCATCCGCGCGCGCTGCCACCGTTCTCCGTCGAGGCGAGCATGAGCTGGCAACACGACGCGTATCGCGAGCGCGCGCTCGCGGGCGCCGCCGGCAGGTTCGAGGTCGGTCGCGTCGGTCTCGCCGCGAGCGGGCTGTTCCACACCGGCGGTGACGCCGCGCTCGTCGATCTCGACGCGCACGTCCGCATCCTCGGCGCGCCAGCGACCGGCGAGGTCATCACCTCCGGCAGCCGGCTGTACGCGAGGATCGGCGGGCGCTGGTACCGCGAGAAGCCCGACGATCTCACCCAGTTCGTCGCCGAGGTCGAGGTGAGCGGTCGCTACGATCTGGCGAGCCTCGATCCCGCGCTCGGGCCGACGTTCTTCGAAGCGGCGACCGGCATCGGCGCATTGCGCGCGACGTACGCCAGCACCACGCACGACTGGGGCAGCGAGCTGCTCGGCGGCTTCGGCTGGGGCGTCTACGTCGGCACGCGCGGCGAGGTGAAGGCGTTCTACGAGCATCGCCGCGACGGCCTCGTCGGCGGCATCGCTGCGTATCGCGCCGCGGGCTTCGTCGGCAGCGTCGGCGGCATCGTCGACCTGCGCGTCGCCGGACCGTGGGGCGTGCGCGCAGAGCTCGACATCGGCAACGCGTGGCTCTCGACGCTCGCGCTCGTCTATCGAGGAGGACCGCCATGATCAGGTACATCGCGCTCGCGCTGCTGGCGATGGCGTGCACGCGGCCGAGTGAAGAGCGTGCCGAGGCGGAGCTGACGATCGGCCAGGCGTCGCTCGCCGATGCGTTCGTCGAAGTCGAAGGCGGCCTCGCCGCGGTCCGCGAGCTCGCCGATCACAAGCTCGTCCTGTGGTCGCAGGCACCGGACCTCCGCTTCACGCTCGACATCCGCGACACCGCCGCCGGCGAGTGGACGCTCGTCCTGCGCAACGCGCTCACCGACTCGGTGCTCGTCGTCGACGGTGGTTCGCCGCTCACGCGCGATCCCGATCAGCGGCCGACCGACGCGATCTTCCACGTCCCGCTCGCGGCGGGCGTGCACCAGCTCCGCCTCGCGCCGCTCGATGCCGACATCGTCGAGCCCTACACGATCGTCGCGATGGCAGACATCCAGACCGCGCTGCCGACGGTGAACGAGGTGTTCGAGCAAATCTCGGCGGTGCCGAACGCGCGATTCGTCGTGGCGATGGGTGACATCACGCAGCGAAGCGAGATCGCCGAGTACGATCAGTTCGATCGCCAGCTCGATACGCTGACGATTCCGTTCTACACGACGCTCGGCAATCACGAGCTGTGGGCGCCGTTCGAGCGCTTCCACGAGCGCTACGGCCGCGCGAGCTTTCACTTCGAGTTCAAGGGCGTCGCGTACACGTTCGCTGATACCGGTGATGCCGATATCGATCCGCTCACCGAGCAGTGGATCGACGGCTGGCTCGACGACGCGATCGACAAGCCGCACGTGTTCCTCACGCACATCCCGCCGATCGATCCCGTCGGCATTCGCTACGGCGGCTTCCGCAGCGAGCAGGATGGTCGCCGCCTCCTCGCGCGGCTCGTGCGCGGCAAGGTCGACCTGACGCTGTACGGCCACATCCACACCTACGTCTCGTTCGACAATGCCGGCATCCCGGCGTTCATCTCGGGCGGCGGTGGCGCCGATCCGATGAAGTGGGACGGCATCAACCGTCACTTCCTCATCATCGAGATGGATCCCGCGAGCGGCACGTACCGCCGCGTCGACGTCCATCGCGTCGATTAGCGTTACTTCTTCGGCGTTGCAGTCTTCGTCGGCGCAGCGGCCTTCGTCGTGCTCGCTGTCGTCGTGTCCTTGCTCTGGACGAAATCGAATTTCGTTTTCTGCCAGACGAAGAACACGCAGTCCGCGCCGGCCGCACACGCAGACACGTGCTCCGCCTTGCCGGTGATCGTCCAGTACGAACCCGGCGTCATCTTCTTCGCCTTCGTCCCATCCTCGCCCTTGAGCCAGTGGCTGCTCGTGCCCGAGATCTCGACGGCCTCGTACGTGCCCGTGTGCGAGTGCATCGGCGACGTGAAGCCCGCGGGCAGCCGCATCAGCGCGCCGTACGGTCCCTTCCCATAGTCGCCGGTGAGAAGTCCTAGTTTCGGACCGCCGCCGAGGTCGTCCCACTTGACCTCTTCGTTCGCGACGAACTTCGCCTTCGGCGCGTCCGATTTCCCCACGGCGACCCCAGCAACGAACGCGCCGGCCAACAACGAGGTCACCACCGTCATCGTCGCGATCTTCCGCATACGACCATCGAAACGCGTTCCCCATGAACCCGCAAGATCAGCGGGGCATTGTGCCCCACGCGGCCCAAGTGGCACTCTGGCGCGATGGATCCGCACGTCGACGAGGACATCTCCCACGCCGAGACCCTGCCGGCGTCGACGTTCACCGACCGCGCGTGGCTCGCGCGCGAGCTCGACACGATCTTCCGCAGGTCGTGGCTCGTCGTGCCCGAGCGCGGCGACGATCCGCGTCCGCTCGACGAGCAGGTCGCAGCTCGCGGCTCGCGCGTGCCGGTCACGCTGCTCGACCGTCCGCTCTTCGTACAGCGCGGCTGGGACGACGACGAGCTCCGCGCATTCCCGAACACGTGCACGCACGCGTGGTTCCCGCTCGTGCTCGGCCCGACGCGGGGACCGACGATCGTGTGCGGCCAGCACGGCCGTCGCTTCGATTGCCACGGCAAGTTCATCTCGCAGCAAGGCTTCACCGACCTCCCCGACTTCCCGCGCGACTGCGATCACCTGCAGCCCTTGTCGATCGCGACGTGGCGCCGCCTGACGTTCATCAACATGACGCCGGGTGCCGCGCCGTTCACCGACACGTTCGCACCGATCGACGCGTCGCTCGCGCGCATGCCGGCGATGCCCGAGCGCACGTCGGCCGAGATCCGCGACGTCGCCGGCAACTGGAAGCAGCACGCCTGGAACTACCTCGACAACTTCCACATCGGCTTCGTCCATCGCGCGCCGGGTGGCCTCGCCGACGCGGTCGATCTCGGCTCGTACCAGACGGAGATCCACGGCGATGCCGTCCTGCAGTGGGTCTACGCACGCGACGCCGCCGACGGTTTCGATCCCGCGTGGCTCCCCGATCGCTTCCACGATCCCGCCGGCCGGCGCGTATTCGCACTGTGGTGGTTCGTGTTTCCGAACCTCGCGCTCAACTTCTACCCGTGGGGCCTGTCGGTCAACGTGTTCCAGCCGATCCCCGACCGGCCGGAGATGACCCGGTTCGTGTGGTACCAGTACGCGCTCGATCGCGAGAAGCACGCCCAGCGCGACCGTCGCTGGCTGTCGTCGCAGGTCGATGCCGAGGACGTCGACGCGCTCGCCCAGGTCGCGCGCGGCATCAAGTCGGGCTTCGCGCCACGCGGCCGGTTCGCGCCGGGTCGCGAGCAAGGTCCGCATTGGTTTCATCGTTCGGTCGCGCTGGCGGTGCGCGACGGCGTCACCCCGAGGCCCGCGACGCGGCCCGTCGCGAAGATTCTCGACGACTATCGCAGCCCCGCCGTGCCTCCTACCGCCTGGGACGTCGACGACCTCGCCATCAATCCTCTGCACGGCATCGTGCGGGTCGGTGGGATCAACTCCGTCGACGGCACGCTGTTCATGTCGTTCGAGCCCGTCTCCGTCACCCGCCCGCTGGCCGCGCCGCTCGTACCGCTACACGCGGCGAACCGGCACGTCGTGCCCTTGGTCGATCGGGCGACCGCCGAGCGCCTGCTCGCGCTGTTCGCGACCACCGCGCCGAGGCTCGTGCCGGGCGATGCGGCCGCTCGTCTCGAGCGGTGCAAGCGCGCAATGCAATCCGGCGACATGGCGCGCGTTCGCTTCGCGCTCCACCAGCTGTACAGCGAGCCTCATCGCGTCGCACCGCCCGACTTCGCGGTGATCGAAGATATCGAGACCCTCGTGCTCGGCGAGCTCGCGCTCGTGGTCGACCGTCCCCTCGATGATCTTCGCGCGTCGATGCGTGCCGCTCATCGACGCTTTCGCGACGACGCACCCGCGCCGGACGAGGGCAGCGAGGACGTTCGCTTCGAGCTCCGCGATGGACGCGCTCGCGTGTGGGGTGGCTCGAACGAGAACGTGATCGCCGTCCTCGACGTGCTGCCCGGCACCTGGGTGAGCGTGGAGTGTTCCGACGTGCCGCGGTTCGACGAATTCGGCGGCATCGCCGTGCACGAGCGCTATCGCGAGACGTTCCGCGACTGGCTCGCGAAGGCCACGCGGATCGGTGTCGGCGAGAGCGATGGCGCGACCGCGTTTGTCGAGAGCGAGGCCCTCATCGGCGATCCCGCGTGCGACGGCGAGCACTTCGATCCCGTCGACGGCACGATCAACGGCGTCGGCACGTGGTGGAACATGGGCGGCGACGGTTCGTTCGAGATCCTCGCCGCGACGGAGGAGGGTCTCGCCGTCCTGATTGCCGTGCCGTATGGCTTCGACGACGACGACGAGGACGACGTCAGCGACGTCAACGACGCCGACGACGACCCGAGTTGGTGAGGCTTCTGACACGAAGCCAACGGCGTCGGTGCGTGATGGAACCGAACCGGCGCACGTTCGACGTCCTCGCAGCGATCGAGAACGTTCTCGCCGTCCTGATCGGCGTGCCGGACGCGGCGACTAGCGCGTCGTCGTGAACGAGAAGCTCACGGTCCACGGCACCGCGGACATCGGGTTCGGGAGCCAGTTGCCCGTGCCCATCAGGTTCATGCCTGTCGCGGTCTGCGTGCCCGTCACGTTGTAGACGCGGTGCTGGTTGAACGAGTCGTAGACGTGATCGATCGTGCCGGTCACCGTGCCGTCGAGCTTCACGTCGGCCTTGAGCGTCACGCTCTGGTTGTGCAGGAAGCCGCCGAGGCTGCCGTTGTACACGCACGTGAACGTGCCCTGAATGCCCGGCTTGCGATTCAGCGCGAGCGCCGCGCTGCCGGTGCCGCTGCAGCTCATCGAGTTGATCACGGTGTTGCCGAGCTTCTCCTGCGTCAGGTGCGAGTACGAGCCCGCGTACGTACCGACGAGCGCCGTGCAGCGGTTCGGCAGCGCGGGCGTGCCGTCGGTGCCGCCGTCGCAGTCGTTGTCCGCACCGTCGCAGATCTCCGCCGCGCCGGGATACGTCGCGCTGTCGCCGTCGTTGCAGTCGTTCGACGACGCCACATACCCGGTCGGTGCATCGCACGCCATCATCGCGGTGCCCGCGCCGACGTGATCGCCGTCGGCGTCGCGATAGAACGCGAGCGCGTCGCTGATCGCCGGATCCGCGATGTCGGTCATACCGTTGCAGTTGTTGTCGATACCGTCGCACACCTCGACGGCGCCGGGCCGCACGGCGGCCGCCGTGTCGTCGCAGTCCGTCGACGAGTCGACATAGCCGGCCGGCTTCGCGCACGCCTTCTTCGTCTGGGCCGAGTCGCCGAAGCCGTCGCCGTCGCTGTCGCGATAGAACATGTCGGCGGTGCCGAGGTCGAGCCCGGTATCCGCGTCGTCGATCTTGCCGTCGCAGTTGTGGTCGACGCCGTCGCACACCTCGTCGGCGTCAGGCTTCACGGCCGCGTGGTCGTCCTTGCAGTCGCCGCCGCGGGCGACAAAGCCGGTCGGTGCCTCGCAGCGCTCCTCGGCGGTCGCGTCGTCGCCATAGCCGTCGCCGTCGCTGTCGGCGAAGAACATCTGCGGCGCGACGCAGTCGCCAGGGTCGGGCATGTCGTCACCGGACTGCGACGCGCAGCCGGTAGCAAGAAGCAGCAAGGCAAGGACGTGACGGAGCGGCTTGGTCATGCCCCGTAAACGCACTCGCGCGCAGAACTGCGTACTTTATTTGGACGCCGAGAACGGTGCCCGGCCGAGCGCGTTGGCGACGCCGAGCCCGTCCATGAAATCGCGACAGTGCACGATCTCGCCGTCGCGGACGCGCAGCCAGATCATGCCGGTCAGCTCCACAGCCTGCCCGGTCGCCGCAACGCGCCCTGCGATGCGCCACTGCCCCATCACGACCTCCGGATCGGCGCCCTCGTCGACGAACACGTCCTCGATGCGATCGATCTCCAGTGGATGATTCGCCCAGCCCGCCGTATAGCCCGCCCTCACCTCCTCGCGGCCGTGGTACCTGGGCGGCCGGTTCGGGGTGAAGAACGAGAACTCGTGCACGCCGTCCGCCGCGTACAGCTCGGCGAGCGCATCCGCCGACTTCGCCTTCATCGCCTGGTGATACTTCGCGAGCACCTCGCGTGGACTGCGCGCCGGCACGCTCGCCTTGCGCAGCCCGATCGGATCCAGGTACTCGCGCATCGCGACGATCTGGCCGTTGCGCGCGCGCAGCACCATCACCGCCTTCACGACGCACGCCGCGCCGCTCAGCGTCGAGGATCCGTGCACCTCGTACTCCGCAAACAGCACCTCGCCCTCGCAATCGCGCATGGTCACGCGCTCGAACGAGGTCGGCCGGAACGTGCTCCGTCCCCACGCCTCGATCGCCTGCGCCCGGATCGCGTCTCGTCCCACATACCTGCGCGCCTTGCCGTCGGGAACGAACGGAAACTCCATCACCGAGTCGTCGGCAAACAGGTCCCCAAACGCAGCGCCGTCGCGGCGGATTGCATATTCCTCGAAGAATCCGAATAGCTCGCGTGCTGTCCGCATAGGTTCACTCCGGATAAGCGGAGCTCTCGTTCCGCTTCTCTCTGGTATACGGAGGAGACCCTCCGGTTGTCAAATGTGGCAAGTTCGCCCCAATGAAGGTGGTCGCGAAACCTCGAACCCTGCGGGCGGATGCCGAGCGCAACCGTCGCCGTGTGCTCGAGGTCGCCGAGCACGCGTTCGCGACCGAAGGTCTCGCAGTCCCGATCGACGAGGTCGCACGCCGCTCCGGCCTCGGCATCGGCACCGTCTACCG
>JABFXX010000409.1 GCA_013368795.1 Kofleriaceae bacterium
GATGAGGAGACGACCGGGGCAGAGATCGAGCGGATCGACCTGACCGAACCGAACGAGCCGAACGAACCGAACGAACCGAACGAACCGAACGAGCCGAACGAGCCGAACGAGCCGATCGCACGGATCCCACCCGCGACACCTCCAGCCCGTTACGCGAGCGAGCTCGCCGGGCTCGGTGGCCCACGCCGACCGACGATCGATGGGCTCATGTTGGACACCTATCTCGCTGCGATGCGGCGTTGGGTCGTCGCGTCGTGCCGCGCGGCGCTCGCGACGGCGGGAGCGCGGGACGCGCACGACGACGTGTCGTTCGCGATGCCACAGCCGCCCTCCGAAGCGGCGACCACGGCGATGGCAGCGGCGCGCGATGCGCTCGATGTCTTCTCGACCTGGGCCGACGGTGCTCCCCACGTGGAGCTCGCGCGCGCGCTCGAGCTGTCGCCGCTCGCGACCAGAATCTTGGTGCTGGTCGCAGCCCCCCAGATCTGGGGCGAGCTCGCACGTGCCTACGGACGCTGCACGGCGGACCCGGCGCGCCCGCTCGTCGACGAGCTGCTCCTCG
Source organism: Kofleriaceae bacterium (assembly GCA_013368795.1). GTDB lineage: Bacteria > Myxococcota_A > Polyangia > Haliangiales > Haliangiaceae > JABFXX01. The sequence goes on from JABFXX010000409.1 coordinate 563, forward strand.
CCCACCTGCTGCATGCCGACAGCCGGCAACGGGCCGCGCTCGGCCGCGAGCTGGACGAGGACGCTCCGCTCATTCGAACCGGCGCCGTCGTGCTCGCGCGCGGCCTGCGCCCGTACGCCGCCGTCGCAGTACACCCTGCGATCGCGCGCCGGCTCGCCGGAGCACCGCCGGCCGGCGACATCGAACATGCGCCAACGCCGCTTCCGCTCGCCGACATCGTCGCACCACCCGGCGCGCTGGAGGCGCTCGCCCGTGATCTCGCGTCGGCCGCACCTCACCGTTGCCGTGTCGTGTTGCGCGGGCGCGCGGGCGCGGGGCGCCGCACGATCGCGGCCGCGTTGGCTGCGACCGTGGGCCGCCAGATCGGCGCGGTTCCCGCTAGCTCGACAGACGCGGACGTCGTGCGCGCGCGCCTGCGTGAAGTCGCGCTGCGCGGCGACATCCCGTGCGTCACCCTCGAGCGCGGCATCGACGATCCAGCGGCGCAGGCGAAGTTGCGCGCGGTGCTGGACGACCACGTCGGTCCGCTGTTCATCCGTGCGCCGCACACGGGCGAGCTTCCGCTCGCGGCGGGGTATCTCGCGCTCGAGCTGCCGCCGCTGACCGAAACCGCGCGATGCGACGCCTGGCGCACGGCACTGTCGCGTCACGGTCACGACGCGACGTTCGCCAGCGCACTGGCGCTGCGATTCGCGGCGACCCCCGGGACGATGCACCGCGTATGCGCGTCCGTCGCGAGCTGCGAGAGCGTGGACGTGCTGAGCCATGCGCTCAGACAACATCGGTCATCGACGATCGAAGCGTGTGCCGCTCGCGTCGAGCGGCTCCCCACCTGGGACCAGCTGGTCGTTCCTGCGGAGGTCGAAGACGCGCTGCGCGAGGTGCTCGCCCGTGCGAGACACCGGCGGATCGTCCTCGACGAGTGGGGCATGGACCGCGTCGCCGCAACGGCGCGCGGGATTACGGCCCTGTTTCAGGGTGGCCCGGGCACCGGCAAGACGCTCGCAGCCGGCGCGATCGCGCGCGCTCTCGGCTTCGAGTTGTGGCGCGTCGACCTCTCGAAGGTGGCGTCGAAATGGATCGGCGAGACGGAGAAAAATCTGAGCACCGTCTTCGATGCCGCGGAAGACGGGGACGTCGTGCTGCTTTTCGACGAGGCAGATTCGCTGTTTGGACGGCGAACGGAGGTTCGGACCAGCCAGGACCGGAGCGCGAACGCCGAGACGAACTATCTCCTGCAACGCCTGGACGCATTCACGGGGATCGCGATCCTCACGACGAACTTCGGGACGGCGATCGATCCAGCGTTTCGCCGACGCCTGTCTGTTCACGTTCAGTTCCCGTTCCCCGATGAGACGGATCGGGTTCGACTCTGGCGCGCCCACGTGCCGGCGACCTTGCCGACGGCCGGAGATCTGGAGCTGGGCGCGCTGGCTCGTCGGTTCGAGCTCTCTGGCGGCTACATCCGAAACGCGGCGCTGCGGGCCGCGTACCTCGCGGCCGCCGACGGAAGCCCTCTATCATCGGATCACCTGCGCCGCGCCGTCGCGCTCGAGTACCAACGCGCCGGCAAGATCGGTGAAGGTCGGCTCGAGTAGGGCCTCACTCGACGATTTCGCCGTGACCCTGGCCCCTGGACCGCGCCTTCAAGGCGCGAGCGGGTCGACGATCGAACGCGACACGTTCGTCGTGCGGCCGAACTGCGACGCGGTGACGCTCACGTTCACCTCGATCGGCGCCTCGTCGGTCGAGTACAGCCTGCGCAGGCGCGCGTAGTCGGGGTTCGGCTTCTGCTCGTAGCTCGGGATGTCCATGCGCACGAACCGCAGCGTGTGCGCCCCGCGCGGCACGAGCTTGAAGTCGACGATGTTCTCGTCGGGCTCGAAGTAGATCGGCCGCTGGCGATCGACGACGGCGCCGTCGGTCTCGAGCTCGACGAGCCAGCTCCACTCGGCGGCCTCGCGATCGAGCGTCGCGCCGCTGCCGTCTGTCGGCGTGATGTTGCCGCGCAGGCCCGTGCACTGCGTGATCTGCTCCTCCGAGCCGGTCTCGAGGTTGAAGCGCGCCCACGGTGCGTCGCCGCTCGCGAGCGTGACGCCAACCTTCGCGGTGCCGGTCTCGTCGGTGTAGTCGCTCAGCATCATGCGCGCGAGCGAGCCGTCGCGCTTGTGAACCTTGACCGTGTACGTGCCCTGCGCGAGCCCCTCGAACGTGAGCCTGCCGTTGCCATTCGTGAAGCCCTTCGCGACCTGCTTGTCGTGCGCGTCGTGCAGCGTGACGAGACCGCAAGACGCGCTCGTGACGTACGGGCAGAGGCCGCCCGGGCCGCATTCCTCGACGGCGACCTCGATCGTCTTGCCGCTCGAGCCGCTGTCGCCGGTGCACAGCCACGGCGTCCAGAAACAGAACGGGTTGTCGGACTTGCCGCTCCAGCCCGCGAGCTCGTCGCACGACATCTCGGCGATCTGATCGGCGGTCTGGGGATCGCACGTCGCGACGTTCGCGTGATCGGGGAAGCAGGCGGCGACGTGTGCCTGCGCGCGCTCGCATGCCGAGTCGTCGGCGGCGCACGCCGCGGTGATTGGTAGGACCAGAAGCAGGAGGCGGCGAAGCATGACGCAGCCGCACAGCAAGCTGCGGGCCGCGACTGCTCGCGTGCAATCTCGGCGAGCTACACGCCCATCACGGCGGCCACTCGACTGGCCGCTGGCTCGTCACATCGTGCACGCGCGTGCACGAGGCGCGATCACGCGTGCTCTTCGACCCACTTCTTGCCGACGGCGAGCGCCGCCGGAACCTGCGTCGGATCGGTACCACCGCTGCCCTGGGCCATGTCGGGCTTGCCGCCGCCCTTGCCGCCGAGCGCGGCGGCGACCTGGCCGAGGATGTCGCCGGCCTTCACCTTGCCGACGAGATCCTTCGTCACCATCGCGAGCAGCAGGACCTTCGGGCCGCCGGTGCCGGCGAGCACGATCACGCCCGAGCCGAGCTTGTCGCGCAGCTGATCGCCGGTCGAGCGGAGCACGGCGTTGTCATCGACCTCGACGGACGCCGCGAGCACCTTGATGCCCTTGATCGTCACGACCTCGGCCATCAGATCGCGACCGCCGCCGCCCGAGGCGATGCGCTGCTTGAGCTTCTCGATCTCGCGCGCGAGCTCGCGCTCGTCGGCAAGCAGCTTGTCGACGCGCTGTGCGACCTCGAACGGCGCCGACTTGAGACGGTTGCCCGTCTTCATCAGCTCGTCCTCGAGCTTGCGCAGGTACTCGAGCGCACCCGAGCCGGTGACTGCCTCGATGCGGCGCACGCCCTGCGCGACGCCCGCCTCGCTCGTGATCTTCATGAGGCCGATGTCGCCCGCGCGACGCACGTGCGTGCCGCCGCAGAACTCGATCGACTCGCCGCCGATCGACACGACGCGAACCTTGTCGCCGTACTTCTCGCCGAACATCGCGACCGCGCCCTTCTGCTTGGCCTCCGCGATCGGCAGGACCTCGACGACGGAGTCGCGGTTCGCGCGAATCTCCGCGTTGACGATGTCCTCGACCTGACGGATCTGCGCCGGCGTCATCGGCGAGAAGTGCGTGAAGTCGAAGCGCAGGCGGTCGGGCGCGACGAGCGAGCCCTTCTGGCCGACGTGATCGCCGAGCACCGTCTTCAGCGCGTGGTGCAGGAGGTGCGTCGCCGAGTGGTTCGCGCGAATCGCCTCGCGGCGCGCGTCGTCGACCTGGAACTTCACGGTCTCGCCGACCTTGATCGTGCCGACCTCGACCTCACCGAACAGCACGTGCATGTCGCCGGCCGGCTTCTCGGTGTCGTCGATGCGGATCGTCGCCTTGCCAGAAACGACCGTGCCGATGTCGCCGATCTGACCGCCGGAGTTGCCGTAGAACGGCGTCTGGTCGAACACGAGCGCGACCTTCTGGCCCTGCTCCGCCGACTCGACGCGCTTGCCGTCGACGACGATCGCCTTCAGCGAGCCCTCGCCGCTCGTCCCGCGACCCTCGTAGCCGGTGAACTTCGTCGGCCCGATCTCGGTCGCGAGCTCCTTGAACACGCGCTCGATCGCGGGGTCGTCGATCTTGAACGCGCTCTTCGCGCGCGCCGCCTCGAGCTCCGCCTCGAAGCCGACCTTGTCGATCGCGAGCCCGCGCTCCTGCGCGATGATCTCGGTGAGGTCCGCCGGGAAGCCGAACGTGTCGTAGAGCGTGAACACGACCTTGCCCGGCAGCTCCTTCGCGCCGACATTCGACTTGAGCTCGTTGTCGAGGCGCGCGAGGCCACGGCCGAGCGTCTCGCGGAACTTCTTCTCCTCGTTGAGCGTCGCCTGCTCGATCATCGACCGGCGCTCGCGCAGCTCGGGGAACTGGCCGCTCATGAGATCGATCACGGCGCCGCACATCGTGTGCATGAACGGCTCCTCGATCCCGAGGTGCTGCTGGCCGTGGCGCACCGCGCGCCGGAAGATGCGGCGCAGCGTGTACTCGCGCGTCGTGTTACCGGGCAGCACGCCATCGGCGATCAGGAACGCCGAGCAGCGCGCGTGGTCCGCGATCACGCGCATCGCGACCTGCTTCTCGCCGGGCGTGCTCGGATCGATCTTCGCGAGCTCCGCCGCCTTCGCGATGAGCGGCGTGAACAGGTCGGTGTCGTAATTGGAGCGCACGCCCTGGACGACCGAGCTGACGCGCTCGAGGCCCGCGCCGGTATCGACCGACGGCGCCGGCAGCTTGAACAGCTCGCCGCCCGCCTCGCGCCGCTCGAACTGCATGAACACGAGGTTCCAGATCTCGAGCCAGCCGCCCCACGACGCGGGGTCCGGCGTCGGCCAGCGGTCGCCCTTCGCGTCGAAGTTGAAGTGGATCTCGGTGCACGGTCCCATCGGACCGGTCTCGCCCATCTGCCAGAAGTTGTCCTTCTTGCCGAGGCCGATGATCCGGTCGTCGGAAAACCCGGTGACCTTCTTCCAGATCGCGCGCGCCTCGTCGTCGGGGCCAATGCCCGGCAGCTCCTTGTCGCCGCCGTAGACGGTGACGACGAGCCGGTTCTTGTCGATGCCGTAGACGTTCGTCAGCAGATCCCACGCGAACGCGATCGCGTCGGCCTTGAAGTAATCGCCGAACGAGAAGTTGCCGAGCATCTCGAAGAACGTGTGGTGCCGCGGCGTCTTGCCGACCTCGTCGAGGTCGTTGTGCTTGCCGCCGGCGCGCACGCACTTCTGCGAGGACGTCGCACGCTTGTAGCTGCGCGTCTCGGCGCCGGTGAACACGTCCTTGAACTGGTTCATGCCGGCGTTCGTGAACAGGAGCGTCGGGTCGTTCTGTGGAACGAGCGAGCTCGAGGCGACGATCTCGTGGCCCTGCTTCTTGAAGAATTCGAGGAACGTACGACGGACGTCAGCAGCCTTCATGACCGTGGCGTTTTACCGTGACGCGCGCGCACACGCATGTGCAGAACGCAAGAGTTCGCCGGGGACGAGAGCTTCTAGCTCCGTTTTCGACGTCGGAACCGGAATTGGGAGGCGATCTTGCAGGTTGGCGGGTCGTGCTGCGATCGGTGCTGTTAGTGGTCGACTCTGCGTGCGCGGGCCGTGTGGTTCAGCGCGTCGCCCAGCTCCCGCTCGCCGACGACGCGCGGCTGACCATCGTGGAGGCCGCGAGGCGGCGCGAGCGATCACCGCTCATGCTGCTCGCGCTCGGCGTGCTTTCTCCGCGCAGGGAAATTCACTGGGCGTCCTATCGGATGTTCGACCCGTTCGTCCTGCGCGACCTCGCTCGCGATCACGCCGCGGAGCTCGTTGTCGTCGGCAGCGACCCGTTCCTCGGCTGGCGCATCGCGGACGTGCTCGGGCGCGTCCCGATCCTGCTCAGCCGATCGCCGAGCAACGTCCCGTATCGCCGTCCGCTCGTCGCGCTCGATCCCACACGGGGTGCGCGCGAAGTGCTCGCCTACACGCGCGAGCTGCTCGGAGGGACGGACGCCGAGATGAGCGCGGTGCACGTCTCGCTCCGCGGCGAGGAGGCGCGCAGGATCGTCGCGAGGCTGCTCGCGACCCTCGGTCCGTTCGGGGAGGGCTGGACACGACACCTCAGCCGCGGCGACATCCGGACCGTCGTCGCGCGAACCGCCGCCGCGACCCACGCGGACCTGCTCGTCGTCGGGAGCCGGCGGCGCCCGCTGATCGCGCAGCTCGTGAGCCGGAGCATCAGCCGGGGCGTGCTCGCCAATGTCGATTGCGACGTGCTCGCCGTCCCGGTCGAGGCGACCCGCCGACACCGGTACGCGGCCCGCACGCTCGTGGGGGCGCGATGACGAGCGCCCACGAGTTTCTCGTCGCGCTCACCGTCGTGCTCTGCGTCGCAGGCGTCACGACGGTCGTGTTCCAGCGGCTCCGGCAGCCGGTCGTGCTCGGCTACATCCTCGCCGGCCTCCTGATCGGCCCCCACCTGCCGCTTCCGGTGGTCGCGAGCCCGGACATCGTCCACACGCTGTCCGAGCTCGGCGTGATCCTGCTCATGTTCGGGCTCGGTCTCGAGTTCGACCTCGGCAAGCTATTCAGGGCGGCACCGACGGCCGGTGTGACCGGACTGCTCCAGTGCAGCGTGATGACGATGCTCGGCTTCGTCCTCGCGCAGCTCCTCGGCTGGAGCACGATCGAGAGCCTGTTCGCGGGCGCGATCATCGCGATCTCGAGCACGACGATCATCGCGAAGGCGTACGACGAGCAGGGCATCACCGGCGATCTCCGCGAGTTCGTCGTCGCGATCCTGATCGTCGAGGACCTGATCGCGGTGATCCTCATGGCGATCCTCACCGGTGTCGCGACCGGCAGCGGCCTGTCGGCCCACGCGCTCACGATCGAGATCGGCCGCCTCGTGTGCTTCCTGGTCGGCCTCGTCGCGATCGGGCTCCTCGTGGTGCCTCGGCTGATGCGCGCGATCGTCGCACTCGGCCGCCCCGAGACGATCGTGGTCACCGCGGTCGGCGTGTGCTTCGGCATCACGCTGCTCGTCCAGGCGTTCGGCTACTCCGTCGCGCTCGGCGCGTTCGTCGCCGGCGTGCTCGTCGCGGAGTCGGGCAAGGCGCACCAGATCGAGCAGCTCGTCCAACCCGTGCGCGACATCTTCGCGGCCGTGTTCTTCGTCGCGGTCGGCATGCTCATCGATCCCACCGTCGTGCTCGCGCACTGGGGCGCGATCGTCCTGTTCACGCTCGTCGTCGTCGTCGGCAAGGTCGCGAGCGTCTCGTTTGGCGCGTTCATGACCGGCAAGGGCACGAAGACCTCGATCGCGGCCGGCATGAGCCTCGCGCAGATCGGTGAGTTCTCGTTCATCATCGCCGGCCTCGGCGTGTCGCTCGGCGCCGTCGGCAATCAGATCTATCCGGTCGCGGTCTCGGTCTCCGCGCTCACGACGCTGCTGACGCCGGCGCTGATCCGGCGCTCTCAGTCGTTCGCGAGCTTCATCGACGACCGACTCCCGCGCCCGCTCCAGACCTTCGTCGGGCTGTACGGCAGCTGGATCGATGGCCTCCGTCGCTCGCGCACCGAGTCCCGCTCGACGCTGCGCAGGTACGGCCGCACCCTCGCGCTCGACGTCGCGATGATCGCGGCGCTGCTGGTCGCGACCGCGCTGTCGTTCGACACGCTCACTCGACTCGCCGAGGACCACCTCGGGTTCTCGCACAGCGGCGCGCGGTGGATGGTCGCGATCGTCGCCGGCGTGCTCGCGCTACCGTTCTGCATCGGCGTCTTGCGGACGAGCGAACGGTTCGCCCGCCTGTTCGGAGAAGCCGCGATCCCGCACGCCGAGAAACAGGCGCTCGATCTCGGACGCCAGCCACGGCTCGTCGTCGAGGCAGCCGTGCGACTGGTCGGCGTCCTGATCGCGGGCTCTGCACTCGTCGCGGTCGTCCAGCCGGTCGTCCCCGGCGACCTCGAGATCGTCGTCCTCCTCGTCGCGCTCGCGGTGCTCGCCTACGCGTTCTGGCGCCGCGCGACCGGCCTGCAGGGTCACGTGCGTGCCGCCGCCCAGGCGGTGATCCAGGTGCTCGCGGCTCAACGCGCCAGCGCCACCGGCGATGCCGGCAGCCACACCGACCCTCTCGAGCAGACGCGCGAGCTGTTCCCGGGGCTCGGCGCGCCGGTCACGTACGATCTCGGGGCGGAGAGTCCTGCGATCGGTCGCTCGCTCTCCGAGCTCGAGCTGCGCAGCGCGACCGGCGCGACCGTCCTCGCGCTCGTGCGCGGCAGTGAGGGCTTCGCGCTGCCCGACTCGCACCAGGCGCTGCAGGCCGGCGACACGCTCGCACTCGCCGGGACCGACGAGGCGATCGCCGCAGCGATCGCGCTACTCGACGGCCCGTCCGGTCAGTACAGGTAGCCGAGCGTCGCGGTACCGCCGAGGTACGCGTCCTTGGCGCCCGTGACGTCCTGATCCGGATCGGTGTCGCGCGTGTGCGTCATCGACATCGGATCGCCCTTGAACTTGAAGCCGATCGTCTCGTAGCGGCCCGACACGCGCACGAACAGGTTCGCCGACAGCGCGTAGTCGATGCCGGCATTCACCTCGAAGCCGGTGACCGTCGACGCGCCGTACTGCGCGGGCGTCTGAATATCGCCGGTGTTCGTGATCGCGTGAAACGCGGCGTCGGCGAGCAGCGTGATCTTCGCCGCCACCGGCGCCTGGATGAACACCGCCGGCGAGATCATCGTGTAGTTGACGTTCGGAATGTCGGTCTTCTCGTTGTTCGGCAGCGTCTGCGCGACCTCGAACTTCTGCTTGCCGTAGGTCAGCGAGCCGCCGACGACGACCGCCTTGGGGCCCTGGCCGAGCGGATAGCGGAGCACCGCGCCGACGCCCCACCGGCTCTCCGCGGTCTTCAGGTCGGCGACCTCCTGCATGCCCGAGCCAGCGAGGTACTTCTTCTGCGAGTTGATCTTGAGGACCTGATCGTAGAGCACGTTGATGCCGAGGCCCTCGATGAGGCCCTTGCCCTTCTTGTGGCCGAACGCCATCGGGTAGAGCGTCACGTCGAGCATCGCGCCGGCGACGGGGATCGTCTGCTTGTAGCCCGGCGGCGGCTTGCCGAGGTCTGACGCGTACGTGAAGTTCAGCGTGCGGCGCGTGAACGACAGACCGACGACGGCGTCGACCGCGCGGTGGGCCGGCGACAGGTTGAGCGCAGTGTCGGTCGACGACTCTTCGTCGGCGCTCTCCTCGACGGAGCCGCCGTCGTCCGACGACGCGGTCTCCTCCGTTTGCTTCTTGCGGCGCTTGCTGCGCCTGGACGAGCTCTCTTCCTCGTCGGACTTCTTCGTCGCGAGCGCCTCTTCTTCGTCGCTCTTGTTCTCCTCGTCCTTCTTGCGCCTCGAGGACTTCTCCTCGGCGGCGTCCTCGCCTTCCATCAGCTTCTTCCGGCCGAACCCGCTCTTCTTCCCGCCGTCCTCTTCCTCCTCGTCGTCCTTCTTCCTGGGCTCCTCGGCGACCTCTTCCTCGGCCTCGTCGCCGCCGTCGCGGTTGGACTCGAGCCCGTCGATCGCGGGGACCAGCTCGTCCTTGAGGTCGCGCTTGGCCTGGCTGTCGAGCTTGGGACCGTCGGCCTTGGTCTGTACCGAGCTGCCGATGATCTCGCCGGTCGTGCCGGAGCGCAGCTTCAGGCGAATGATGTACTCGTCGCGGCGCTTCTCGACCTTGCCGGTGACGACGCCGTCGACCTTGAGCTTCTTCGCGAGCTTCTTGACGTTCTTCTCGGTGACCTTGTCGGCGCCGAGCTCCTCGGCCTTCGCGTTCCACTTGTCGGACGACACGACCGAGTGGTGCTTCTTGATGAGCTTGACGACGTCCGAGTGGAACTTCTCGGCGCTCGGGCCTTCGAAGTCGAGCACGACGACGCGTTTGCGGCCTGCGTGAGCGGTCCCGACCCAGAGGACGAGCGCGGCAACGAGTACCAGCAGCCTACTTTTCGAATTGATCGATTTCGAACTCGTCATTGCCAGCTCCCTTGGTCTCAGTAGCAGCGCCGGCCGTCCACCCGGCTTGGGTTCCGGAGACGCCGCGGAATAGCAGCGCGAAGTCGGAGGGGCTCGTCGAATGCTTGACCGCCTCCTCGTACGTCACGAGTCGTTGCTTCACCAGTGATGCGAGGCTCTGGTCGAACGAGACCATGCCGTAGGGATGGAGGCCCTCGGAGATCGCGTCCTTGATCTCGCGCGTGCGGACGGGGTCCTCGATCATCTCGCGCACGCGCTCGGTGTTCACCATGATCTCGAGCGCCGGGACCATGCCCTTGCCGTCGGCGCGCGGCAGGAGGCGCTGCGAGATGACGCCGCGGAGCACGCTCGCGAGCGTCAGGCGCGCTTGCTGCTGCTGGTGCGTCGGGAACATCGACACGATGCGGTTGATCGTCTCGGTCGCGTCGACCGTGTGCAGCGTCGACAGCACGAGGTGACCGGTCTCGGCGGCAGTCATCGCGATCTGCGCAGTCTCGAAGTCGCGCATCTCACCGACCAGGATCACGTCGGGGTCCTGGCGCAGCGCCGCCCGCAACGCGCGCGCGAACGACATCGTGTCGAACCCGATCTCGCGCTGGTTCAGCACCGACCGCTTGTCGCGGAACGTGTACTCGATCGGGTCCTCGATCGTGACGATGTGATACGCGTGCTGCGTGTTGACGTAGTCGATCATCGCCGCGAGCGTCGTCGACTTGCCGGAGCCGGTCGCACCCGTGACGAGCACGACACCGCGGTGGTTGTTGCCCACCAGGTCGAGCACGGTCTGCGGCAGGTTCAGGCGGTCGAACGGCGGCACCTCGGGTGGGATCAAACGCAGCACCATGCCAACCGATCCACGTTGCTGGAACAGGTTGACGCGGTAGCGCACGCCGTCGGGGGTGCCGTACGCGAGGTCGATGTCGAGGTTCTGCTCGAAGTCCGCGCGCTGCCGGTCGTTCATCATGTGAACGGCGAACTGCGCGATGGCTTCTCGCGTCAATGCTGGTACGTCACGGACGGTCCGCAGGTCGCCTTTGATCCGGAAGATCGGGGGTAGCCCGGCCTTCAAGTGGACGTCGGAAGCCCCGAGCTGGCGAGCGGCAGTCAGGACGCGATCGAGGATCTGACTCATCGCCAGCGCCTAGGGTAACACAGCGTCCGATCCGGCTCGCGCGGGATCCGGTGGCCCAAGATGAGGCGCCACCAAGCGCGGTGAGTTACCCTGATGGCGGAATGCGTTGCGCCACCTGCGGCACCGAGAACGCGCCGGATTCCCGGTTCTGCGGCGGATGCGGCGCGAAGCAACCGGGCAAGACGGCGCCGACCGCCAAGATCCTCGATGACGCGTCGTATCCACCGACGGGTCAACCGGGGCCGGCGAGCATTCCACCCTCGTCGTACGGCCACGGTCCCGCGACGATTCCTCCGCCTGCGATGCCGACGCCCGCGCCCGGGTCGATGGTGACGCCTTATGGAAGCATCCCGCCGACGAGCGATCCGAGCCGCCACATCTCGCGGCCTCCGGATGTCTCGCGGCACGCGTCGATCGCGCCCTCGCAGCAGCGACCGAACGTGTCGGCGCCCGATGTCTCTCGCGCGCCGGCGGTGTCGGCCTCGCGCGCGGTGTCGGGAGATTCGATCGCGCTGCCGCCGAGCCGGCCGATCGCGCTGATCGCGATCGTGCTCGTCGTCGATCTCGGGCTCGCGGCCGCGGGCGCCGTGATGCTCGCGAAGGGCCTGTCGAAGAGCGAGGCGAAGGTCGAGGACAAGGCGCCGCTGAAGACCGAAGCGCCGATGCCTGCGCCGGAAGCGCCGGCCGCCGCGGTCGTTGCACCGCCCGCAGAAGCTCCGGCCGTTCCATCGGTGCCGAGCGCATCGGCGATCGCGTCGGTGACCGCCACCGCCGAGCCCCCGCCCACGATCGTCGCCGAAGAGAAGAAGCCCGCGAGCGCGGCTGCCGACAAGAGCACGGCGAGCCGCCGCGGCAAGGAGAAGGAGCGCACGGCGACGCCGACGGTGACGACCAAGCCCGCGCCGACCGAGACGAAGCAGGACGCCTCGTCGTCGGGCCCGGTCACCTCGCCGTCGAGCACCACGCCGCAGGATCCGTACGCCGACACGACGCCGGCGCCGAAGCTGACGACCGAGCAAGAGGTCAACAAGCTCGCTGCGAGCAGCAAGAGCACGTTCGATCGCTGCGCCGGTGCCAGCGAAGCGCACGGGCGGATCCAGATCGCGTTTCAAGTGCTCGCCGACGGGCGCATCGCGAATGCCGCCGCCGTCGAGAACTCGACCGGCAACACGGAGCTCGGACGGTGTCTCGTCGCGGCGATCAGCGGCTGGACGCTGTCGCCACATTCGGGCCCCGCGCAGAGTTTTGTGAGACCGTTCAATTACCCGTGAATCTATGACCGACTCCGGTTCCTTTCGCGCCGGCGCCTCCGGCTCGCACACCGCGCTCGTCGGCGTCGAAGTCCTCGTGCTCGACGCGGATACGCGCGTCCACGACGGCATCGCCCAGCTGCTCTCCGAGGCGAGCCTCCACGTCACGTGCGTCGCCGAGTCTGACCGCGCACTCGCGCTCGTCGAGCGCCAGTTCTTCTCGGTCGCGCTCGTCGATATCGACACGGTCTCGCCGCGCGACGGCATCGAGACGATCAAGGAGATCAAGCGCCGCTCGCCGACGACGATGGTGATCGCGATGACGCCGCGCCGCTCGTACGACGACGCGGTCGACGCCGTGCGCGCCGGCGCCGTCGATCTGATCCTCAAGTCTCCCGACTCGGTCGCGTATCTGAAGGATCGCGTGCTCGATGCCGCCGGTCGCTCGGTCGGCAAGCGCGAGGTCGACAGCGTGCTCGGCGAGGTCCGGACGGTCCACGAGGAGTTCCTCAAGCGGTTCATGGAGGCCGAGCGCCAGGCGATCGATCTCGGTGACAAGGTCGCGGGCCGCGACGAGTCGCGCATGATCCACCTCGACGAGCTCGCCGTGCTCGTCGTCGACGAGGTCGATGACTTCGTGACCGCGATGATGGACGCCCAGCCGAAGGGCTTCCGCTTCATGCACGCGACGTCCGGTGGCGAGGCGCTCGATCGCGTCAGCGCCGGCACGTACCACTACGCGATGGTCGCCGAGGACATCTCGGATCTCCCGGCGAGGACGATCGCGCGCACGATCCGCAACCAGCACCCGGATACCGTCGTGCTGACGTTCCTCGGCCCGTCCGAGAACGGCCGCGTCGATCTCGTCGAGACGAATGGCACGCGCACGATCCTGAAGCCGTTCACCGAGGCCAAGCAGCTGATCGGTCGGCTCGACGAGCTCGCGGAGGCATGGCGCGCGAAGGCCCGCGAGCGCCGCTACACGCAGGCGTTCCGCGAGAAGCACTACGACTTCCTTCGCCGCTACGTCGAGCTGAAGACGAAGATCGATCGCGCGCTCAACGAAGGCCCGGGCTAAGGCTCGCTCTTCGCGGCGAGCGACGCCTGCTGGTCGCGCCGCTTGCGGATCCACTCTCGCGCGCGATCCTCGAGCGAGAACACGAGCCGCTTGCGCTGCACGCGCCCCCACACGAGGCGCGTCTCGTCGGTCGCGAGGCTTCGCTTGTAGCGCGCGTCGCCGCCGAGCAGATCGTAGATCGCGTGCCCCTGCTTCGCGCTGTGCTCGATCGCGTGCGCGTGACAGAGATAGCCGGGCCGGACGTGCTTGTCGGCCGGCGTGCCGAACCCGCACTGATAGAACAGCACACGCCCGGCGCCGACGAAGTTGTAGAGGCAGCCGAGCGTCAGGTCCTTCGCGCGCAGCCGCAGGAGCTGCAGCTCGCCGAGCGAGAACCGCTGCTCGATCAAGCGGCGGTGGAACCGGTCGAACCATGGATCGGCGAACGCACCCGCCTGGCCTCGCTCCCGCCACGTCCGCTGATGCAGCGCGACCATCTCGCCGTAGATCTCGAGCGCCTGCTTCGCGTCGGTGGCGACCTCGTACGTGACGTCACCCGCATGACGCTGCGCCTTGCGGAGCTGCGCGCGTGTCGAGCTGCCGAGCAGCGCCACGTAGCCGCCGCTGCTCGCGCGGACCTTGTCGAGATCGACGTGGTAGTTCGCGACCTCGCGATCGATCCGCACGCGCGTCCCCGGCGGCGGCGCCTTCGCGATCGCCGCGAACACGCTCTCGTCGGCGGCCGGGACATAGAGCTCGTCCCAGTTCGGTGGCAGCGCCTCGACGAGGGCGGCGAGCGCCCCACCGCCGTCGGCGAGCATCGTGTTGTGCTCGAGGCAGAGCTCGTCGTACGCGTCGAGCCCGGTGTTGTTCACGAACAGCGCGCGGCTCGTGATGAGGCCGTGGCGGCGCAGCCGGCGCCTGCCGAGGAAGCACGCGGCGATCGTCTTGCCGCCCCTCGAGAGCACGGCGAGCTGAGGCATCTCGCGCCTCGGCAGGCACGCGAGCCAGTTCTCCATCCAGCCCCACGTCAGGAAGTAGCTCGGCTTCGCGCGCGCTTCGAGCTCGCGCCAGATGCTCTCGACGCGCGGCAGGTGAGCGTCGAGAAGTTCGAGCCGCACGCGCCGCCCGGCGAGGGGCGCCGGGTGTGCCGGATCTTGCTCGGAGCTCGCCGCCAAACTACGCCCAAGCTAGCACCCGACGGTGCGGGGCGCTGTCGGTCGAGGCCGCGATCCGGTGTCAGCGCGCGCGGCGACGGGGCGCACGATGCACGGTGGCGTCGTCGCGATGCGCCTCGAAGTCGGCGCGAAGTGCCGTGTATCGGGTCTCGGCAGCGACGCGTGCGGCCTCGCTCGCCTCGAGAATCGCGTCGAGCCGAGCGAGCGTCTCTTCGTTCGCGGCATTGACGTGTCGCGCGATGTCGATATCCACGTCCGCACGGAGCTGAGCCATGTCCGCGCCCACATCCGCACGAAGCTGGGCCATGTCCGCGCCCACATCCGTACGAAGCTGGGCCATGTCCGCGCCCACATCCGCACGAAGCTGGGCCACGTCGGCGCGGATCGCAACGCCGAGGTCCCGGATGAGGAACATCAGCTGCTGGACGGCTTCCTGGACTGCTTCTTTGACGTCCGCTTTCGTCGCGGGCTCGGGCACGTTGGACACGGTAACACCTGTGCTTGTAAATGGTTCGCGCGCACCATTTCCAAGCTCCGTGCCGCTGGTAATTGCGTGATCTCTCGTCGGGAGTGGCCGCCGTGCGGACGGGTGGCTACCGAGGTTCGGACTGTCGGACCCGACCTCTATACTGCCGGCCGTGGATCCGCGCACCGTCGTCATCGTCAACCCGAAGTCCCAAGGCGGACGGCTGGGCAAGCGCTGGACCGAGCTGTCCGAGACCCTGACCCGCGCGTTCCCGTTCGACTTCGTGCACACCGAGGGTCCCGGCGATGCGACGCGGCTCGCGCGCGAGGCGCTGCGCGCCGGTGCCGAGCGCGTGGTCGCGATCGGCGGCGACGGCACGATCAACGAGGTCGTCAACGGGTTCTTCGACGACAAGGGCGCTCCCGTGAACCCGGACGCGAGCTTCGCGCTCATCCCGTTCGGCACCGGCGGCGACTTCCGCAAGACGATGTCGATCCCGACCGAGACTGCCGACGCGGTCGCGGTCATCAAGGCGAACCAGCGCAAGAAGATCGACGTCGGCAAGCTCGAGCTGACGACGCGCGACGGCGCGAAGGTCCTGCGGATGTTCGCGAACATCGCGTCGTTCGGCGTGTCGGGCGTCGTCGATCGGCTCGTCAACGAGAGCGGCAAGAAGCTCGGCCGGCTGTCGTTCATGTACGCGACCGCGAAGGCGACGTGGTCGTACAAGAACCAGCGCGTGCAGCTGACGTTCGACGGCAAGGCGAGCGATCGCGTCGAGACGACGATCAACACGGTCGCGGTCGCGAACGGCCGCTACTTCGGCGGCGGCATGAAGGTTGCGCCGCACGCCGAGATCGACGACGGTGCGTTCGATGTCGTATCGATCGGCGATCTGACGTTCGGCGACGTCATCAAGAGTGGCCGCCGGCTCTATGCGGGCACCCACCTCGAGATGGAGAAGGTGTCGGCGCGGCGCGCGCGCGTCGTCGAGGCGGACCCGGTCGAGCCGGGCGCGATCGTCGAGCTCGATGTCGACGGTGAGAGTCCGGGAATCCTGCCGGCGCGATTCGAGATCGTGCCGAGCGCGCTGTGGATGGTGTGCCCGGGCGGCGATGGGCGAACGAGCGCTTGAATGTTCCGCGCGGTTCACGGAAACCGCGTCGAGGCTCTGCTCGCCGCGCTGATCGAGTCGCTGCCGCCCGCAGATCCGTTCGCGGCGCAGACGATCATCGTCGGCAGTCACCTCGTGTCGCGCTGGCTCGTCCGCGAGCTCGCGATCGCGCGGGGGATCGCGGCGGGCCTCGAGCTCGTCACGTTCGATCGGTTCCTCGAGGCGACGTGGGCCGGCGACGCCGAAGGTCGCGCGCTGCTGCGGCCGATCGATCGCAGCCAGCTCGCCGCGGCGATCGCGTCGGTGCTCGCCGACGACGAGCTCGTCGCGTCGCTGCCGGCGGTCGCGGCGTACCTCGCGGCAGCACCTGCGCCGGGCGATCGCGCGGGACCTCGCCGCGTCCAGCTCGCCGAGCACGTCGCGATGCTCGCGTGGAACTACGCGCTGTCGCGTCCCGACTGGATGCCCGCGCTGCTCGGCGGCCACGTGCCCGAGGAGATCGCGGCCGATCCGAGCGCGCGCTGGCAGGCGGCGCTGATCGGTGCGGCGATCTCGCGCGCCGGCATCGACGAGCACGGCGAGCGCAAGCTCTGTGCGCCGGTGCCGATCCTGCCGTGGGCGCGCCGCCGCGCGGGGCTGCGGGCGCCGAGCCTGCCGCGGCCGATCGCGATGTTCGGCGTGTCGTATCTGCAGCGCAGCCAGCTCGAGGCGCTGACCGATCTCGGGACGACGACCGACGTCACGGTGTACCTGCTCGACCCGTGCGCCGAGCTGTGGGACGACGTGTCCGGCCGCGCGAAGGCGGCGGAGACGAAGGTCGACCCGCTGCCGCTCGCGCTGTGGGGACGCGCGGTGCGCGACACGCTCGGCGCGCTCGTCGAGCGCACGAGCGGCGACCTCGAGGATGCGTTCGTCGAGACCGAGCCGCGCGACGTCCGCGAGGCGCTGCTCGCCGACGTGCTGCACAGAAAGCTCCCCGAGGCCACCATCGACGCCGCGGCGGGCATTCGCGTGCTCGCGTGTCCCGATCCGCGGCGCGAGATCGAGATCGTCGCCGCCGAGATCCGCACGCGCCTCGATGCCGATCCGACGCTGCACGCGCGCGACATCGGCGTGTGGCTCGCGACGAGCCAGGAGCGCTACCTCGCACAGGCACCCGCGGCGTTCGAGGCGGTCGGCGTGCCGTGGCACCTGATCGACGCGCCGCTCGACGATCGCGGCCGGATCGGCGAGGCCGTGCTCGCACTGCTCGAGCTGCCGACAGGCCCGATGTCGCGCCGCGACCTTCTCCGCGTGATGACGCACCCCGCAGTGCTCGCCGCGCATCCGCACGTCGACGCGCAGGACTGGGTGCGCTGGACCGACAAGCTCGGCAT
>JABFXX010000393.1 GCA_013368795.1 Kofleriaceae bacterium
GCGGCCGACCTCGAAGACCTGCGCGACGTTGACGTGCTGGAGCTTGATCGCGACCTGCGCCTCGTCGACGAAGCGCGAGATGAACGAAGCGTCGGCCGCGAGGTGCGGCAAGACCTTCTTGATGACGGCGAGCTTCTCGAAGCCGGCGAGGCCATGCTTGGCGAGGAAGATCTCGCCCATGCCGCCGCGCGAGAGCCGCTGCACGAGGAGATAGCGACCGAACACCTGCGGCAGGCTCGGGTCGACGCGGCCGAGTGGTCCGGTCTGCCCCTTGTCGGTCGACGTCTGCACGCGATCGCTATCCTAACTGGGGCGCATCAAGACACAACCGCTGTGTTACAGGCTCGAGCCGATCCTGGGATCGATCGGTCTACTGGTCCGATCACGTTGTGATTCGCGCAGTTGTGGCGCACCGGGTTGGTCTGGTAGCGTCCCGTGGATGCGGATTGCGGCCGTCGCTGCGGCCTCTCTCCTGCTCGGTTGCGGCGGACCGAGCGGGGGCAGCGTCTCGCTCGTCCTCGATATTCCCAACGCGGTCCTCGATCCGAAGGGGATCTCGACCGTCGAGGTCCGCCTCCACGAGGAGTCCGGCGACACCGAGATCAACGTCGCCGTCGCGAACAACGCGTTCGACCTCGGGACGATCGACGTCACGAACGGCGTCCTGATCGAGGCCGTGCTGCGCACCGACTTCGGCGCGGCGGTCGGCTACGGCCGCGCGGCGGCACCGTCCGATCTCACCGCGGGCGCCGAGATCGTCGTGCCGGTGCGCCGGCCGATCGTCTACTTCTCGGGTCTCGTCTCCGAGGACATCGACCGCAACCCGACCACGACCAACGACATCCACTGGTCGACCGCGCCAGCGACGTACAGCGATCTGTCGGCGGGCACGAACCTCGACGGCTCGACGGTGCTCGACCAGCGGGCGGTCGTCATGGTCTCCGCCGGCCCGAAGCTGTTCATGATCGATCAGTCGCCGAGCGATCCGAACGGGACGCTGACGGGCGCGCCGACGGTCAAGAACGTCTCGACCGGCGATCACTCGGTCGTCGGCACGTTGCCCGCGATGCTGGCGGGTGCGGTGCAGGATGCCGCAGGCTCCGACGACGGCCGGCTGCTGCTCGTCGGCACGTCGACCAAGCTGTTCGTCGTCGACACCGAGACCGGCATGGCGAAGCCGATCGCCGACGGTGACTTCGAGCACGTCGCGGTCGTCAGCGCGGGCGGCGGCGCGATGACCGCGGTCGCGATCAAGCGCCTGACGGCGACCGGCACGTGCCCGCAGCGCGAGCTCGTGTGGCTCGGGATCAGCGCCGACGACGTCAACGTCGTGATGACGCTCGGCACCGGCGGCTACGCGGATGTCGCCGGTGATCGCGGCCGCGCGTTCTACGTCGACGAGTGCAAGGGCGAGCTCGGCGAGGCGACCGCGAGCGGCATCGTGATGATGCGCGGCGGGCTCGGCAAGGCGACGGCGCTCGCCGTCTCGGGCTCGCAGGCGTGGATCGGGATCGAGAAGCCGGGCAACCCGGCGCAGATGTCGCTCGTGTCGGCGCCGCTGGCCGGCAACGACCCGCCGCGGACGCTGTTCTCCGAGCCGGCGGTGCAGGTCGTCGAGGCGCTCGACTACCCGGGCGTCCAGCGCCAGCTGTCGGCGGGGTCCACCGTGTTCAATCAGCTCGAGATCGGCGCCGGCGGCGACTACGTCGCGGTGACGCTGGCGTCGACGTACTTCGGCCAGGCGGTTCCCGCGGCAAGCTTTCCGGAGATGACGATCGAGAGCCAGGAGCTGCGCGTGGTCGATGCGGCGACCGGCGCGGTCGTCCAGCGCTATCGCAGCTGGTGCGACGGCTCGCTGCTGATCGCGGTCGGCGACATTCGCAACTGGGCGTGCGCGACGTCGCCCGGCCAGTCTGCGCCGACGAACCCCAACTACGAGCATCGCATCGGATCGATGACGTTCCAGTTCGGCAAGAAATGAGAGCCTTCGCAGTCGCCGCGCTCGTACTCGCCGTCTCGGCGCAGATCGCGCGTGCCGACGACAATCCCAAGCGCAAGGTCGTCGTGCTCGAGTACCGCTCGGGGAGCGCGGCGCTGATCGGCATCAGCTCGCGGTTCGCGTCCACGATGGGCAAGCTGACGTCACTTGACGTCGTCTCGCCCGAGCAGGCGAAGACGCTCTACGGCGAGCAGCTCGTGCAGACGGTCGTGCGGTGCGCCGGCGAGCCGGAGTGCGTGTCGAAGGTCGGCGCGAAGCTCGGTGCGGCCGAGGTCGTGCTGATCGGCGTCAGCGAGCTCGGCGACGTGATCCTGACGATGCAGCGGATCGACGTGCGCTCGCACAAGGTCACCTCGCGCATCGCCGACTCGCTCGGTAGCGACGCGCAGCCGTCGGACGATCAGGTCGAGCTGTACCTGAAGCGTCTGCTTCCGCCGGGCGACTTCGTCCGGTTTGGCGTGATCGATATCCGGTCGAGCGAGGACGGCGCGGTCGTCACCGTCGGCAACACGCGACGCGGCACGACGCCGTTGCCGCCGCTCAAGCTCGAGGCGCCCGCGACCTACGCGGTGAAGGTCGAGAAGCGCGGCTTCGTGCCGTTCACGACGACGGTACAGCTGCCGCCCGACGTCGAGCTCAAGGTCGACGCGAACCTCTCGGTGCGCGGCGGCGGCTCGCACTGGTACCAGAAGTGGTACGTGCTCACGGCCGCTGGACTGCTCGTCGCCGGTGCGGCCGGCGGCACGATCTACTTCGCGACCCAGCGCGACGACTCGAGCCTCAAGTTCGGCGGCGTTATTCAGTGAGCCCGCGCAGCATGACGAGCGCGTCCTCGCCGTCATCCTGGTAGTAGCGCGCGCGCACGTGCACCGTCTTGAACCCGGCGCGCTCGTACAGCGCGATCGCGGGGCGATTGCTCCGGCGGACCTCGAGCGTCGCGAGCGAGCAGCCGGTCTTCTTCGCGACGTCGAGCACGTGGTCGAGGACGGCGCGCGCGACGCCCTGCCCTCGGAAATCGGGATGCGTCGCGATCGCGAGGATGTGCAGCTCGGTCGTGACGAGCCAGTAGTTGCAGAACCCGACGAGCCGCGTGCCCATGCGCGCGACGTCGATGCGTGCCCACTCGCGGAGCAGCTCGCCCTCGAACGTCGACTTCGACCACGGCGACTTGAACGAGTGCTGCTCGATCTCGTCGATCGAGTCGATGTCGCCGTTGGACGCTGGCTCGATGACGAGGTCTTGCACGGCTACTTCTTCTTGTCGACGAGCGCGGCGAGGGCACGCCACAGCGGATCGAAGCCCTCGCCATCCTGTGCGGACACCGCGAACGGATCGCGCTTGAGGCCGAGCGCCTTCTTCGCCTTCGCGACCTCGAGCATGCGCTTGTTCTTGGCGAGCTTGTCGGACTTCGTCAGTGCGACGACGATCGGGATTTCCTTCGCCTCGAGCCACGGCACGAAGTCGAGCTCCTCGTCCTGGGAACCGCGGCGCACGTCGATGAGCAGGAGCACGCCGGCGAGCGTCTTGCGATCGGCGAGGTAGCTCTCGATCAGCGGCCGCCACGACTCGCGCATCTCGCGACTGACCTCGGCGTAGCCATAGCCCGGCAGGTCGACGAGGTGGAACTTGCCGTTGACCTCGAACCAGTTGACGAGGCGCGTGCGGCCTGGCGTGCGCGACGTGCGCGCGAGGCCGTCCTGACCGGTGAGCGCGTTGATGAGGCTCGACTTGCCGACGTTGCTGCGGCCAACGACCGCGATCTCCGGCAGGTTCGGTGCGGGGAACTCGCTCGGCTTGGATGCCGAGGTGACAAAGCGTGCGTGGACTTTCATGGCTTCACTGGATGGACGGGCGCCGCCGGGTCGAACGGCTCGCCCTTCGTCGCGCGTGCGTGACACTGCATGCACAGCGCGGTGCGCGCCTTCGGCGTCGACAGGTCGGCGAGACCGAGCGCCTGCGCCGCGACCTTGTTGCGCATGAGGTCGTCGGCCGCGTAGGCCGCTCCCGCGCCGTGGCATGCTTCGCAGCCGACCTCGACCGCGACCGCAGGGCCGGCAGGCGCCTCGCCGGTCGCATGGCACGACAGGCACTTGCCCGCGGGACGCTCGGCGAACCGGTCGCGGG
Source organism: Kofleriaceae bacterium (assembly GCA_013368795.1). Taxonomy (GTDB): domain Bacteria; phylum Myxococcota_A; class Polyangia; order Haliangiales; family Haliangiaceae; genus JABFXX01. The sequence goes on from JABFXX010000393.1 coordinate 4,124, forward strand.
TCATCGCGTGGCGCGTCGCTTGCCAGGACGCGAGCTGCTTCGGGTGACAGCTCCCGCACGCCGCGCTGCCGGTCCAGTCACGGCGCGCCGCACCGGCGACACCGATGAGTGCCGCGCACAGGGCGAGACCGAACGCGAGCCGACTGGCCACGGCCGGAGGCTACCTCGGCTTTGCGACCCGTGGTACGTGAGGCGCAATGACGGCGCACGTGATCGGGCTGACTGGCGGGATCGCGTCGGGAAAGAGCGCAGTGGCGAAGCTGCTCGCCGAGCGGGGCGCGGCGATCGTCGACGCAGACCAGCTCGCACGCCAGGTCGTCGAGCCCGGCCAGCCGGCGCTCGCCGAGCTCGTCGCGAGGTTCGGTGCCGCGATCCTGACCGCGGAGGGCAAGCTCGATCGCAAGCGGCTCGGCGCGATCGCATTCTCCGACGAGGACGCGCGCCGCGACCTCGGCCGGATCACGCATCCTCGGATCGCCGCCGCGAGCGAGCAGGCGATCGCCGCGTGGTCCGACGCCGGCGCCAATGTCGTGTTCTACGAGGCCGCGCTGCTCGTCGAGAATCGCGCGCACCTCGGCCTGTCTGGCGTCGTCGTCGTGTCGGCGCCACCCGAGATCCAGGTCGCCCGCGTGATCGCGCGCGATGGCCTGCTCGCCGAGGACGCGCAGGCGCGCATCGCCGCGCAGCTGCCGCTCGCCGACAAGGTGAAGGTCGCGACATGGGTGATCGAGAACACCGGCGACCTCGCCCAGCTCGAGAGCGAGGTCGACCGTGTCGTCGCCGCGATCGAGGCCAAGTACGGCCCGGTGCGCGCGCCGGTTCGCTCCGATGGCCCCGCCGCGGTCTCGCGCCCTCGCGAGGTCGCGCTCGTCACCGGCTTCCCCGCATTCACCGCGAAGCGGATGATCGCGAAGCTGCTCGCCGCCGAGCCCGAGACCAAGCTGTACGTGCTCGCGCGCGACAAGTTCGCGGCAGAAGCCAACCAGCTGCTCGAGCAGCTGCGCGCGCACGACCGCGCCGAGGTCCTCGTCGGCGACGTCTGCGACATGGACCTCGGCCTGTCGAGCACCGAGTACCGCGCACTGTCGAAGGAGCTCACCTGGATCCATCACCTCGCCGGCATCTACTTCATGGGTGTCGACGACGACACGATGCGCAGGGTGAACGTCGGCGGCACGCGCACCATGCTCGACCTCGCACGCGATGCGGGTCGGCTCGAGCGCGTCGTCCACTGGTCGACGGCGAGCGTCGCTGGCACGCGCGGCGGCACGATCTACGAGGAAGACCTCGACGCCGGCCAGAAGTTCCACAACGGCTACGAGCGGACGAAGTACGATGCCGAGAAGCTCGTGCGCGCGGCGATGCGCCAGCTGCCGATCACGATCGTGCGGCCGTCGGTGATCGTCGGCGACAGCAAGACCGGCGACATCGACCGCCTCGACGGCCCGTACTACCTGATGGTGCTCATCGCGACGAACGCGTCGGGTCTGCGCCTGCCGATCCTCGGCCGCGGAGATTCGCCGCTCCACCTCGTGCCGATCGATTACGTCGTCGACGCCGCGTGGCAGGTCGCGCACACGCCGGGCGCTGCCGGCAGGACGTTCCACATCGTCGATCCGAACCCGCTGCCGGCGCGCGCCGTGTTCGAGGCGGTCGCCGAGCACGCCAAGACCGAGAAGCCGCGCGGTCACATCCCAGGTCCGCTCGCGCGCGCGGTGCTGCGCACGCCGGGCCTCGCGCGCCTCGGCCGCGGTCCGCTGACGTTCATGGACCTGCTCGAGCAGTCGGTGCACTACGACCAGACGAACACCGCGCAGGCGCTGGCGGGGACGACGATCCGCTGCCCTTCCCTCCCCGATTACCTGCCGGTGCTCGTCCAGCACGTGCTCGACGTCGCGCGCGCACCGGTGACGCGCGAGCAGGCCGACGAGGTCGTCGACCCGCTCGATTAGGGGACGGTCTTAAGTTGATTAAGTTGTGGTGCGCAACTCGCGGAAAACGTTCGAGGCGGTACCGGTAAGATTAACTTGTGCCGCGCCGCAAGCTGTTACCTCGGCTGCGATCCGGGGCGCTGCGGCCATGCGGGTTGCGAGCGTGTCCGGTAGCCGGACGAACGCACAACTTAATGTTAGGGGCACCCGATCGCGAATTATCGCGGGGTTGCGGACCGTAACTTAACGAACTTAAGACCGTCCCCTTCAGGGCATCGCGGTCGCGACGAACAGGTCCCAGTCGCCCTGGTTTGCCGCGCTGCTGGGGCCGGTGTAGCGGCCGAAGTAGAGGCGGCAGCCGTCGCTCGTCAGGTGAGGATCGCCCTCGTCCGCGTTCGTGTTGACGTCGGGCACCGGCCTGGGCGCACCGAATGGCCCGGTGTTGCCGGCGCGCGTCGCGTAGTAGAGGTTGCCCGCGCCGGCACCTGCGGTCGGGCGACTCGACGAGAACACGATGATGCGCTCGTCGGGCGTCGGCGAAGGATCGGACTCGCCGCTCGGCGTGTTGAGCTCGGTCAGCGACATCGGCGCACCGAAGTCACCGGTACTCTGACGCGTCGACATCACGATGTGCTGAGGGCCGGGCGAGTCGGGCGCGAGATAGAGGTGCATGCCGTCGGCGCTGATCGTCGGGTCGTGCTCGCTGCCGGAGGTCTCGACCATCATCACGTGCGTGCGCGACATCGCCGGCCACGCATCGTTGACGGTGTTGCGCACGGACTGCCAGACATCGAGCGAGGCACTGGTCGAGCCCGGGCGGTCGCTGCCGACGACCGCGACGAGGCCGTTGCCCGTGATCGAGAGCTTGCTCTCGGAATCGCCGCTGTTGAACTCGGTCGCGCGCGTCGGCGTACCGAACGGGTCTGCCGTCGACGACCGGAGCACGACCCAGACGTCGAGCGGACCGGACGTCGTCGCCCGCGCCGAGCTGAAGTAGAGCGTCAGCTCGTCGTCGCTGAGGAACGGGTCGCGATCGTAGGCGGGCGAGTTGACCGTCGCGAGCGGCACCGCGGTGTCGAACCGGATGCTGCCGTCGAGCCACTTGTCGTAGCAGGTCAGGCTCGCCGGGCCGTCGATGTCGGCGTCGGGCTTGCCGTCGATCGGGCCAGCGTCGCGCGCATCAGCCGTCGGCGCCTCGCCGTGGGGAAAGCCACAGCCGACAAGGCTGACAAGGACCCAGGCCCGCGCATTCCGAACGCCCACGCCCCTACGATATCACTCGTCGGGCTCGGGCTCGCCGAGCAAGCGACCGAGAGGATCGCCGCCCGCCGGCGCCAGCGCACGCAGGCTCGACAGGTGGTGCAGGAGCAACGAGCGGTTATCGCCAACCGACAGGTTCTGCAGCTCGAGCGCACCGATCCGATCTTCGGGCGTGAACGCGGGCGCTTCGACGCGCTCCATCGACAGCTTCTCGGGGCCGTACGCCATGTACTCGGCGCGCGTCGAGACGATCGTGTAATCGTCACCGCGGCGAAGCTCGAGCGTGACCTCGCCGGTGACGCTCGGCGCGACCCAGCGCGTGAGGCCGTCCTTGAGCAGGCACGCCTCGGGGTCGAACCACTTGCCCTCGTAGAGCAGACGGCCGAGCCGGCGACCGAGCGTCGCGTAGAGGTCGAGCGTGTTCTCGTTGTGGATCGCCGAGAGCAGGCGCTCGTAGACGATGTGGAGCAGCGCCATGCCCGGCGCCTCGTAGATGCCGCGGCTCTTCGCCTCGATGACGCGGTTCTCGATCTGGTCAGACATGCCGAGGCCGTGGCGGCCGCCGATCCGGTTGCACTCGAGGAATAGCTCGAGCGGCGAGTCGTAGCGCTTGCCGTTGATCGTCGTCGGCCTGCCCTGCTCGAAGCCGAGCGTGATCTCCTCGGACTCGATCGCGACGTCGCGCTTCCAGTGCGCCACGCCCATGATCGGCGCGACGATCCGCATGCCGACGTCGAGGCGCTCGAGGTCCTTCGCCTCGTGCGTCGCACCGAGGATGTTCGCGTCGGTCGAGTACGCCTTCTCGACGCCCATCTTGTACGGCTTGCCGATCTTCGCGAGGTACTGCGACATCTCGGTGCGGCCGCCGAACGCCTTCACGAACGAGCTGTCGAGCCACGGCTTGTAGATGCGCAGCGTCGGATCGACGAGGATGCCGTAGCGATAGAACCGCTGGATGTCGTTGCCCTTGTGCGTCGAGCCATCGCCGAACACGTGGACATCGTCGTCGACCATCGCGCGGACGATCGCGGTCGTCGTGACCGCGCGGCCAAGCGGCGTCGTGTTGAAGTACTTCTTGCCGCCGACGCCGAGGTGGAACGCGCCGCACTGGATCGCGGTGAGGCCCTCGCGCACGAGGCCGTCGCGGCAGTCGACGAGCCGCGCCACGCGCGCGCCGTGCTGGAGTGCGGTCGGCGGGATGTCGGCCGGGTTTGCCTCGTCGGGCTGTGCGAGATCCGCGGTGTACGCGTAGACCTCCATGCCCTGCTCGGCGAGCCAGGCAACGGCGCACCTCGTGTCGAGGCCACCGGAGTACGCGATCGCGAGGCGGGTCCCCTTGGCGGGAAGCTGGCGGTAGATACGGCTCATACGTCTTCGTCTCTCTTGTCGCTGTCGTCGCGCTGGCGCAAGCCCGCACGCTCGAGCAGCTTATAGAGGAACTTGCGTTCAAGGCCCGCGATCCGCGCCGCCTGCGACAGATTGCCGTTGGCCCGGGCGACGAGATCGGTCAGGTATTCGCGCTCGAACTTGGCGACGACGTCATCCTTCGCCTCGTGGAACGGGCGATCAGCGCGGACGGTCGCCACCTCCGGCGCCGCGACGGTCGGGCGCAGGACAAACGGCAGCGACTGGAAGTCATCGTCGGGGCCGGCGAGCGCGACCGCGCGCGTGATGACGTTGCGAAGCTCTCGGACGTTGCCCGGCCAGTGGTAGCGCTGCAGCTTCTCGACGGCGGGGCCGCCGACCTGCTTCGCAAGATGCGGTGCGCCCGCGCGTTCGAGGAACATCGCAATCAGCTTCGGCAGGTCGTCGATGCGCTGGCGCAGCGGCGGGACGTGCACCTCGACGACGGCGAGCCGGTAGTAGAGGTCCCCGCGGAACCCGCCGCGCGCGACCTCGCCGAACACGTCGCGGTGGGTCGCGGCGACGACCCGGACGTCGTAGCGCTCGCTCTTGCGGCCGCCGAGCGGCACCACCTCGCCGGCCTCGAGCAGGCGGAGCAGCTTCGGCTGGAGGTTGACCGGCAAATCGCCGATCTCGTCGAGGAACAGCGTGCCGCCGTGCGCGGCCGCGAACGCACCCTGGCGGTCCGACGCGGCGCCGGTGAACGCGCCCTTCGTGTGGCCGAACAGGTCACTCTCGATCAGCGTCTCGGTCGAGGCGCCGCAGTCGAACACGACGAACGGGCCGTCCCTGCGCGGCGACGCGTCGTGGATGCCGCGCGCCATCAGCTCCTTGCCGGTGCCGCTCTCGCCGAGGAAGAGCACGGGCGCGTTCGACTTGCTCGCGCGCTCGAGCACCGCAAACACGCGGCGCATCGTCTGGCTGCCGCCGTAGAGCCCACCGAACTGGTCGTTCTGCGACGGCGGGATGTCGAGCACCTCGTCCGCCGGCATCAGCTGGATCAGCGTCTTGCCGACGCGCAGCGCGACGCCCGGCGGCGCGACGACCTTGCCGACGGCGACACCGTCGATCACCGTGCCGTTGCGCGAGCCGAGGTCGGTGATCGCGAAGCCCTGCGCATGCGGCGCGACCGAGCAGTGGCGGCGCGACACGAACGTGTCGGTCAGCACGACATCGCACGTCTTCTCGGTGCCGATGACGACACCGGCATGCGGCAGCTCGAGCTCGAGTCCGCGGTCAGGACCGTCGAGGACGCGAAGCTGGGCGATTCCTACGCTGGGACGGGAGGCGACGGCGTTGGTGACGCGCGTGACGAGCACGGTCACCGAAGAATGCCACGGAGGAACAGCTGGCAGAGGTGTCGATATGCTTCCATGCGCGGCATCCCGCTGACGTCGAGGAGCTCGTCGATGGTCAGGGTGCCGTCGATGCGGGACAACAGGAACGCAGCGCGCGGGCTGATCGGCGCGTTCCCCAGCTCGTGCAGCGGCTTGGCGAGCTGCGGCTGGCGCTCGAGGTCGCCGATGAAGTTCTGGAACACGTGCATCACCGTGTCCTTGTTGCGCGTGATCAGCTTCTGGCCGAGGACGCTGTTCGGATCCTCGGAGAGCGCGAGGTCGACCGCGGTGACCGCGCGATCGAGGTCCTGCGATGCGCTGTACTCGATGGCCCGCTGCAGCAGCATCGTGATGCGGCGGCGCGTCTGATCGTCCTTGGGCTCGTCGGGAGGTGCGCCCGCGTCGACATCCTCGAGGATCTCGGCGCTCCGGGCATCGATCGGATCGAATGGCAACACGATGTCGTTCTTGGTTCCGTCAGATGCAGGCCGAGGGCTCTCGGCGCGCATTCCGCCTTCGTTGCGCGCCGCTGCCTCGCGGATCGCGCGCACGTCGGACTGCTTGGTCGGTTCGTTGTCGTCGTCGGGGTTGGCGAGCGGCGAGCGCGGCAGCGTGCCCGCAGGCCGGATGCCGAGGTCGCGCGTCGGCGCGCCGATCTCGATGCGCGGCTGCATCGTATCTGCGAGGTCGCGCGTCGGCGCGTTCGTGAGCACGACCTCTGCTTGCGAGTGCGACGTCGGGTCGCGCGGTGGCGGCGACGACGGTCGCGCCGGCTTGCGCGTCGTCTCCGGCATCTCCTTCGTGGTCACCTTCGCGACGAGCGGGATGTCGGCGGTCTCCGCCATGTCCTTCGCGATGGGCAGCGAGGGCACGACGTCCTCGATCTCGAGCGTCGAGAACGGATTCGAGTCGTTCTGCACGTCGACCGTCGGCGCGTGACCGATCGCGAGCGGCGCGGACGGAGAGTCCTTCACCGGCTTTGGCGCGGAGGGCTGAACAAATCCCAGATCGCGTTTTCGCACTTCGGTCTCCTGCCTGCTGAAGCCTAGCGACGAACCCTCGTGCTGAAACCCGCCCGTGGCCTCTTCGTGATGGAATTCTGAAGTCAGCAGGTCGCTTCCGAAGTCCGAGGTCGGCCGAGCGGCGGTGGGAGGGGTCGGCCGCGACGGTGGGCCGAGGTACTCGCGCGTCGCATCGTCGAACTCGGGAGGATCCTCGAGCTCGGGCGGCTCGTCTGCCTCGAGCTCGAGCGTCATGTGCTCGGCTGGGTCGTCCTCCGTGATCGCACTGCGCATCTTGTCCTCGATGAGCCAGCCCTGATCGAGCGGGTCCATGTACAGCGGGGCATCGGCGGCTCCCAGCTCGCCTGGAACGATCTCGATCTGGTACTCCGGCTCGTCCTCGATCGCGAAGCCGTCCTCGGCCGCGAGCGCGGGCTCGCCGCTGGTCAGGAGCTCGTAGTTACCGCGGACGTACTCGACATAGCTGATCGCCTGCGCGTTCTCCGGCTCGATCGCGAGAGCCTGCTCCCACAACACGAGCGCTCCGTCGACGTCGCCGGCACCGTAGCGATTGAGCCCCATCTCGATCAGGCGATCGATGTCGGTACCAGCAGGCATGTAGCTATCCGCGCGTCTTCGACACCACGCCGCGGAACATGTTGAGCGTACGGTTCAGCGCCTCGGTCGCATCCGCGAGCGTCGTCAGATCCTTCGCGGTGATCGCCTGCTTCGTGCGCTCGACGACGGCGCGCGCCTTCTTCACGGCGTCCTGACCGAAGTCGGAGCCGGCGATCGCGTCGGTGACCTGCGGGAACAGCGCCTCGATCTCCTCGAGCGACTTCTCCGCCTGGTGGCGCGCCTTGTCGAACTCCTGGCCGGTGCGAACCTCGACCATGTAGTCCTTGTTCGCGTCGATCATCTTCTTGATCTCGTCCTCGGTCAGGCCCGAGGTCGCGGTCACGGTGATCGACTGCTCGAGGCCGGTCTCGAGATCCTTCGCCTTCACCGACACGATGCCGTCGGCGGAGATGTGGAACTGCACCTCGATCTCGACCTCGCCGCGGGGCGCGCGACGCAGGCCCGTCAGCACGAACTCGCCGAGCAGCTCGTTCTCCTCGGCGCGATCGCTCTCGCCCTGGAGCACGAGGATCTTCACCGACGTCTGGTTGTCCTTGACGGTGGTGAACACGTGCGACTCGCTCGTCGGCACGGTCGTGTTCTGCTCGATCAGTTTGTGGAAGTAGCCGCCGACGATCATGATGCCGAGCGAGTGCGGCGTGACGTCGAGGAGCAGGATGTCGCTCTTCTCGTCGGTGAGCGCGGCGCCCTGGATCGCAGCGCCGAGCGCGACGACCTCGTCGGGGTGGACGCCCTTGCACGGCTCGAGGCCGAAGAACTCGGCGACCGCCTGCTGCACGCGCGGCATGCGGGTCATGCCGCCGACGAGGATCACGTCCTCGATCTGGTTCTTCGCGATCTCGGCTTCCTCGAGCGTGCGCGCGCAGATCTCGACCGTGCGCTCGATGAGGTCACTCGTCAGCTCCTCGAGCTTGTCGCGCGTCAGCATCGTCTGGAGGTGGAGCGCTTCGTTGCGTCCCGTCGAGATGATGAACGGCAGGTTGATCTCGGTCTCCTTGACGCTCGACAGCTCGCACTTCGCCTTCTCGGCGACGTCCTTCAGGCGCTGCAGCGCCATCTTGTCCTTGCGCAGATCGATGCCGTGCTGCTTCTCGAAGCCGAACACGAGCCAGTCGATGATGCGGCGATCGAAGTCCTCGCCGCCGAGGAACGTGTCGCCGGCGGTCGAGATGACCTCGAACACGCCGTTGCCGATCTCGAGGATCGAGATATCGAACGTGCCGCCGCCGAGGTCGTACACGGCGACCTTGCGCTCGATGTTGCGGCCGAAGCCGTACGCGAGCGCGGCCGCGGTCGGCTCGTTGATGATGCGGATGACGTCGAGGCCGGCGATGCGGCCGGCGTCCTTCGTTGCCTGGCGCTGACCGTCGTTGAAGTACGCGGGGACCGTGATGACGGCCTTCTGGACTTCCTCGCCGAGGTACTCCTCGGAGATCAGCTTCATCTCCTGCAGGATGTACGCGCTCACCTCGGGAACGCTGAACACCTGATCGCGGAGCATGATGCGCACGTCGTCGTGCGGGCCCTCGACGATGCGGTACGGCATGATCTCGAGCGAGCTGCGGACCGCCGCTGAACCCCATTTGCGGCCGATCAGGCGCTTGGCCGCGTAGACCGTGTTCTCGGCGTTCGTGATCGCCTGGCGCTTCGCGATGTGACCGACGAGTCGCTTGCCGTTCTCGGCAATTGCGACCATCGAGGGCGTCGTCTTGTAGCCGCCTCGATTCGGAATGACCGATGGGGTTCCGTCTTCGACGATCGCCACGCACGAATTGGTCGTGCCGAGGTCGATGCCGATCACCTTGTCGCTGGGCATCAGGGCATAGTTTCCTCCCAATTTCGGGAAGATCGCCAGTTAACCCGACATCAATCGGCGGACGCCATCAAACGTCGCACTTCGGCCAGGTCGTGCCGAAGCTCAGCAGTCAAAACATCGTTCTCGCTCTTCATGGCCATGGCCATGACGAGGATCTCCTCGGCATCCTCGAGCTTGCTGTTCGCCCGGAACGCGGTCGCGAGAAGGCGGGCCGACGACGGGTCGTTCGGCTGCTGCGTCTGCGCCTTTTTCGCATACTCGAGCGCGGTCTTCGGCTGGCCCGCCGTCAGCGCGCACGTCGCAGCGCGGCGGAGGTAGCGCGTCTGCGGATCCACGCGAACAGCCGCGGCAAAGAGCTTCATCGCTTCGAGCGCATCGCCGCCGACCTCGAGGCTGCACGCACGCTGGAACAGCTCGGCCGCGTACTCTTGCGGCGTCTGCGGCTCCTGCTGGTCGACCGCAGGATGCGCGCCACTCGCCCGGGCCTGGCTCGGCGACGTCAGCCGCTCGTACGCGCGGGTAACTGCCTCGAACACGAGCGCGAGCTTGTCGCCGAACGTACCGAGCTGCTTGCCGTAGAAGCGGTCGGGATGGATCTCCTTGGACAGCTTGAAGTAAGCGCGCTTGAGCTCCTTGGCGTTCGCGCCGTTCGGCACGCCGAGCAGCGCCCACGGATCGCGCTCCGTGGTCAGGCGGACCATGGCGAGGATCCGCGTGCGGACGTCGGCCGAGAGGTCGTTGGTCTCGGCGAGCGCGGCGCGCTCCTCGTCGCTGGGGTTCGGCAGGACGAGCTGGGTCGTCGCGGCGGCGGTCGACGCGGGCGGTGCCGAGCCCGACGGTGCGGCGCGGGCGGGCACGACCGGAGGGCCCGGGGGCTTCGTTCCGGTGGGTACCTTCTGCGGCGCGGCCACGGGCTGCGCGGTCTCGCCGGGCAGCAGCACGGCGCCGAGCGAGCGGAGCTTCGTCAGGATCGCGATCGCGCGCTCGACCGGCAGGCCGGTCTGGAGCAGCACCTCGCGGATCGTGAGCGAGCCGTCGATGCGAGAGAGTACGAAGTACTCCTCGGGGCCGACCTTCGCCTTCATCGGATCGAAGCCGGGGCTGACCCGAAGCTTCATCGCGGATGATCCGATACCGGCGATCTCGGCCGGGACACTGCTCACGTCAGAACCATATCACTGCGCGGCGCTCATCACGTGCTCGAGAATCGCCTTGCCCACGTGGAGCCGGTTCTCGGCCTGCACCCACGCGAGCGAACGCGGCCCATCGAGCACCTCGCCCGTGATCTCCTCACCGCGGTGGGCCGGCAAGCAGTGCAGCACGATCGCATCCGGTGCACCGAGCTTCACGAGCGCGGTGTCGACGCAGTAGCCGGCGAATGCGACCTTGCGGCGCGCGGCGTCGTCCTCCTGCCCCATCGACGCCCAGACGTCGGTCGAGATCACGTTCGCGCCGGCCGCCGCCTCCTTCGGATCGGTGGTCAGCGTCAGCGAGCCGCGGCCGTGCTGCCGCTGCAGCTCGCGCGCGGCGTTGACGAGCTCGGGATCCGGCGCGAACCCTTCCGGGCACGCGAGCGCGAGGTCGAGCCCGAACATGCCGGCCGCCTCGATCCAGGACGCCGCCATGTTGTTGCCGTCGCCGATCCACGCGTAGCGCAGACCGTCGATGCGACCGAACTTCTCGCGCACGGTGAACAGATCGGTCGCGACCTGACACGGGTGATGCTGATCGGAGAGGCCGTTGATCACCGGCACCGACGCGTGCTGCGCGAGCTGCGCGACGCGCTCCTGGCCGAACGTGCGCAGCACGATCGCGTGGCAGTAGCCCGAGAGCACGCGCGCGGTGTCCTCGATCGGCTCGCCGCGCGCGATCTGGCTGCCCTGCGACGTCAGCACGACCGCGTGGCCGCCGAGCTCGAACACGCCGACCTCGAACGACACGCGCGTGCGCGTCGACGCCTTCTCGAACACGAGCGCGACGGCCTTGCCCGCGAGCGTCGTCTGCACGCGATGCTTCTTGAGGTACGCGGCGCGATCGAGCAGCGCCGGCCACTTCTCGACGGGAACGTCTCCGAGCGTCAAAAATCCGCGAATCACTTGCCTGCTCCTTCCGTGAGCGCGCTGCGCACGATCGAGACCGCCTCGTCGATCTGGTGGCGCTCGACGATGTACGGCGGCGCGAACCGCACGACCTTGTCACCGGCGATCGAGAGGAGGAGACCCTTCTCGCGGCACTTCGTCGTGACGCTCGCGGGCGTTCCTGCGACGGAGATGCCGCGCAGAAGGCCGCGGCCGCGCGCGTCGGTGACGTGGCCCGGGAACTCGGCGACGAGCGCATCGAGCTTCGCGCCGAGGTACTGGCCGGCCTGCACGACGCGCTCGATCAAGCCTTCCGTCTCGAGGATGTCGAACATCGCGACCGCCGCCGCGCACGCGAGCGGGTTGCCGCCGAACGTCGACGCGTGCGGCACCGCGGCGCCCGCCTGGGCCGCGAGACCCTGCGCGGCCTTCTCGCTGCACGCGACCGCGCCGATCGGGATGCCGCCGCCGAGGCCCTTCGCGAGCGTCATCACGTCGGGCGCGACCTCGTCGTACTGGTGACCGAACCAGCGTCCGGTGCGACCGACGCCGGTCTGCACCTCGTCGAAGATCAGGATCGTGCCGGTGTCGTCGCACAGCCGGCGCAGACCCGCGAGATAGCCCGGCGGCGCGACGACGATGCCGCCCTCGGCCTGGATCGGCTCGACGATGATGCCGCACGCCGTCCGCGCCTCGAGCACCCGCGCCGCGGCCTCGAGGTCGCCGAACGGGATGAACTCGACGGGACCGACGAGCGGGCCGAACCCCTCGCGGTACTTCGGCTGACCGGTGACCGAGACGGTCGCCATCGAGCGGCCGTGGAAGCTGCCGTGCGTCGCGACGAACGTCGTGCGCTGCGGCGCGCCGTTGCAGACCGCCTGATAGCGGCGCGCGAGCTTGAGCGCGCCCTCGTTCGCCTCCGCGCCCGAGTTGCAGAAGAACACGCGCTTGGCGAACGACTTCTCGGTGATCGCCTTCGCCGCGAGGATCTGCTGGTCGTTGAAGTAGAGGTTCGAGACGTGGACGAGCTTGAGCAGCTGCTCGGTGACGCGCGCGGTGAACAGCGAGTGGCCGTGACCGAGGCCGCACACCGCGATGCCCGCGGTCATGTCGAGATAGCGCGTGCCGTTGCGATCCCAGACCTCGCATCCGCGACCGCGCTCGAGCACGATCGGCTGCTGGCGGTAATTCTTGACGAGGACCTGATCGGCGAGCGCTAGAAGGTCGGCCTGGGTGAACACGGGGTGGGGTTTACCACGCGTCAGGATTTCGACGTGATTTCTGGTGAAGGTCGGCGAATGCGATCGCCAAGCTCGCGGCGCGTCGACCGGCATGTGAGTTGCTCGATGACGGCAGCGTGCGTCTTCACCGCATCGTCACTCTGCTGGCCGTCGCGTGCGTCACGTCGTCCGGCTGCGGTGCCTCGTGGCAGACCAAGCTCGCCAGCGGTACGGCGCTCACCGTCGCAGGCTCGCTGCTCGTCGCCTATCGCCCCGACGGCGCGTGCACGAACGATCAGGGTGGGCAGGACGCGGCCACCGAGCTCTGTACCGGGCTCATCGCAGAGCCGATGAACTACATGGCCGACGTGTTCACCACCGTCGTCGGCATCGGGATGATCGCGGCGGGCGGCGGCCTCCTCGTCTCGGGGCTGAGCGACAAGCCCAAGGAGTTGCCAGAGCCTGCCGCACGGGTCGAGGACCGCCTCGCGCTCGAGGCGAGGACCGCCGCGCGTGCGGGCGAGTGCGAGTCCGCGAAGACCGCAGCGACCGAGCTCGCGCTGCGCGATCGCCCGCGCTACGACGAGCTCGTCGAGTCCGATCCAGCGCTCGCGCGCTGCTTCGGTGGCTACTAAAGAATGTAGCGCGTGAGGTCTTCGTCGGCGACGAGCGCGCCGAGCCGCTCTTTCACGTACTCGGGCGTGATCGGAATCGTCTGATTGCCGATGTCGGGCGCGTTGTAGAGCAGATCGTCGAGCAGTCGCTCGAGCACCGTGTGGAGGCGGCGCGCGCCGATGTCGTGCGTGCGCTGGTTGACGTCGGCGGCGATCTGCGCGAGCTCGCGCACGGCGCCGGCCGTCCACTCGATGTTGATGCCCTCGGTCGCGAGCAGCGCCGCGTACTGGCGCGTCAGCGCGTTCTTCGGCTCGGTCAGGATGCGCACGAACTCGTCGGCGGCGAGCGGCGTGAGCTCGACGCGGATCGGAAAGCGGCCCTGCATCTCGGGGATGAGGTCGCTCGGCTTGGCCATGTGGAACGCGCCGGCGGCGATGAACAGCACGTGATCGGTGCGAACCGGGCCGTACTTCGTCGTGACGGTCGAGCCCTCGACGATCGGCAGCAGGTCGCGCTGCACGCCCTCGCGCGAGACGTCGGCGCCGTGGCGCTCGGCCTTCGTCGCGATCTTGTCGATCTCGTCGATGAACACGATGCCGGCGTTCTCGGCGCGGCGGATC
>JABFXX010000686.1 GCA_013368795.1 Kofleriaceae bacterium
GACTCGCCCGTCAGCACGTTGACGGCACGCCACAGGATCATCGACGCGTCGGTCATCGCGAGGAGGCCGAACACGACGTTGTCGCGGCGCTTCGGCGCCGAGCGGATCACGACGCCGCCGAACGCGGCGCCGACGGCGGCGATCACGACGAGCAGGAGACCAGGGACCATCAGGCCTCGTCCTTGCGCAGGCCGTACTCCTCGATCTTGCGATCGAGGGTCGGTCGACTGATGTCGAGCACCGCGCACGCACGCCGCTTGTTCCACTCGGTGTGCGCGAGCACGCGCGCGATGTGGCGCCGCTCGATCTCGCGCAGCGTCGGCAGCGCGCCCTCGGCATCGGCATCGGCGTGCTCGGGCGCCGACGCGGCGGGGCCGATCGGCAGGAGCGTCTCGTCGAGGACGTCGGACTTCGCGAGGACGACCGCGCGCGTCAGCGTGTTCTCGAGCTCGCGCACGTTGCCGGGCCACGCGTGGCCGGTCAGGCGTGCGAGCGCCGCCGGCGTCACGTAGCGGACCTCCTTGCCGAGGTCGCGGTTGATCTTCCCGAGCAAGCCCTCGACGAGGATCGGGATGTCGGTTGCGCGCTCGCGCAGCGGCGGCAGATGGATCTCGACGACGCGCAGCCGGTAGTAGAGGTCCTCGCGGAACGTGCCCTTCGCGACCATCGCGGCGAGGTCGCGGTGCGTTGCGGCGATCACGCGCGCCTCGAGCGGCAGCGGCCTGGCGTCGCCGACGCGCTCGAACGTGCGCTCCTGCAAGACGCGCAGGAGCTTGGCCTGCAGGTCCATCGGGATCTCGGCGATCTCGTCGAGGAACAGCGTGCCTTTGCCCGCGAGCTCGAAGCGACCGGGACGATCGGCGACGGCGCCGGTGAATGCGCCCTTCACGTGGCCGAACAGCTCGCTCTCGAGCACGCCCGGCGCGAGCGCGGTGCAGTTGACCGCGACGAACGGCCGCTCGCGCTCGGCGCTTGCCATGTGGATCGCCTTGGCGACGAGCTCCTTGCCGGTGCCCGACTCGCCGCGGATCAGCACGGGCGCGCGCGTCGTCGACACCGCGCCGATCTGCTTCCACACGTCGCGGATGGCGGGGCTCTTGCCGAGGATGTCGCCGCTCTCGGGCCCGCGTGCCGCGAGCTCGACGAGCTGGTCGCGCGCCTCGCGCGAGTCGAGCGCGGTCTTCACGACGGCGCGCAGCCGATCGATGTCGACCGGCTTCACGAGGTACTCGTACGCGCCGAGCTGGATCGCCTTGACCGTCGACTGCATGTCGTCGCGCGCGGTGACGACGACGATCGACGGCGGGTTCTCGCGCTCTGCCATCGCGGTCAGGACGTCGAAGCCCGAGCCGCCGGGCAGGCCGAGATCGAGCAGCATCAGATCGATGTCGGGCGTCACCGCGGCGACCGCCCCGGGAGCGTCCTGCGCGGTCGAGACGTCGTAGCCCTCACCGCCGAGGAACTTCTCGAGCGTGCGGCGGATCGAGCGATCGTCGTCCACGATCAGGATGCGGGGCACTTCTGTCACCTCTCCTCGTTGTCCACGGACCATGCCAGCGCAACCTCGCGAAACCGCGAGGTGCCTGACCTGCGGAGAGTAACGAAACGTTGCACTCGATGGGGGCGTCGTCGGATCCTATTTGACAGTGAATCAAACAGTGTCACATTGAGCGGGTGGACGAGACGTGGACCCTTCCAGAGCTAGTCGCCGAGGCGAAGACCCGGCTCGAGGCGCTGCCCGCGCCCAAGAACGGCCAGGTTCGCGCGGTCCCAGATGAACGGACCATTCGCTACTACGCTGCGCTGTCGCTGCTCGATCGGCCCGCCGCCATGCGCGGCCGGACCGCGCTCTACAACCGCCGTCACCTCGCGCAGGTCGTGGCGATCAAGCGGATGCAGACCGCCGGGCACAGCCTCGCCGAGATCCAGAAGCTGTGGCCGACGCTCGACGACACGACGCTGTCGCGCATCACCGGCGTGCTGCTCGACGACTCGGTCGCGTCGCGCAAGGGCAGGGGACGCAAGGAGTTCTGGAAGCGCGAGGCCGAAGCATTGCCGCCGCCCCCCGCGGCACCGCTCGTCGCGTCACCTGCGCCCGCCTTGCGCGCGCAGACTCTTGCTTCACAATCGACGGCGCCCGCGGAGCTCCGGCTCGAGCTCGCACCGGGCATCACCGTATCGATCGCGCTGCCGGAGAACGCGCCGGTGTCGCTGTCACCCGACGACGTACGCGCGCTTCGCGCCGCCGCCGCACCACTCGTATCCGAGCTCGCACACCGCGGGCTCACCTGACAGGCAACCAGAGGAGGAAAGCATGATCGCACTTGTACTGATGACCGAGGAGGAGGTGGCGGCGCTCGGCCGCCGGGATGACGACGCTGGCTTCGGCGCGCTTCGCACGGACCGCGGCCTGCTGCCGCTGGCGGCGATGGATGTCGATGCACGCGTGACAGGTGTGATCGCGCAGACCGAGATCGCGCAGACGTTCGTGAACACGCTCGGCGCGCCCATCGAGGCGACGTACATCTTTCCGCTTCCCGATCGCGCCGCGGTCCACCGCTTCCGCATGGAGGTCGCAGGCCGCGTGATCGAGGGCGTCGTCGACGAGCGGGGCGCGGCGCGCGAGCAATACGACGAAGCGGTCGCGGCCGGCCATCGCGCGGCGATCACCGAGGAGGAGCGGCCCGGCGTGTTCACGCTGCGCGTCGGCAACCTCATGCCGGGCGAGGTCGCGACGGTTCGGCTCTCGCTCGTCGGTCCGCTGCCGATCGACGACGGCGAGGTCACGTTCCGTTTTCCGCTCGTGGTCGCGCCTCGCTATGTCCCCGGCACCGCGCTTGGCGGCGAGCAAGCGGGCCTCGGCGTTGCCGAGGACACGAGCCTTGTTCCCGACGCATCGCGGATCTCGCCGCCGGTTCTCCTCCCCGGCTGCCCGAATCCCGTGCGCCTCGGCATCCGCGTCGCGCTCTCCGACGGCAGGCTGCGCAACGTTGCATCGAGCCTGCACGCGGTGACGAGCTCCGTGCGCGACGCGCAGCTCATCGAGCTTGCGGCGCGTGAGCGGCTCGATCGCGACTTCATCCTGCGCTGGCGCGTCGACGAGGCCGAGCTCGTCAGCTCGCTCGTGTGTGCCGACGACACCGCGGGCGGCACGTTCATGCTGACGCTCGTGCCGCCGAGCTCGCTCGCGATGTCGCAGAAGCCGCGCGACGTCGTGTTCGTGCTCGATCGCTCCGGCTCGATGCAGGGCTGGAAGATGCAGGCGGCGAAACGCGCGACCGCGCGCATGATCGATACGCTGACGTCGCGCGATCGGTTTCACGTGATCGCGTTCGACAACACCGTCGAGGTGCTGCCCGAGACGCGCCTGGCAGATGCGACCGATCGCATGCGCTACAAGGCCGTCGATGCGCTCGGCAAGATCGACGCGCGCGGTGGCACCGAGCTCGCGCAGCCGCTCTCGCTCGCGGTCAAGACACTCGCCGGCGGCCACGACGATCGCGAGCGCGTGATCGTGCTCGTCACCGACGGTCAGGTCGGCAACGAGGACCATATCCTGCGCGAGATCGCGCCGAACCTGCGCAACGTGCGCGTGTTCACGCTCGGCATCGATCAGGCGGTCAACGCCGGGTTCCTGCGGCGCCTCGCCGGCGCGGGCGGCGGCCTGTGCGAGCTCGTCGAGAGCGAGGACCGCCTCGATCAGGTGATGGCGAAGGTCCATCGCCGGATCGGCACGCCGGTCGCGACCGACCTGCGCATCGAGGCACACGGCATCGACGTCGCGTGGAATCAGGTCGCGCCCGCCAAGCTGCCCGATGTCTACGCGGGCGCGCCGGTCGTCGTGCTCGGTCGCTATCGCGGCCACGCGGCTGCCGATGCAGCGCTCGCGATCACCGGGACGAGCTTTGGCGCAGCGCTGAACCTGCGCGTCGCGCGCCACGATGCTCCATCGGCCGGATGGCTCGGCCCGAGCTGGGCGCGTGCGTACATCCGCGAGCTCGAGGATCGCTACGCCGCCGGTGCACGCGAGCTCGACGGCGAGATCATCCGCGTGTCGAAGCAGTGGACCGTGCTGTCGCGGTTCACCGCGTTCCTCGCGGTCGATCGCAGCGAGGTCGTCAACAAGGGCGGCAAGCTCGTCCAGGTCGTGCAGCCCGTCGAGCCGCCCGCCGGCTGGGAGATGCAGACGAAGTCGGCGATGATGCCGATGGCCGCACCGATGCCGGCTCGTCCGTCGGCAGCGCCGGTGATCTCGCTGCCGCCGCGGATGTCGGCAAGCGCGGGCGGTCCGCCGCCGGCGCCGCCGGGTGGCAACGTGCGCATGCGGTTCGCGCCACCGTCGAGCTTCCGGGGCCCGGCGCGTCCGCCGGCTCGTCGGGAGGCCGAGCGTGCAGCGCCGCCGCCGCCGGCCGATCCGTCGGCGTACCTGGCGAAGCTCGCCGTGCTCGCGCGCGAGCTCGATGCCGCTGCGACCTC
>JABFXX010000304.1 GCA_013368795.1 Kofleriaceae bacterium
TGCGCCTCGAGGTCGCGGTAGATCGATTTGGCGAGGATCTTTACCGCACGGGCTTTGGCTTCACGGTCGTTCATAGGGCGCTCGGTGAGGCAGTTCAGCACGCCTCGTGCCAGACGCAACGTGATCCAACTGAGCGGAATCCCACGTGGTAGATTCCGCGATCGCGCAAAATCAGTGCGTAATCTCGCAGTCGCTGCAAAACCGATTACGCACACGGTCCGACCATCAGAGGTATTCGTTGACGAATCGCCCGCGCCGGCAGAAAACACGCCGCAATGCTCCGCCGCACCGTCCTCGCAGCCCTCGAGATCGGCGTCGACAGCCGCGATGAAGACGCCGCTCGCAACGCGCTGCGCAAGATCGATCCGATCGCGCGCGGAGTGGCGAAGCGGCGGCTCGAACGCGCGCTGATCGATGCGGCGCTCGCCTGCGATACCGCGCAAGTTGTTTCGCCGTCGCCGGAGCATGTAATGCGGATTGCGGCGCTCGCGGTGGCCGGCAAGACCCCGGGCGACGTTGGCGATCTCGCGGGCGTGATGGCGACGTACCAGTCGATCGGCCGGAAGAGCTTGCCGCGCTTCCCGCTGTTCACCGTGGTCGCCGCGCTGCTCGTCGCCGCGCTCGTCGGCGGCGTCGCGTTCTACATCGCGACGCGGCCGGGACCGCCGAGCCGCACGTACGTTCGCGTGCTCCCGCCGCCGGCGGCCGACGCCTACGCCAAGGGCGGCGTGCCGCTGTCCGATCCGGCGCTCGATTCGCTGCTCGGCGAGCAGCTCACGAAGCTCGTCATCGAGGGCGGCCGCGCGCGCGATCACGCGCAGAACGATCTCCCCGGCATGCTCGACAAGCTCCACTCGGCGCCGGCGATCACGGGCAAGCCCGCGCTCGCGAAGGCGTGGGACGACGTGCTCGCGACGTTCGCGCGCTCCGTCCTGATCGCGCAGCGGCCCGACGGACCGAGTGCGCGCGAGCGCGACGACATCCGTGAGTCCGTGCGCGCGTTCTCCGACGCGCTTCACCAGGCGGGGCTCGCGTACTTCCTCGAGGGCCGGTTCAAGTCCGGCTATCCGTACATCCAGGCGTATCGCGTCGAGGAGGTCGTGTTCGTCGTCGCCGGCGGCGCGCCTCGCCGCGTGCTGTCACTGCGCCGGCTCGACACGCTCAACAGCTCCTATGCGGTGCTCGGCATGCACGACGAGGACACCGGCGATCCCACGCTGCACCTCGATCGGATCGACGTCGCCGTCGCGTCGAGGATCCTGCCGACGCTCGCACCCGACGCGACGTACAAGCTCGGCGACGACGAGTGGATGCGGTGGGAGCCGAACAAGGCACTCGGCAAGACGATCGGCGCCGTGATCCGCCGCGAGTACGCGGAGGCGCTCGGCAAGGACGCCGCCGCGCTGACGAAGATCGCCGAGCTCCTGGTCAAGCGCGGTGACATCATCGACGAGTGGCGCGACAAGCTCGGCCGCCACAAGATCGTGTTCTCGTCGACCGACGATCTGTTCATCCGGCCGGAGCTGCTCGCGGCGCTCGAGGGCGAGGTGCCGAACTACCAGCGCAAGAAGGTCGTCGAGATCGACAACTCGCTTGCCGAGCTCGGTGCGCCGCGCATCCACGCGCGCGTCCACGACCTCGTCGCGGCGAGCGTGCGCCGCCACGAGGCGCAGCACGCGTTTGACTACGATCGCGATACCGAGCTGCGCTACCCGCAGGCGCTCGCAGACATGCTCGGTGCGCCGCACGACATGGACGGCAACGAGGTCGCGCTCGTGCGGAGTGCGCGTGCCGAGCTGTCGGGCTACCTGTCGCAGATCGCGAACGACCCGGCGACGCCGCATGCCTCGCTCTGGCACCTCGCAGGCATGGTGTTCGATCGCAACGAGTGGGGCAGCGGCGAGTGCTACGCCGGCGTCGTCGTGCTCGAGGGCCTCGCGAAGAAGCTCGGCATGACGACGTTCCAGGAGCCGCGGTTCCAGCGCGGCGTCAATCGCGAGCGCTTCATGGAGATCGCGAAGCTGCTCGCGGCGCAGCCGGACGCCAAGCTCCGCGAGGCGGCGACAGCGCTGTGGACCGAGCTGTTCGGCGAGCCGCTGACGACGATCGTCGACGCGAAGCGGTGATCAGTCGGCGGGCAGGGCGGTCACGTAGCCGACGCGCGGCGTCCTCAGCGCGGGCGTCGCGCCCGGATCGCACGACAGGATCTCCTCGTCGTACGAGTACGAGTAGCGATTCTCCGACGTCGGATAGAGGCGCTCGGTCGCGAGCCACTCGCAGCCATCGTTGATGAACGCGCGGGTCTGGAACGTGATCGGACGCGGCTCGCCGTCGTGGAGCGTCACGTAGACATCGCCTTCGCTCCACGCCGTGAGATAGAGCGCGCGCGGCCTCTCGGGCGCGTGCAGGACGAGGCGCTGGACGACATCGTGGTGCTTCGCGGGCATCGCGAACGCCGCCACGGCGGCTGTCACCCCTGCCACCGCCACCATCTTGAGAAGGGGACCTTCGACGGCTTGCAGCATCGATTGATGGTACGCGCGAAATCCCGCCGTGCCAGGGATTTCCGTCGACGGGACTAGCGCGCCGTGTCGATTCCGAAGAACCCGCGGATCCGCCCGAGCAGGTCCTGCTTGGCCGTCTCGTGCCGCCGGCGGCGGTCGGACTGGTCGTCGCGGGCGCTCGACAGTGCGGCACGCCGGTCCGCGAGCACCTCGGCGACCTCGTCGGCGATTGCCGGCGTCTCGCGCAGGACCTCCTCGAACGCAGCCTTGTTCATCCGGTAACACAGCATGTCGGTCGCGGCGATCACCGTCGCGGTGCGCGCCTCGCCGGTCATCAGCGACATCTCCCCGAAGAACTGACCCGCCTCTAGCCGCGCGACGTCGCGCTGCTCGCGGCCGTCGCCGATCCGGACGACGCCGTCGCCCTCGACGATCATGTAGAGACCGTCGTCTGTGTCGCCCTCTCGCGTGACCGCCTCGCCCGCGGCGAACGGTGTGAACTCGAGGTGCTCGGCCAGCGAGCGTCTCTGGCTCTCGGTCAGGCCCGAGAACAGATCGACCCTGGAGAGCGCGCGTAGCCGCTGCTCGAGCTCGCGCTCCGCCTTGCGCGCGTCGCGTTCCGGCGTCTCGTGCGTCACGAACACGGTGCTCGCCGGGATCGACATCGAGATGCCGGCGCGGCGCAGCGCGTACCACATGCGCACGCGAACGCGGCTGTCGGTGCCGTCGTCGTGGTCGAGGTCGGTGAGCCAGTAGCGAGCGACGTACTGCGCGTAGCTGTCGCGCACGCCGAAGAACTGGACGACCGGCCTGGGCTCGGCGGCGACGCCCGCGATCGCGTCCTTGCGGAGTGCCGCCTCGACGGCGTCGATCACCTCGGTCGGCGGCGTGCGGAAGTCGACGAAGAACTCGACGGTGCGCCGCGTGTACGGCGCAGCGCCCGTGCGTCTCGCGAGGATCGTGATCGTGCTCTTCACGAGCATGCCGTTCGGAACGATCACGGTGTCCCAGTTGCGCGTCTCGATGGCGGTGTAGCGCCAGCGGATCTCGGTGACCCGGCCGGTCGGCAGGTTCGGGCCGAGCGACACCCAGTCGCCAACGCCGATCGACTTGTCGAGCTGGACCGACAGACCGCCCATCACGTTGCCGAGCGTGTCCTGGAGCGAGAAGCCGATCACCGCGGTGACAACCGCGCTCGTCGTGATGAGGCCGGCGACCGAGAACCCGGCGCGCTTGCCGATCGCGATGAACACGACGATCGTGCCGACCGCGGTGACGAGATCGATCAGGATGCGCGGGAGCGCGAACCCGACGCGCGGCAGGAGCACGCGGAACAGCGCGGTGACGCCGAGCCCGACGATCGCGAGCGCCTCGAACGCGAAGCTCGTCGTCGCGGCGATCGCGGACTCGTAGTCGTACGTCGCCTGGCCGGTGGCGATCGCGAGCGCCGCGATATGGCCGACGAGCAGCGTCGCGACCGCGCGCAGGTGATAGCGCTCGATCGGTCGCGGTGCGGCCTGAGCGAGCGCGCGCGTGACGAAGTAGGCGAGCACCACGAACGGCGTGCGTGCCGCCCACAGATGCTCGCCCAGCGTCGTCCAGAACTGCACGCGTCGGCGATCCTAGCCTTGCGGCCGTGTCGTACTCACGGCTTTCGCACCACAAACACGAACCGGACGTCGACGTCGACACTTCCCGCAGCGAGCGCGACCTGCTCGCACGCGACGAGCAACACCATCGTCCGCATTCACGGACGATGGTGTCGCGACCGACCCGGAGGGTCAGTTCTCGACGAACGCCTTGAGGCGCTTGCTGCGCGACGGATGGCGCAGCTTGCGGAGCGCCTTCGCCTCGATCTGGCGGATGCGCTCGCGGGTGACCTCGAAGTCCTGACCGACCTCCTCGAGGGTGTGGTCGGACTTCTCGCCGATGCCGAAGCGCATGCGGAGGACCTTCTCCTCGCGC
>JABFXX010000163.1 GCA_013368795.1 Kofleriaceae bacterium
CCGCATGCATGCGCTGGATGAACTGGAGCGCCTCCTTCTTCGTGTTTGCATCGGCCGTGTGCGGCTCGGCGAACAGAGGGTCGACCTCGTCGGAGAACGCGACGACGTTGACGCGATCCTTGTCGTCGAGCATGCGGACCATGTCCATCGCCGCGAGCGCCGCGTGCTCCATCGGCTCGCCGGTCATGCTGCCCGAGCGATCGACGACGATCGTGACGTCCTTCGCCGCGACCTGCTTGTCGGTCGTCGGCGGCGCGGCGAGCGCGAGCGCGAACCAGCCATCGTGCTTGCCGCCGGGCTGGAGATAGACGTGCGGCGTCCAGTCCGGCTCGTCGACGTCCCACGTCAGGATCAGCTCGCCGGCCGACCGCGCCCCCTCGGAGCGCAGGCGCACGCCGCTGCTCGTCTTCTCGACCTTCATGCGATGCGTCGATGACGCGAGGTTCTTCACCGAGCCATCGATCGAGACGACGACCTCGGCATCGGCGCGCGTCACCGGCGCGCGAAACGTCACGGTCGTGCCGCGGCGATCGAGCCACCGCGTCCAGCGCAGCTCGACGCGCTTCGTCTCCTGCGGCGCGATCGGGAAGACCTTGAACGCGAACGCGCCCTCGCCGTCCTGCTCGAGCAGGCCCGGATCGCGGCGCCGCGTCGTCACGCTGTCATAGACCTGACGCGCGAGCTGCTTCTCGAACACCTCGCCGACGATCTTCTGCTCGCCGTTCCAGTACGCGAAACCGTCGACGTGGCTGTTCATGCCGGCGCGCAGCCGATAGCGACCCTCGACCTGTGCGCCAGTGTTGTTCTGGGCGACCTGCACGAGCGTCGTCGTCGCGTGCTCGCCGTCGATCTCGACGCGCAGGCGCTCCTCGACGATCGGCATCGGGTCGCGTTGCCCCGTCGCGATCATCTGCGCTTCGGTCCGCTCGTCCTGGACGAGCTGTGCGTGCGCGACTGCGCACATTCCGAACAGCATGGTCACCGTGAGAACGGCTCTTGACGTGTGCATGACTGCCCGAACGCACGTGCCCAAGGAAGGATCTGCGTCCGGTGTCGATTTCGACCAGCGCCGCACTGCAGCGCGCGCGCATCGCGTGCGACCCGCTCAGCGCTTCACGACGACGACCGTGCCGTTCTCGATCCGCGCGACGAGGTTCGGGTCCTGGCCGAACATGTCGATCATCGAGCGCGGGATGTGCAGCAGCGACGGGTGCTCGTAGTTGAGCGGCTGGCCGTTGTCGGTCGCGGCGAAGAACAGATCCGGCAGCGCGTAGAGCGGATCGACGGGGGCCGGCGCCGGCGCGCTCGAACCGGGCGCGACGATCGTCAGCTTGCCGGCCGCCTGATCCGTCCGCACGAGCACGCGGTCGCCGCGGATGCCGGCGTTCTCGATCAGCTTGCGAGGCACGCGCGCGCGGCCGTCCTTGCCGATGCGCACGCCCGCCTCGGTCGCCGATGCCGACAATGCACCGTCGTCGGCGACGCGCTGCTGGCGCTGCGGCGGTGTCGCGAGCTGGCTGCGCATCGCATCGTCGTAGAGCGCGACCGCTTGCTCCGGCAGGTGATAGAGGAACGCCTTCGCCGGCTTCTGCCCTGCCGCCATCACGTCGATGAGCGTCTGCGTGTAGGCGCCCATGCCCTTGCGCTCGTAGAGGTCGCGCACGATCGGCGAGATGTCGCGATGGCGCGCCTCGGTCAGCGTCTGCTTCACGGCGTTCGACACGTCGAGCCCGGTGAACAACATCGCGGCACTGGTGAATTCGTCGACCACACGCGCGGTGACGGCATACAGCTCGTCTTGACTCATCGTTTCCCCCAAGAGATCGTCGAGCGATTCTACGCAAGGATGGAGGGTCGCTTGAAGAAGCCGAACGCGCGAATCACCGAGCTGGCGAAGCTACTCCGGACGTACAAGGACGCGTACTACAACGGAACGCCGCTGGTCAGCGATGCCGCGTATGACGCGCTCGAGGACGAGCTGCGCGAGCTCGATCCCGCTCACGCGCTCCTGAAGTCCGTCGGCGCGCCCGCCTCTGCCGTCACCGCCTGGGAGAAGGCGCGCCACGCGATCCCGATGGGATCCCTCAACAAGGCCGTCGACGAGGACGAGTTCCGCGCCTGGGCCGCGCGCTGCCTCGAGCTCGGCAAGAAGGACAAGCTCGCCGACCTCACGAAGGATCTGTTCGTCACCGAGAAGCTCGACGGCCTTTCGCTCGCCGTCACCTACGACAAGGGCAAGCTCGTCGACGCGATCACGCGCGGCGATGGCCAGATCGGCGAGCGCATCCTGTCCAACGCGCGCCGCATGAAGGGCGTGCCCGCGCAGCTCAAGCGCAAGCAGTCCGTCACCGTGCGCGGCGAGATCATCCTCAAGCTCTCCGACATGAAGAAGGCGTTCCCCGACGCCGCCAACCCTCGCAACCAGGCCTCCGGCACGAGCAAGCGCTTCGACGGCCAGGGCTGCGAGCACCTGACGGTGATGTTCTACGACCTCGACGGCATCGACCACGACAACGAGGTCGAGAAGTTCGACATCCTCTCTGACCTCGGCCTCCTCGTCCCGAACTTCAAGGCGACCGACCTCGAGGGCGCGCTCGCGCTCCACAAGGACTACAGCAAGACCAAGCGCGCGAAGCTCGACTACGAGATCGATGGCCTCGTCGTCCGTGCCAACGACAACCACGTCCAGCACATGCTCGGCGAGCTCGGCAATCGCCCTCGCGCCGCGATCGCATTCAAGTTCGCATCGCAGGCCAAGGTCACGACCCTCATCGACATCGTGTGGGAGACCGGCTCGTCGGGCCGCGTCTCGCCCGTCGCCGTCGTCAAGCCCGTCCAGCTCGCGGGTGCCACCGTCCAGCGCGCCTCGCTCCACAACGCCGGCATGATCGCCGAGCTCGGCATCGGCATCGGCGACGAGATCCTCGTGTCGCGCCGCAACGACGTCATCCCCTACGTCGAGGAGGTTGTCACCAAGAAGGGCAAGCTCGCCAAGCCGCCGACGAAGTGCCCCACATGTAGCTCCGCGCTCGAGAAGATCGGCGAGTACATCGCCTGTCGCAACCGCAAGTGCCAGGCTCTCATCGAGGGCCGCATCGAGAACTGGATCGACGCGCAGGGCATCCTCGACTGGGGCGACAAGCTCATCAACCAGCTCGTCGTGGCCAAGCTCGTCACCGAGCCCGCCGACCTCTACAAGCTCGCGCCGCAGCAGATCGCGAACCTCGAGCGCCGCGGCATGGTGATCGCGCAGAAGGTCCTCGACAACCTCCGCGCCCAGCTGCCGCTCTCGCTGCCCAAGTTCCTCGCCGCGCTCGGCATCGAGAACTTCGGCCTGCAGACCGCCAAGACGATCGTATCCGCGGGCTTCGACTCGCTCGACAAGGTGCAGGCCGCGACGCTCGCCGAGCTGTCGGCGATTCCCGGTGTCGGCCCCAGCAAGGGCAAGGCCGTGTTCGACGGCCTGAAGGAGCGCAAGGCCGAGATCGGTCGCCTGCTTGCCGTCGGGGTCGTGCCCGTCACGAAGGCTGCCTCGGGTCCGCTCGCGGGCCTCACGTTCTGCTTCACCGGCTCGCTGTCCAAGCCGCGCAAGGAGCTCGAGCAGATGGTCGAGGACCGCGGCGGCACGCTGCTCAATGGCGTGACGAAGGACCTCAAGTACCTCGTGATGGCCGATCCGGGCTCGGGCTCGAGCAAGGCGCTCAAGGCGAAGAAGTACGGCACCGAGTGCATCGACGAGGCCGGGTTCTTCGCGCTGATCAACAAGAGCGGGGGCAAGGTCACCAAGCCAGGCGCTGCCGTGCCAGCCAAAGCGAAGAAGTCGAAGCAAGGCGCTGCCGCGATCACGTGACCGTGGACGACCGTGGACGTGACCGTGGACGTGATCGTGGACGCCCCCGTGATCGTGGCCGTGCACGTGCACGGGAACGCTCCCCTGATCGTGGCCGACGCCGTAATCGATCAGGGATCGATGAGTTTCGTCAGCATCGCGACGATCCTCTCGAGTAGCTCGATGCCTCGGTCATAGGCCTCGCCGTCGACCAGCTCTTCGACGCGCATGACATCGAGGTGGGCGGCCGACTCCATCGCCGAACCGCGCGCGATCGTGTAATGCCGCGCCTTGTCGGCGCGCGTCATGCGCCCCGCGCCCTCCGCGATGTTCTGGGTGATCGACTGGGACGCGCGCCGTAGCTGATCGGCGAGCTCGGCATGGCCCCTGGGCAGCGCCGCGCGGATGCGGTTCGAGATCCGGAGGAATTCGATCGAGCGCTGGTAAACGTCGAGCTTCTGAAAGCTGAGCATGCCGAGGGTTCTCGGCCGCTCGATCATTCGGTTGCGTCGTCCACGGTGTCGGCCACGCCGACGGGGCCGTCCCGTTCACGTGCACGGGAACGCTCCCCTGATCGTGGCCGACGCCGTAATCGATCAGGGATCGATGAGTTTCGTCAGCATCGCGACGATCCTC
>JABFXX010000597.1 GCA_013368795.1 Kofleriaceae bacterium
CGCGAAGGCGGCGTCGCCCGTGTACTGGCCGACGGTCGAGACCGGACCGAACATCTCTTGCGAGTTGAGCGGCGCGCAGTCCATCGGCGACTTCGTCGCGCGGACGACCGGGCCGACGAAGAAGCCCTTGCCGGCGGCGATGCCGATCGGCGTGACCTCGCCGGTGCCGCCGTGGACCGACTCGGTCGCGGCGGCGAGGCGCGCGATGCCGGCGCGGACGTCGTCGCGCTGCGCGGCGGTCGCGAGCGGGCCCATGCGGACGTCCTCGCGCGACGGGTCGCCGACGGCGAGCGTCGACAGCCGCTCCTTCATGAGGTCGCACACGTCCTTGAACTTGTCCTCGGGGACGAGCACGCGGCGGATCGCGGTGCACTTCTGGCCGGTCTTCTGCGTCATGTCGCGGATGACATCGGCGAGGAACAGCTGACCGGCCTCGCTCGACAGGTCGACGTCGGGACCGAGTACCGCGGCATTGAGCGAGTCGGCCTCGATGTTGAGGCGGACGCCGTGCTCGACGATCTTGGCGTGCGTGCGCAGCGTGCGCGCTGTCGAGCTGCCGCCGGTGAACGCGACGACGTCGCCGGCGCCGAGGTTATCGAGCAGCGTGCCCGCGGGACCGATCAGCGTCTGCAGCACGCCCGGCGGCAGGAGCGGCTCGAACAGCTGCGCGAGGCGGTGCGCGACGAGCGCGGTCGCGGTCGCAGGCTTGGTGATCACCGGCATGCCGGCGAGCAGCGCGGTCGCGAGTTTCTCGCATAGGCCCCACGCCGGGAAGTTGAAGGCGTTGATGTGGACCGCGACGCCGCGGCGACGCGCCCATACGTGTTGACCGCCCATGCGCGCGGTGCGGCCGACCTGGATCGGCTCGCCGTCGGCCAACAGCTGACCGGCGCCGAGCTTGGCGCCGGCTTCCGCGTAGTGCGACAGCGTGACCGCGCCGCCGTCGATGTCGAACTTGGCGTCGCCGCGCGTGTTGCCGCCGTTGGCGACCGCGAGCGCGATCAGCTCCTCGCGTGCACCGTGAATCGCCTTGGCGAGCGCGCCGAGCAGGGCGCCGCGCTCGGCGAACGAACGCTTCGCGAGCTCGGCAGCGCCGACCTCACGCGCAAATGCGAACGCCTTGGCGAGGTCGTGGCCTCCGCTCGAGACTTCCGCGAGGACCTCTTCGGTGGCGGGGTTGACGAGCTGCGTGCGCGATCCCGACCCGGCGGACCAGGTCCCGGCGAGGTAGCTGGCGAGGAGCTGCATGGCGGGGTGTTTACCAGGTTTGTTAGAGTGCAGGGCAGGGGATGACGAGCTCGCTCCAGAAACGCCTGCTGGCGGGCCTCCTGGTCATGCTCGCGGTCGTCGTCGGTGGGGCGATCGGCTACTACGCCATCGGCGGAGGCCAGTGGTCGGCTCACGACTGCCTCTACATGACGGTCATCACCGTCACCACCGTCGGGTTCGGCGAAACGCTCGACGGGATGGACAAGGTCGAGTACGCGCGGATGTTCACGATGATCCTGCTCCTGTTCGGGACGGGCAGCATCGTGTTCTTCGCGTCGACGATCACCGCGTTCATCGTCGAGGGCGATCTCAAGAACGCGCTGTTCGCGAACAAGCTCAAGAAACGGATGAAGCGCATGAAGGATCACGTGATCGTCTGCGGCGCCGGCTCGACCGGGCGCAATGTCATCGAGGAGCTGATCAAGACGGCGGTCCCGGTGATCGCGATCGATGTCAACGAGGTCGAGCTCAAGGACATCGCCGACAAGCATCCGGGCGCCGCGTACACGTACATCGTCGGCGACGCGACCGACGACGACGTGATGGCCCAGGCGAACCTGCCGAGCGCCAAGGGCATCGTCGCCGCCCTCTCGTCCGACAAGGACAACCTCTACCTGACGGTGTCGGCGCGCCAGGACAACCCTCGGATCCGGATCGTCGCGCGCTGCTCCGAGCTGTCCCACGTCGACAAGATCAGGAAGTCGGGCGCCGACGCTGTCGTGTCGCCGAACTACATCGGCGGCCTGCGCCTGGTCTCCGAGATGATGCGGCCGAGCGTTGTCCGCTTCCTCGACGAGATGCTGCGCGACCGTGTCGCGTACCGCATCGAGGAGGTCACGCTCGGCGATAGCGCGGGCGACCTCGGTGCGACCCTGCGCGAGGCGCGCATCCGCGAGAAGTTCGGAATGACCGTGCTCGCCGTTCGCGCGAAGGCCGCCGAAGCCTGGACCTACAACCCCGATGCCGCCGAGAAGATCGGCCCGGGCATGACCCTCGTCGTCCTCGGCTCGCCCGAGCAGGTGGCAGAGCTGCGGAAGCAGAGCAGCTAACTGCCCGAGGTCCCGAGGTGTTGAAAACCGGACAGATGCGGCCCCCACCGAGGCTGTGGTAATCGAGCGGACAGTGCCGCGGGTCTCGGTCATCGTTCGCTCGTACAACCGCCTGCACGCGCTGGCCGAGCTGCTTCTCGCGCTGCTCGCGCAGGACCACGACAGCTTCGAGATCGTGGTCGTCGAGCAGAGCACGAACCGGCCGCCCGAGGATCTCGCGCGCGTCGAGGCACTCGCCCGCGATCCGCGCGTTCGCCTGCTGCAGTTCCCGCCGCTCGGCGGCCCGGGCGCGCGCAACGCCGGTGTCCGCGCGGCGCAGGGCGAGCTGTTCGTGTTCATCGACGACGACGACCTGCCGGCGAGCCGCGATTGGATCGCGCGTCACGAGGCGAACTTCGCCGACCCCAAGTGCCTCGGCGTGACCGGGCGCTTCCTCGATGACGGCGTCGAGGTCCCATACGCCAACCCGGAGCGCGCGCGCCGCAACGTGCTCTCGTTCAACGTCCTCAAGTGGCAGCGCGTCTACGCGCGCACCGACGTGAAGAAGCGCGTCGAGAGCCTGATGGGCGGCAACGCGGCGATCCCGCGCAAGACGCTCGAGCGTTTCGGCCTCTGGGACGAGTGCACGCCGATCGAGGACGAGCCGTCGCTCGCGTACCGCATCAACGCCGGCAAGCGCGCCGACGAGTACCTGCTGTTCGATCCCGACGTGCAGATGATCCGCCGGCTCGACGTGCCCGGCGGCATGGCCAAACGGCAGATGTCGGGACCTCGCTACGCCAAGCGAGTGTTCACGTTCCTCCACAACGTCGTCGCGCACTACTTTCCGGTGCGCTTCGTGCTGCTGTATCCGGCGTACATCTACTTCGTCGCGTTCCACTGCATCGAGTGGATCGTCAGCGACAGCAAGAAGCACCGGACGCTGACGAGCCGCGCCGCGGCGACTGCCGGGATGATCCTGGCGATCTTCCCGCTCTGGCTCTACTGGCTCGGCGAGCTCGCGATGAAGCGCATGCGCGACGGTGCACCGGCGCACAATCCTCAGCTCGACGCGCAGAGCACGGCGTCGGCGCCGGCTCCCGCGGTCGCGCCGCGCGCGGCGTCGTCGAGCGGTGCCGTCGCCGCCGAGTCGATCGCGAACTGATCGCCTGACGAAACGCCCGCGTCAGTCGACGCGCGGGCGCTTGCCGGCCTGGCAGCGCGCGGTCGCGAACTGCATCGAGATCGTCGCCCGGTGGCACGCCATCGCGATCGCCTTCTGCGATGGCTCGTCGGGCTTGGCCTTCCTGCCCGCCGCGAAGCCGTCCTCGGCGGACTCGATCACGGCGCGCACCCACGCGCGGTCGCCGTCCTCGAGGTTCGGGCACTTGCCGTAGGTGTCGAGCGCCGCGATCAGGCCCGCGCACTCGGTCTCCATGTTCTCGAGGTTGGCGTCGGGCTCGGCCGGGATCGGCGCACCGGGCGCCACGGGCTTGTCGCTCACAACGTGGTGACAACCGCCGAGAATCAGGAGGGTCGCCAGCACCACTTTGCGTCGGAATCCTCTCGGGAGTGTCGGCCGCATGCGCTAGACCATTGGGTCTTACCATGGGTGGGTTCACGCATCTCCATCTGCACACGCAGTACAGCCTGCTCGACGGCGCGATTCGCGTGAAAGACCTGTTCCCCAAGGTCAAAGAGCTGGGGATGGACACGGTCGCCGTGACCGACCACGGCAACATGTTCGGCGCGATCGACCTCTACTCCGAGGCGAAGGCCGCCGGGGTGAAGCTGATCTTCGGCTGCGAGACGTACATCGCCGCCACGGATCGCCACGACCGCACCAATCGCCGCAACTACCACCTGATCCTGCTCGCGAAAAACGACGTCGGGTACAAGAACCTGACGTACCTGAACTCGATGGGCTACCTCGAGGGCTTCTACTACAACCCTCGCATCGACAAGCAGATCCTGCGCGATCACTGCGAGGGTCTCGTCGGACTCTCGGCGTGCCTCGGCGGTGAGATCGCGCAGACGCTCGAGAAGAACGGCGTCGCGGCGGCGGAGGAGGTCGCCAAAGAGTACGCCTCGATGTTCGCGCCCGGCGACTTCTATCTCGAGCTGATGCCGACCGCGACGGCCGAGCAAGACACGCTCAACGGCGAGCTCAAGCGGATGAGCAAGAAGCTCGAGATTCCGCTCGTCGCGACGAATGACTGCCACTACGTGAACCGCGGCGACGCATCGGCGCACGACGTGCTGATGGCGATCCAGACCGGCAAGAGCCTCAAGGACGAGAAGCGGCTCAAGCACGTCGTCGACAGCTACTACATGAAGTCGCCGTCCGAGATGGAGAGCCATTTCAAGGACGTCGGCGACGCGATCGAGAACACGGCGAAGATCGCCGAGCAGTGCAACGTCAAGCTCAAGCTCGACCAGACGTTCCTGCCGCAATACAAGGTCCCCGAGGGCGAGACGCTCGACACGTACATCGCCCAGGTCATCGACAAGGGGCTCGACCGACGGTTCCGAGAGTTCGCGGACCGCGGCATCAAGTTCGATCCCGACAAGTACCGCGAGCGCGTGAAGATCGAGCTGGCCGTCATCCAGAAGATGGGCTTCTCGGGCTACTTCCTGATCGTCTGGGACTTCATCAACTGGGCGAAGGAGCACGGCATCCCCGTCGGACCGGGCCGCGGCTCGGGTGCAGGTAGCGCGGTCGCGTGGGCGATGCGCATCACCGACATCGACCCGCTCGAGTTCAAGCTGCTGTTCGAGCGCTTCCTGAACCCCGAGCGCGTGTCGATGCCCGACTTCGACGTCGACTTCTGCATGAATCGGCGCGGCGAGGTCATCAAGTACGTCCAGGAGAAGTACGGCAGCGATCGCGTCGGTCAGATCGCGACGTTCCACCAGCTCAAGGCGCGCGGCGTCATTCGCGACATCGCGCGCGCGATGGAGATTCCGTTCGGCGAGGCCGACAAGCTCGCGAAGCTCGTCCCCGAGCCGGTCGCCGGCAAGACCCCGCCGGTGCGCGAGGCGATCGAACAGACGCCCGAGCTCAAGCAGCTCTACAACGAGAGCCCGCTGCATCGCGAGCTGCTCGATCTCGCCGCGGCGCTCGAGGGCTTGAACCGCAACGCCGGCATGCATGCCGCCGGCGTCGTGATCGGTGACAAGCCGCTCTGGGAGTACGTCCCGTGCTTCAAGGGCCAGAACGACGAAATCGTCACCCAGTTCGCGATGAAGGAGGTCGAGAAGGCGGGCCTCGTCAAGTTCGACTTCCTCGGCCTGAAGACGCTCACCGTGATCCAGACCGCGGTGAAGCTGATCAATCAGCAGCGGTCGACAGAACAGCGCGAGGCGTTCGACATCGACCTGATCCGCAAGGACGACCCGGACGTCTACAAGATGATCGCGCGCGGCGACACGACCGGCGTGTTCCAGCTCGAATCATCGGGCTTCCGCGAAATCCTCAAGAAGCTCAAGCCGGACTGCCTCGAAGACATCGTCGCGGCCGTCGCGCTGTATCGCCCGGGTCCGCTCGAAGGCGGCATGGTCGAGGACTTCATCGACCGCAAGCACGGCCGCAAGAAGGTCGAGTATCCGCACCCGTGGCTCGAGCCGGTGCTCGCCGATACGTACGGCGTCATCGTCTATCAGGAGCAGGTCATGCAGATCGCCCAGGTGCTGGGCGGTTACTCACTCGGCGGCGCCGATCTGCTGCGCCGCGCGATGGGCAAGAAGAAGCCCGAGGAGATGGCCAAGCAGAAAGAGAAGTTCATGGTCGGCGCCAAGGAAAAGGGCGTCGACACGAAGATCGCGGATCAGGTCTTCGAGCTCATGGCCTTCTTCGCCGGTTACGGCTTCAACCGGTCGCACTCGGCCGCGTACGGCTGGGTCACGTACCAGACGGCGTACCTCAAGCACCACTACCCGCACGAGTTCATGGCGGGTCTGATGTCGTGCGACGCCGACAACATCGACAACGTCGTGAAGTTCATCGCCGAGGCTCGGTCGATGGGCCTCACCGTCGAGCGTCCCGACATCAACGAGTCGCAGCAGGACTTCACGGTGACGCCGTCGGAGACCGCGCAGGGCGGCAAGGTGATCCGGTTCGGCCTCGGCGCGGTGAAGGGCGTCGGCGGCACGGCCGTCGAGGCGATCCTCGAGGCGCGCGCGAGCGAAGGAAAGTTCCAGTCGATATTCGAGCTGTGCCGGCGCGTCGACACGCAGAAGTGCAACCGCCGCGTGCTCGAGCAGCTGATCAAGAGCGGCGCGATGGACGGTCTGCCGGGCGGACATCACCGCGCGCAGCTGCTCGCGGCGCTCGACAGCGCGATCGAACGCGGTGCAGCGGAGCAGCGGGATCGCCGGAGCGGCCAGACGTCGCTGTTCGGATTGTTCGCGCCGGAGCCGGCGAAGGCAGCGGGCACGGCCGCGGCCGCGGCGCCGGGGATGGGCGAGACGTACCCCGAGATCGAGATCTGGGGACCCAAGCAGCTGCTCGCGTTCGAGAAGGAAGCGCTCGGCTTCTACGTGTCGGGCCACCCGCTCGATCGCTATCGCGGCGACCTCACGCGCTACGCGACGGCGGGCACCGCCGATTTCTCGATGGGCGCGAAGGGGCAGGGCGAGCACTCGATCGGCGGCATCGTCAGCCAGTACCGCGAGATGATCACGAAGAAGGGCGACAAGATGGCGCGCTTCATGCTCGAGGATGCCGCCGGCACGCTCGAGGTGATCGCGTTCCCCAAGACGTTCGAGAAGACGCGCAGCGTGCTCGTCTCCGACGAGCCGCTCCTGTGCTCGGGCGCGGTGAAGAACGAGGGCACGGCCGAGGCCGCCGAGTGGAAGATGATCCTCGACGGCGCGGCGCCGCTCTCGCAGCTGCGCGAGCAGAAGACGTCGCGCGTCGACATCCATCTCAACGCCGACATGCTGACGCGCGATCAGATCGACGAGCTGAAGACGATCCTCGCGAACGCGACGCGCGGCGGCTGCCAGGCGAACATCCGGCTCAAGATCGCGCAGCGCTCCGAGACGGTGATCGCGCTGCCGGATGCGTGGGCGGTGTCGCCGACCGAGGACCTCCTCACGCGGCTCGAGCGGCTGTTCGGCGATCGCGTCGCGACCCTCGCGTAGGGACAGTTGTCCCCAGCGGCCTGCCGAAAAACGGCAGTGCTGCACAACTAGTGCAATCGACGCCAGCTCACCAAAAAGGAGTTGTGCACCTTTCGTGCGGCGATAGGATGCCGACGAGGGTAGCGATGTCGAAGGCGACGATCGTTTGTGGTTGGCTGTTTCCGTTCGCGCTCGTGGGATGCGCGACCGGCGGTCATAACGACTCGATGGGCGAGCCGAGCGATGCACCGACATCGTCGGGCAAGCACGACGCGGCGGCGCAGGGCTTCCTCGATGCACCGAGGCCGCCGCAGGACGCGTTCGTGCAGCTCGATGCTCAGGTGTCGCAGACGCCCGACGCCGGGGGCGGCGGTCTGTTCTGCACGACCAACTCGCAGTGCACGAACGCGGGCGAGTGCTGCCTGACGCTCGGCGGCCCGACGGGCTTCTGCGCGCCCGGGACGATCATTCTCGGCGTCTGCACGCCGTTCAACTGATCAGTCCCCAGGGGACTCCTTCGCGCGATCCTCACTTCGTTCGGACCACGCGGCGATCGATCGCGCTCAGTCGAGGCCGATCTTCTCGAGGTCCTCGTCTTCGAGGCCGAAGTAGTGCGCGGTCTCGTGGAGCACCGTGATGCGCACCTCCTCGGCGAGGTGATCGAGGTCGGTCGCCGAGCGCTCGAGGTTCTTCTTGAACAGGAGGATCGTCGTGACCGTCGGCTCGAGGCCGTGCTCGGACATCTTGCTGCCCTGAAACACGCCGAGCGCGCGCGGATCGAAGCCGGTGTCGACGAGATCATCGCCGGGCAGCTCGTCGATCATGATCGGAATCGCCTCGAGCTTGGCGCGCACGTCGGCCGGTAGCTCGTGCAGCGTCTCGCTCGCGATCCGCTCCATCTCATCTTCCGACATCGACACCTGGCCCGGATCGGCGGCCATGTCGAGTGCCTTCACCTCGCGCCACGCCGCGATCATCTCCGGGCGCTCGTCGCGCGCCTCGTGGATGCGGCCGAGCAGGTGGAGCGCGTCGGCCTTGCTGTCGTCGTCCTTCTTCGCGGCCTCGACCCAGCGCAGCGCCGCGCTCGTGTCCTCGGCGGCGAGTGCGAGCTCGCCGAGATCGAGCGCGAGCTCCGGGTCATCGATCACCGAGCTCGAGAGCTCGCCGAGCGACTCGCGCGCGCCCTCGAGATCGCCGGTCATGATCAGCGCCTCGCTGCGGACGACGACCGCCTCGATCAGGTCGTCTTCCTCGTCGATGAAGTCGAATGCGCCCTCGATCGTCGCGAGCGCCTGATCCGGATCGCCGACGTCGTGGAGCTGCAGGCGCGCGAGGCACACGCGCGGCATCGGATCGTCGGGACGGAGCTGGGAGAGCTCGGCGTACTTCGCGAGCGCGTTGTCGATGTCACCCTGCGCATCTGCGAGCGCCGCCGCGAGCGCGACGACGTCGGGGTTCTTGCGGTCGATCTTGGTGCAACGCTCGAGACAGGCTTCTGCTTCCTCGATTTCGCCCGCCTCGAGTGCGTTGAATCCGCGATCGACATCCTGGAATAGCCGGTCCTGGCGCGCCATGAGCCTTCCATACCCCGATTTGCTACTGTCTCCACGTGAAGCACGCATTGATCGCTCTCCTTCTCGTACTGGGGGCGTGCCACGGACGTACTCGCAAGACGTTGACACCGGACGTTCCGACGCATGGCAATGCGGAGGCCAAGTCGAGGTTCCTCGACGCGCGGAGTCGTTTCGGCAGCGACGGCGCTACGACGAGCGACTTCAAGGCGATCGTCGAAGAGTTTCCGAATGACCCGATCGTGCCGTGGGCCGAGCTCTACGCCGGCATCGCAGCGATCAAGGCGCGTGACTTCGCAGAGGCCGACAAGCAGCTCACCAAGGTGATCGCCGACAGCCCGAACCCGGGCTTGACGGCGCGCGCTTCCATGTTTCTCGGGATCGCGAAGAACTATGCGGGAGACTACGCAGCGGCGCGCAAGTACCTCGCCGGTGCCGACCGGGCGATCGAGAACGACGACGAGCGCACCGAGTTCCTCGCCGCGGTCGCGTACTCGACGGCGGCCGGCGATAGTCCGCTGCAGTCGCTCGGCGTGTTCGACGAGCTCTATGGCCGCGTCACGCCCGCCGAGCGCGCGGTGATCGTCGCGCGCGTGCAGGAGATCGTCAGCTCGACGGACCGCAACACGCTCGAGCGCCTGTTCGACTCGCTCGCGAATCGCCGCGGACCGGCGATCGGCGCGGTCGGCAGCCGCCTCGTCATCATCTACGAACAGTCCGGCGACGCCGCGCGCGCTGCGCAGATGCGCGAGAACATGGTGCCGGTGCGCGCCGCGCTCGGCTTGCCGCGCACGATCACCGAGGGAGAGGTCGGCGGTGCAGCGACAAGCGCTGGCGACGCGTCGCTCGTCGGAGCGCTCGTACCGCTCGGTTCGAGGGACGAGAACCGCCTCGCCGAGGCCGCCGTCGCGGGGCTCGGGCTCGCGGCAGGCGCGCCCGACGGCAAGGGCGTCGCCGCGATCGAGACGCGCGCCGCGATCGACAAGCCGACGTCGGCGGAGGCCGTCGACGTGCTCGCCGGCAAGAATGTGATCGCGCTCGTCGGTCCGATCAAGGGCTCGTCGGTCGACGCCGCCGCCGAGCGAGCCGAGAGCCTCGGCGTGCCGCTGATCTCGCTCGCAACGAACGCCGAGCTGCGCACGAGCGGCCGGTTCGTGTTCCACATCCGCCACTCGCCCGACGCGCGCGCGAGGGTGCTCGCCCAGCGTGCGCTCGCCGCGGGCATCAAGACGTTCGCGGTGCTCGCACCGGAATCCGACTACGGCACGGGCACGTCGAAGGCGTTCGCCGACGAGGTCGCCAAGGGCGGCGGCCGGATCGTCACGACGGTCACCTATCCGGCGGGCACGAAGTCGTTCGCCGACAAGACGAGCAAGCTCAAGGGCAGCTTCGACGGTGTGTTCGTCGCCGACGACGCGCGGCACCTCGGCCTCATCGCGCCGTCGCTCGCCGCCGCGGGCCTCGTGCCCAAGGCGACGCCGTTTCCGACGAAGAAGCTCGTCCAGGGCCGGCCGATCCTGCTGCTCTCGCTCGCCGAAGGCCTCGACCCCGACCTGCTGAGCGACGCCGGCCGCCACACGACCGGTGCGCTCCTCGCGCCGGGCTTTTTCCCCGACAACGCGGATCCGACGCAGAAGCCGTTCATCGACCGCTTCGTCGCCGCGTACGGCCGCACGCCGGGCGCGACCGAGGCCTACGCCTACGACGCGGCGCAGCTGGCCGCGGCGGCGGGCGGGGGCGGGCGCCAGGGCCTGGCGGCGACGCTGGCGAACGGCACGCTTGCGGGAGTCACCGGCGCGATCAAGTTCGACGCGAATCACCGTCGGGCCGATCCCGGCGTCGTCTACACCGTCGTCGAGGAGACCGGAGGCGTGTTCGCGATCCGGACCCTGAAGTAGCGATTGTGGTAACCCTCCGGCGTGGCGTTCTCCGTCGGAAATCGGCTCATCGCTGCGCTCGATACTCCAACCCGCACCGAGGCCGACGCGCTCGTCGGTAAGCTCGCGGCCGTACCCAGCTGGGTGAAGATCGGCCTCGAGCTGTTCTGCTCCGAGGGGCCGTCGATCGTCCGCGACTACACCGCGCGTGGGCTGTCGGTGATGCTCGACCTCAAGCTCCACGACATCCCCGAGACGGTCGCGCGTGCGACCGCGCGAGTCGCCGCGCTCGGCGCGGGCCTGCTCACGGTTCACGCGAGCGGTGGCCGCGCGATGCTCGAGGCCGCCGTGAAGAACGCGGGCGAGATGCGCGTCCTCGCGGTCACCGTGCTGACCTCGCTCGATGACGCCGACCTCGCCGATATCGGCGCGAACGGTCCTGTCGGCGAGCTCGTGAAGCGGCGCGCGGAGCTCGCGGC
The DNA here is from genome assembly GCA_013368795.1 of Kofleriaceae bacterium. Lineage (GTDB taxonomy): Bacteria > Myxococcota_A > Polyangia > Haliangiales > Haliangiaceae > JABFXX01. The sequence goes on from JABFXX010000597.1 coordinate 11,349, forward strand.
GCGCGCAGGGTGCCACGGCATCGTCGCGTCGCCGCACGAGGTGACCGCGGTGCGCGCGGTCGTGCCGGCCGACTTCCTGATCGTCACGCCGGGGGTGCGTCCCGCCGGCGCCGCCGTCGGCGACCAGAAGCGCGTGATGACGCCGAAGCAGGCGCGCGACGCCGGTGCCGACCTCGTCGTCGTCGGTCGGCCGCTGCGCGATGCACCGGATCCCGCCGCCGCGGCGCGCGCGGTCGTCGCCGAGCTGTCATGAGTCGCGGACGTCACCACGGCGGCGATCGCAGCGGCAATCGCTTCGGCGATCGCGGCGGCGACACGCCACGCACCGGCGGTCCGGGCGAGCGCTCCGTCTACGGCGTCGGTCCGGTGCGCGAGGTCATCGCGCGCAGGCCCGAGAGCGTGAAGGTCCTGTGGGTCGATCCACAGCGCGCGGGCAAGACCGCGGGCGATCCGGTCGCGCAGATCGTCCAGGCGGCGCGCGCTGCCGGCATCCGCGTCGAGGATCGCGATCGCCAGACGCTCGACGGTGCGGCAGGCGAGGGCGGCCGCCACCAGGGCATCATCGCGTGGCTCGGCGCGTTCGGCTACGCCGACGTCGACGACCTCGTCGCCGGTGCTGGTGACGAGCCCGCGCTGATCGTCGCGCTCGACGGCGTCGAGGATCCTCGCAACCTCGGCGCGATCCTGCGCTCGGCGTACCTGCTCGGTGCGCACGGCGTGATCATCCCGGAGCATCGCGCGGCGCAGGTCACCGCGGTCGTCGCGAAGGCGTCGGCCGGCGCGAGCGAGCTCGTGCCGATCGCGCAGGTCGGCAACCTCGTCCGCGCGCTCGATCAGCTGCGCGAGCTCGGCCTGTGGCGCGTCGCCGTCCACGCCGAAATGGACGCCAAGCCGATCTCGGAGATCGACGGCACGCTGCCGCTCGTCCTCGTGCTCGGCGCCGAGGGCACCGGCGTGCGCCCGCTCGTCGCGAAGAACTGCGACTTCCACGCGCTGATCCCGATGCAGCGCTCGGCTGTCGGCTCGTTCAACGTGTCGGTGGCCGCCGCGCTCGCGCTCTACGAGATGCGCCGCCAGAGAACCACTAGATCGTAGAGCTTCGCTCTGCGGCTGATGGCTCTTTCATCGATCGGCTCGCGACGCGCTCGCCTATCCGGAACGCGCTCGCAAGCTCGCGCTAAGCGCTGATCTTCTCGAGGAAGTGCGCCTTGAGCAGCTTCTCCCCGTGGACCGGGAAGAACGTGTAGATGCTGTCGCCGACGACGCGCACGACCTCGCCCTCGCCCCAGGTGGCGTGACGGACGATGTCGCCCTTCTCGAGAGGGCCGAACACCGGGCGCTTCACGCGCTCGATCTTGAGGGCGCGGTTGCGGCCGGCCGTATGACGGCGGCGCATCGCCTCCTCGAGTAGCTCCTTGCGGGTGACCGGATCGCCGCCGCGGCGAGCGGTCAGCTCGTTCGCGTGCGTCTCGGCATCGCGCTGCGGAGGCGGCGCCTGGCGCGCGGCGCGCTGGCAGTTGTCACACGTGCCGCAGGCCGGCGCGTCGAGATAGCCGAAGTACGTGACGAGCAGGCGCGTCCGGCACAGGTGCGACTGCGAGTAGCGAAGCATCGCGGCGAGACGGGCGCGGTCCTGCGCGCGCTTCTGCTCGTAGCGGCTCGCCGACCGTGCGAGATCCTCGATGCTCGGCGGCTCGGTCGCGAGCGGTGCGAACCGGGCGCCCGGCGCCTCGGCGGCGAAGCCGACTTCCTTGAGGAACGAGAGCACGACGCGCGCCTTCTTCGCGGGCGTCTCGGCGCGCTCGGCGATGTCCTTCACCGACTGGAACACCGGGTCGTGATCGTCGGTGTCGTGGGTGGCGACCTTGCCGCCGCTGACGTGGACGAGTGCCTCGGCGACGGCGCGCGTCTGCTCGGGCGTCGGATAGCGGCCGCCGAGGAAGAAGCTCTGGATGCGCTTGTCCTCGGGTTGATAGAGGAGAACGCAGTCGGCGGGCAGGCCATCGCGGCCCGCGCGGCCGGCTTCCTGGTAGTAGCTCTCGAGCGAGCCCGGGAAGTTGTAGTGAATGACGAAGCGGAGGTCCTGCTTGTCGACGCCGAGGCCGAACGCGTTCGTCGCGACCATCAGCCTCGGCTCGCTGTGCTCCATGAACGCGCTTTGTACTCGCTCGCGATCCTTGGCGCGCATGCGGCCGTGGTAGCGCCCGCACTCGACGCCTTGCGACCACAGGAAGTCGGCGAGCGCGTCGACCGTCTTCACCGTCGCGGCATAGATGATGCCGCAGCCGGGCGTCTTCTCGATCAGGCGCATCAGCATCGCCTGCTTCTTGCGCTCGCTCGAGGCCTTGATGACGTGGTAGCGCAGGTTCGGCCGATCGAGGCCGATGTCGATCACCGATGCCTCGGGGATCTGGAGCTGCGCGAGGATGTCGTCCTTGACCTTCGGCGGCGCGGTCGCGGTCAGCGCGAGCACCGGCGGCTGGTTGAGCGCGCGCACGGCCTCGCCGAGGCCGAGGTATGCGGGACGGAAGTCGTGCCCCCACTGCGAGATGCAGTGCGCCTCGTCGACGACGAACAGCGCGACCTTCACCGCCGCGAGGCGCTCGCGGAAGCGAGGCTCGCCGAGGCGCTCGGGCGTGACGTACGCGATGCACGGCCGGTTCTCGGAGAGGCGGGCGAGCGCCGCTTGCTCGTCGCGCGGCGATAGCGTCGAGTCGAGGCGCAGCACCTCGATGTCGAGCTCGGCGAGCTTGTCGTGCTGATCCTTCATCAGCGCGATCAATGGAGAGACGACGAGCGTGACGCCCGACAGCTCGAGCGCCGGCAGCTGATAGCAGAGCGACTTGCCCGCGCCGGTCGGCATGATCGCGAGCGTGTCGATGCCGGCGAGCACGTTGCGGATCGCGAGCGCCTGACCGGGACGGAATGCGGTGATGCCGAACCGGCGCTTGCCGAGCTCGAGCATGTGGCGATCGATCGAGTCGTCGTCCGCGGTCAGATCGAGATGGTCGTCGTGATGATCTTCGTGATGCTCGTCGAGCACGCCCGCGTGCTCGCCAAGATCGACCACGATCGTGTCGGGCTCGTCATGGTGCGAGTCGAGCACGACCTCTTCATCGATCTGGAGCGGCGCTGCAACCGCACGCGGAGGCGTCGGCGTGCCCATGCCGCGCGTCGTCGTCGTGCGCGAGACGGTCGGCGGCGCCACCGAGTTGCGCGTGCCGCGAGGCGCGTCGAGACGGACCTGGTCGCGCGTGCCGCGCGCGAGCTTCGCCGGCGGCGTATCGCTCGCCTCGATCACCGTCGTGATCGAAGAGCGCGTCTTTCGACGTCTCTCATCTGCCGGGCTGCGCGACATCAAACATTACGGTCTCGCATCTCCTTCTCTAGGCGCAAGCGAAACCGCGCGACGATCTCATGAAGAAAAATTTAGCTGCGAGCGCTGTCGCCACAGCGAGATCGAAATGCTCGATCTGGCTGTTTCTCCTACCTACGTAGAAAGCCGTATTACTTCGCTTATACGTTGTGAATTCTGCGAGGCGGCTCACGTTGGGTGATCGGGTGCAGCACTTTGCTGCACCGTTTTCTCGTCGGAGTTATTTGGCGACGAGATAGCCTTCCGCTTTTAGTAGCTCGGCAGTGAGCACTGCACCGCCTGCTGCACCGCGAACGGTGTTGTGAGACAGCGCGACGAAGCGCCAGTCGAACACCGCATCATCGCGAAGACGACCGAGCGAGATCGCTTGTCCGTGACCGGCATCGCGATCGAGTCTCGTCTGCGGACGCGACGGATCCTCGAAGTAGTGGAGGAACGGCGTCGGCGCGCTCGGCAGCTTCAGCTGCTGCGGCTTGCCGCTGAACTCCTTCCACGCCGACAGGATCTGTTCCTTCGACGGCTTCTTCTCGAACGACACGAACACCGCAGCCATGTGGCCATCGCTCACCGGCACGCGAATGCATTGCGCGGTGATCGTCGGCGCGGTCGCGGTCGCGATCTCGCCACCTTTGATCTGTCCCCAGATCTTCAGCGGCTCCTTCTCCGACTTCTCCTCCTCACCGCTGATGTACGGGATGACGTTGTCGACCATCTCGGGCCACGACTCGAACGTCTTGCCCGCGCCGGAGATCGCCTGATAGGTGCAGACCGCGATCTTGCTCGGACCGAACGACTTGAGCGGGTGGATCGCGGGCACGTAGCTCTGCAGCGAGCAGTTCGGCTTCGCCGTGACGAAGCCGCGCTTCGTGCCGAGGCGCTTGCGCTGCGCCTCGATGATGCCCGCGTGGTCGGGGTTGATCTCGGGGATCATCATCGGGACGTCGGGCGTCCAGCGATGCGCCGAGTTGTTCGAGATGACCGGCGTCTCCGCCATGGCGTAGTCGTCCTCGAGCTTCTTGATGGCGGCCTTGTCCATGTCGACCGCGCAGACGACGAAGTCGCACTGGTCGGAGATCGCCTTGACGTCAGACGCGTTGCCGACGGTGAGGCGGGCGACGTTGGCAGGTACCTCGGAGGGCAGCGTCCACCGTTCGACCACGGCGTCCGCATACTGCTTCCCCGCCGACGACGGGCTCGCGGCAACGGCCGTGACCTCGAACCACGGGTGATCCGCGAGCAGCGACACGAACCTCTGGCCGACCATGCCGGTCGCGCCGAGGACGCCTACCTTGAGCTTGTTTGCCATAGCGCTTTGCAATCTAGCAAATCCCCGATAAGGATCACGCGTCGTGCCTCTGCTCGATGGACTGAAAGTCGTCGCTTCCAAGATTCATGGCTACGGCGTCGTCACGACGCGCGAGTTCAAGAAGGGCGAGGTCATCTGCTACGGCGATGGCGTGCTCTACACGGAGGACGCTGACTTCGACGATACGTACGCGCTCGTGTTCCCCGGCGAGGACTCGGGCCTCGGCGAGCAGTACTTCTGGGACCTCGTCTGCCAGACGCGCTGGTTCAATCACTCGTGTGACCCGAATTCTGAGGTCCAGAACCGCTGGGACCACAAGAACCAGACGTGCATCGCCTGGTGGGTCGCGCTGCGCGATATCCCCGTCGGCGAGGAGATCACGTACGACTACGGCTTCGTCGGCGAGGTCGCCGAGCCGTGCGCCTGTGGCGCGAAGAGCTGCCGCGGCCTCATCATCGATCCGGATCCCGCCGAGGTTGCGAAGCTCCCCGATCATCTGCGCCGTTTGTTACGTTCGGCGGCGTGAGCACACGCATCGGGATTCTGACCGGAGGCGGGGATTGCCCCGGCCTCAACGGGGTCATTCGCGCAGCCACGCTCCATGCGCGGCATACGTTCGGCTGGGAGGTCGTCGGAATTCGGAACGGGTTCGAGGGCCTCTACGAGGAGGAGTACGTCGACCTCCAGGTCTCGAACGTCCACCACATCCTGCCGCGCGGCGGGACGATGCTCGGCTCGAGCAACCGCGCGAACCCGTTCGCGTATCCCGTGAAGCTCCCCGACGGCCGGGTCGAGATCCACGACGTCTCCAAGCGCTGCCTCGCCAACCTCGGCAAGCTCGATCTCCACGGCCTGATCGTCGTCGGCGGCGACGGCACGATGTCGTTCGCCCAGAAGTTCATCGAGTGCGGGATGACCCGGATCGTCGGCGTGCCCAAGACGATCGACAACGATCTCGAGGCGACCGAGTACACGGTCGGCTTCCAGACCGCGGTCGAGATCGTCGTCGAGGCGATCGAGCGCCTGCACACGACGGCCGAGAGCCACGACCGCATCATGATCGTCGAGGTCATGGGCCGCTACGCGGGCTGGATCGCGCTGACCGCAGGCCTCGCCGGCGGCGCGCACGTCGTGCTGATTCCGGAAATCGACTACGACGTCGAGCGCGTGATCGCGGCGGTCAACCGTCGCCACGGGCGCGGCGTCAGCTACTCGATCGCCGTCGTCTCCGAGGGCGCCAAGCCCAAAGGCGGCGCGCTGTCGGTCGTCACCGCGGGCGACGCGACGAGGCAGGAGAAGCTCGGTGGCGCCGGGGCCAAGCTCGCCGAGCTGCTCAGCCAGCGCTGCGACCTCGAGGTCCGCTCGACGGTACTCGGCCACGTCCAGCGCGGCGGCTCGCCGTGCGCGTTCGACCGCGAGCTCGGAACTCGCTTCGGCGTGAAGGCAGTCGACCTGATCGCCGAGGGCAAGTTCGGTCACGTCGCCGCGCTCGAGGGCGGTGCGCTGGTCGCCAAGCCGATCGGCATGGCGGTGAAGAAGCTGAAGCTCGTCGATCCGGCGGGCGAGCTGGTGCGCACCGCCAAGGGCATCGGCATCGAGCTTGGAGGTTCGTGATGAGCCACCGCGGAGACCTGGTCGGAGCACGCGAGACGTCACCGCTCGTCAGCGCGTGGGATCGCCCGCTCGTCGAGCCCAACATCCAGGACGCGCGGATCGCGCATCGCCTCGCGCCGCTCGCCGGCGTCCCGGTGCTCGGCCGCGTCGAGGCCGCGTACCGGCAGAAGTTCCGGCTGAAGTCGTGGCAGTACATGACCGCGGTCACCGACGAGCTGTTCATCGCGTTCGTCGTCGGCACGGCGGGCTTTGCGAGCAATGGCTTTGTCTATGCCGCCGAGCTGCCGAGCGGGCGCGTC
>JABFXX010000120.1 GCA_013368795.1 Kofleriaceae bacterium
GCCCGGACAAGCTCGATAGCGGATATCAGCTTCGGGGCCGCGTCCGCCCGGACAAGCTCGATAGCGGATATCAGCTTCGGGGCCGCGCCCGAGCGCGGTCCGTCTCACGTCAGCGTGGGACGTCTCGATATTGGATATCGACTTCGGGGTCGCGTTCGAACGCGTCGGTCGTCATGCTCTCGAGATCGATGTCCTCGATCTGTGCTTCGTCGCTCTGGACGAACCGGACATGGAGCTGCTCGATCTCCGTGCGCGGCGCGTAGCCGAGGGCGACGGCGCAATGGCCGAGACGCACGCCCGGCATCCGGTCCTGCAGCTGCAGGACACGAAACAGCTGGTACCGATCGAGCACGCGATTCTCGACGAGGAACTCACCGAACGCGGCGCGAGCCCGAAATGCGTCGTTCGCCGACTCGACCGCTGCGCCGCATGCAGGCGTTGCACTCGTCGGTTCGTGCGCGGCAATTCGCGCCGGCGTTCCGTTCGTCGGTTCGAGCGCACCACGAGCATGCGCACCGTTCGTCGGTTCGAGCGCACCACGAGCATGCGCACCGCTCGTCGGTTCGAGCGCACCACGAGCATGCGCGCCGCTCGTCGGCTCGAGCGCAGTTGTTCGCGCCTGCGTATCATTCGTCGGTCCACCGAGCGGAGCACGCCGCTGCGGCACGCACTTCGTCGGTTCGCGCCGCGGCGCAGCGAGCTTCGTCAGCTCGATGATCTCGGTCTTCACTCCCTCGGTCGTCATCACGGAGAAGCGAGCCTTCGACGCGCGCGCGGTCGCGAAAAAACGGCGTTCGAGCTCGCAAAAACCGACCGGCGGCACGTTTCGAGCGGCGTCTGCGATCTGCCGGACAAGCCGGACAAACTCGCTATCCATTTTCAGTCACTCGGTTTTGCGACGCGTTCGCTTTTATCGAGGCACCGCCTCCACTTTGCTCTTGGTCCGACCATTCGACCATGATAGAGACGCGCCGCATTCGAAACGAATTCTTCGTTGGCTTCGCGGGAGGATCGTCGTGGACAAGAATTACTACTTCGTACTCGAGCCGGACGGCGATGACGAAGGGCCGTACGTGCTGTCCGAGATCCGGCGGAGGATCGAAGTCGGACTACTGTCGAGATACGTGACGCTGTGTCGCGTCGGCGAGACCGACTATCTGCCGGTCACGAACGAGCGCTACGCGAAGTACTTCGAGCCGCCGCGGCGCGTGGCGCAGGGAACGCAGCCGCTCGGGTTTCATATGGACAAGCCGGTCGTCGATTCTAAGACGGCTGTCGTCGACCAGATCAACCCGGCGGTCGTCGACGCCAAGGCAGCAGCCTCGACGGCTGTCGTCGACCAGATCAACCCGGCGGTCGTCGACGCCAAGGCAGCAGCCTCGAAGGCTGTCCTCCACGAGGCCAAGCCGGCTGACACGCCGCCGACCTTGGAGGCTCTCACCGCCGCGATCAACGCGGCGACGACGCTCGTCGAGCCGATGCGCGCGTTCGCGGCGGCGCCGAGCATCGAGCCCGCGCGCGCCGCGCCGACGACGACAATCGTCGAGCCGGTGCGGGCGATGGGCTCTGCGCGGGCGATCGCCGTCGCGCCGATCGCCGCACCGAAGACGGCGGCGATCGATGTGGCGGCGATCGACGCATCGCAGAGCGACATGGCTCGCCTCGATCTCGTGCAGATCGATGTATCGGCGAACGACATGCACGCGATCGATGCGGTGACGGTCGAGACCGCACCGGTGCCGAGAGTCGAGCTCGATCTGATCGACGCGCCGACGCGGCTCGATCCCGTGTCGGGTACGGTCCTCGACGCGGCGACGGGATTCGAAGACCTCGCGCCGACCGGGCCGTTCGAGGGAGTGCCGTCGATGATGATCGACGACGTGCCGCGCGAGGTGCTCGCGCCGATTGGCAACACGCTGCCGCCCGGGTTCGCACCGAGCGTCGAGACGATGCCGCCCGGGCTCGCACCGCTTGGCAACACGATGCGGCGCGAGGTGCTCGCGCCGATTGGCAACACGACGCCGACGATCGTCGAGACAGGGTCCCCTGGGTTCGTCCCGCCTGCCGCCGCGCCCGTCCGGCGGCTCGAGGCACCGCGGGCGAGCGAGGTGCGTGCACTCGAGATTCGCGAGACGCGCATGCCGCTTCCGTTGTTGCCGCCGCCGTCGGCGTCGATGCCAGGCACGTTTGGCGCGGCCGTGCAGTCGCGCGTGTCGTCGAAGAAGATGCGTATCGCTATCGCAGCCGGCGCGGTGGTTGCGGCAGTCGCGGCGGTGGTCGTCGCTCTCGCGCAGCAGTAGCAGAAAGGATCACGGAGGTAGGCGGCGACGGAGGTCGGTGAGGTAGGCGGCGATTTGCCAGTCGCTGGGCTGGCGAGTCGAAGGTGCAGGTCGGTGAGGTAGGCGGCGACTCGCCAATCGCTGGGCTGGCGAGTCGAAGGTGGTGGTTGGTGGCGTGAGGAGCATGCGGCCGCGTTACAGTGGCCGCATGCTCCGTGGTTGTTTTGTCGTGGTGGCCCTGGTGGGCGCGTGCAGCGATCCGACACCGCCGGATCGCACGGTCGAGAGTGCGGGCACACATGCGGTCGGGACCGCGCGGTTCGTCGTGCACGACACGGCCCGAAGCCGTGACCTCGTCGCGCAGGCATGGTTTCCGACGGACGCCGCGGCCGGCGACACGCCGATCGAGATGCTCGAGATCGAGCCGCCGCGCGCGCGATATCAGACGCTGCTCGCGGCAGCGCCCGCATGCCCGACGCGCACGCTGCCCGTCGTACCCGAGGCAGCACCGTCGCCAGGATCGTTCCCGCTCATCCTGATCTCGCACTGCCATGCCTGCACACGCCTCTCGAACGCGACGACCGCGATCCGGCTCGCGAGCCACGGCTTTGTCGCCGTGTCGGTCGAGCACGCGGGCGACACGCTGTGGGACCACCTCGACGGCGTCGACGCGCCGATCGATGGCGAGGAGCTCGAGCTTCGCGCCGCCGACGTGCGCGCGACGCTGGACCAGATCGCGTCGTCGCCGGTCGGCAGCGTCGTCGACATGGCACACGTCGGCGTGCTCGGTCACAGCATGGGCGCGGTGACCGCGGGCCGCGTCGCGCAGCTCGACTCACGGATCGGAGCCTCGGCCGCGTTGTGTGCGCCGATGGAGAACCCGCTCGTGCCCGGCGTCATGCTGAGCGAGCTCGACGTGCCGCTGATGTTCGTCGTCGCGAAGGAGGACAACAGCATCACCGAGCTCGGCAACAAGTTCATCCGCGACAACTTCAAGGCGGCGACCGTGCCCGCCTACAAGATCGAGATTCCCGACGCGGGTCACTGGTCCGTCTCCGACCTCGACGGCCTCGTCGACATCTACCAGGCCGGCTGCGGCGACGCGGTCCGGCAGACCGACGGCGCGGACTTCACGTACCTCGATCCGTCGACCGGTCGGGCGATTGCCGCGTCCTACGCGACCGCGTTCTTCAAGGCCACGCTTCAGGACGACGCCGGGGCGCGCGCGTATGTCGAGTCCGCGAGCGACTCGTTTGGCGTGACGCTCGAGGTCGCGCATCACTAGAGATCGCCGGCGTAGTACCGCGCACCGACGAGCAGCGACAGCGTGTCACCGATGTCGGCGGAGACGTCGGCGCCTACCGACGCCTGCACGTCGAGCGCGTTGATGATGTTGTAGACGACGGTGACCGCGAGCGGCGTCTCGTCGCGCCCGAACAGCGCGTGCTCGGAATCGTTCATGCCGATCCGGCCGAGCTTCGTGTCGAGCTGGAGATAGACGAGCTCCGTCGGCTGGATGCCGATCGCAACCGGCAGCTGGAGGTACGCCGGCCTCGTGCTATCGGCAGAATCGGCGACCGAGAGCGCGATCTGCTCGGACCCGGGCGTTCCGGAGATCACGGCGAGCCACGGCGTCACGCTGTACTGGGCGTGCAGGCCGAGCATCACTGGCGTCGCCGCATTGCCGAGCACGTCGTAGCCGGCGCGCGCGCGCACGATCGCCTCGAGCTTGCCGTCGAGCGCGCCGCGGATCACCGCGTAGCCGACGTCTGCCGCGACCGTGCCACGCGGCTCGAGCTCGCGCGCTGCGAACGCATAGCCGACCTGCACCTCGGCCTTGTCCGTGATGCCGTAGCCCGCGATCGGCGCGCCTGTCGCCGAGCTGAAGTCGCGGTTGCTCGTCGCGTCGGCGCCGAGCGAGGCGATGCCTTCGGGCAACGTCAGCGGCCGCGCGATCACGGCGCGCGGATAGCGCACGGCAGACGCCGCAGGCTCGGTGGTCGCCGTCGTCGACGTCACCGGGGCGGGCGGCTGCACCGCGGCGGTCGTCTTCGGCGCGACCTCGGGCGACTCGACGGTGGCGACCGTGTCCGGATCCTTTGCCTTCGGATCCGGATCGGCGGCGACGGTCGTGCTCGCGAGCACGAGCGTCGAGAGTGGTACTGCGAGAGATGGAAG